>LNDO01000044.1 GCA_001465025.1 Pseudomonas sp. Ga0074129
CGGTGTCCGGATGCTCGTGGAATGAGTGTCCGGATCAGCGTGGAATCACTGTCCGGATGTGCGTGGAATGGGTGTCCGAGTCAGCGTGGAATCCGCACACGGTAATACCAAGCGTCGCGCGGCTCATCTTTTTAACGCGTTTGAGAATGCCCTTAGCCTGGTAATAGGTGAGGGTTTTTTCGGAGACAAAGAAGCTGGTGACCGTGCCGTAATGTTCCTGCACTTCGCGCAGGTAGCGAGTGATCTGTTCGGCATCCTGCTCTCCGGCGATCACCCAGTCACGTACGTAGGTATCACGCGACATCATTGACGAAATCAGGATGGGGCGAACCAGGTCTTTCTGGATTTCCGAGTAGACATTGTCCGAAGTAAGCGGCAATTCGGTATTGATGATGCCGTCGCGGATTGAGTTCAGAGCCGTGTAATAACTGACCAAGGATGTAGCCAAAAAGCCACAGCTAAGCAAAACCAGCAGCACGACGATCAGCGATCGTTGATGCTTCATAGGCGACGACTGAGGCATGCAGGGCTCGGATGATTGGAATAATAGACGCAGTGTAGCGTTCAGCTTACAGCGGCGCTGCTGAAACATCTTGACGTTGGTTATTTGACGCTCAGGTTGTCCTCAACGGTCGGCGTCTTCAAGGGCGTCGAGCCATTCCTTGGGTACGTCGCGCTTGAGGGCCAACTGGCATTGCTGGCTGTCGGCATCAAACACAATCACTGCCTGACCATTGCCGAGGGCTTTGCGCACGCGCTCAATGCGTATCTGCAAGGGCGTTTCATCACCATTATCAGTGCCGTCGCGGGTGACGAAATCTTCAATCAGGCGAGTGAGGGTGTCAGCTTCCAGCAAGTCATAGGGTATCAGCACGGCAGGTACTCCAAAGTTCAGCGGCGATGCTAACGCGCACTGAGCCGGCTGGCCATGTGTCTTATGGCCTGGCTGTTAGGTACTTTTCCAGGGTGCTGTAGAGCATGTTGCTGTCCAGCGGTTTGCCGAGGAAGTCATTCATGCCGGCTTGTGCACCGTGTTGCCGATGCTCATCGAGGATGTGCGCCGTAAGCGCGATGATGGGCACGGCTGCAAGGTTATGTTCTCGCTCCAGGCGACGGATCTGGCGTGTGGCTTCGAAGCCGTCCATTTCCGGCATTTCACAGTCCATCAGGATCAGCTGTGTGGCGCTCGGGTCGCGTTGGTATTCAGTCAGCGCTGCCAGCCCGTTAGTGACGAGGCGCACGTTATAGCCGCGTTTTTTTAGAAAGCCCTGCACCACTAGCTGGTTAACCGTGTTGTCTTCGGCCACGAGAATGCATGGCGTGCGTGCTGCGTACTTGAGCGGCAGTGCGACGGGCTCAATGGTGCTGCTGCGTGGCTCTGTGTAAAGCTCTAGCAAGGCGTCACGTAAGGCATTGATGGCCAGAGGTTGAGGTAGGCCGAGCACGCGCAGATGTTCCGGGTTGGGCAGTTGCCGGCATTGTTCGGGCGCACAAAGCAACAATACGCGCTGGCCGGGTTGCAGCAGTGGCTGCAGGGAATCAAGCCAGTGCTGAATGCTGCCCGGCCATGGAGCCATGAGTACGAGCAATGGCGGTGAAGCGAATTCTTGCAGGTAGCTGTGCAGGGTTTCCGGATTCTGACAGCGCTCGGTGCGCATGCCCCAGCGGCCCAGCGTTCGACTCAACGCATCGAGGCCCAGCCCGTCTAGGGAGGTGAGCAGCGCTGTGCGGCCTTTGAGCAATTCGTAGAGTGGGTCAGCGGCAATGGCTACGTCTTTGAGTGGCACATCGAAGGCAAACCGCGTGCCTTGGCCCAATGTGCTTTGCACTTCGATGCGCCCCCCCATCATTTCCACCAACTCCTTGCTGATGACCAAGCCCAGACCGCTGCCGCCGTAGCGGCGGGTGGTGCTTGAGTCGCCTTGGGCGAAGGACTCAAACAGCTGGCTAAGCGCTTGATCACTGATGCCGATGCCACTGTCGCTGATGGCAAAAATCAGGTGCGCATTGCCTTGCGAATCATTGCGGCGGCTGACGTTCAACGCCACATGACCTTCATCGGTGAATTTGAGGGCATTGCTGAGCAGGTTCATCAGCACTTGCTTGAGCCGGGTTGGATCTCCGGTGGTGCGCCGAGGTATGCCGTTTTCCAGGCTCACATACAATCGCAGGCGTTTATCCAAGGCTTGGCCAGTAAACAGACTGAGGGTTTCTGAAATCAGTTCTTCAAGATCAAATTCAATGTCTTCCAGGTTGAGCTTGCCGGACTCGATGCGCGCGTAGTCGAGGATGTCGTTGATCACGGCCATCAGCGAGCTGCCGGAGCTGGAGATGGTGTCGACATAGAATCGCTGGCTGCGATCCAGTGAGGTTTCCTTGAGCAGTTGCAGCATGCCCAGCACGCCATTGAGTGGGGTGCGGATTTCATGGCTCATCTTCGCTAGAAAGCGACTCTTGGCCTGATTCTCGATACCTGCTTGCTCGGCCGCACGACGCGACTGGAAGCCTTCTTCTTTGAGCAGGTTGATGCGGTCGGCCAAGCCAATCGACAGGGTGATCAACTCGATGGTGACGCCGACTTTGACCACCGCTGAGCCATACAGACCAAACAGTTCAACACCCAGTGAGCCGGATGTGGCGACAATAAACGAAGCCAGCAGCACGCCCCAAGCGAGGATGTAATAGGAGCCGTAACGCAGCCCCTTGCGCCAGACGTAGGCACCGCTGAGCAGCAACACCAGCGATACGGCCAGCACCGTCAGGCTGGCGAGAATATTCCATGCTTGCAGGCCAATCAGTGGCACCGACAGCAAGCAGCCGGCCACCAGCAACATGAACAGCTTCAGGCCCATATCCAAACGTGGGAAATATTGAGTGGTGTGGAGGAAGTGGCGGCTGAACTGGGTGGCCGTCAAGCAGTGAATAAACATCAGGATGTAGATGCTCACCGACTGCATGCCGACGTGCTCCGGCAGCAGCTTGAACAACATGCCGTCAAAACTGGCGGCGAAGAGCACCATATTCAGGTTGTAAATCAGGTACCAGAAGTACGCGGCTTCACGCAGGGAAATAAACAGGAACAGGTTGTAGCAGAACATCGCAAACAGCACGCCGTAGAACGCGCCGTTGATGCCCATGAGGTTTTCCTGGGCCACAGCGCTGGCCTGGTAGGTGCTGAAATACAGCGGCAGGTAGATCGTGCTGGTGGTGTTGACCCTGACCAGCAGGGTGCTCTCGCCCGGGGCCAATTCCAGCGGGAACCAGAAGTTACGGACCTTGACCGGGCGTTGAGAAAACGCGTATTGGTCGCCGCTCTCCTGCATGTAATAAGCGCCATCAGCACCAAGCAGAAACACTTGCAGGTGGTCGAGCAGCGGGTAGTTGGCCTCCAGGTAGCCGGCCAGTGGGCGGTTGAGGGTGTTGTTGAGCTGAACTTTGAACCACCAGACGGATTCATTTTTGCCCAAATTGGCATGTTCGCCGTTGACTGGGGTGAAGCGTTGATCGTCCATCTCGCGGACCTCTTCAACGCTCAATTCACCTCTGGGGTCTTCGAGATAGGCCATCGCAGGGCCGAGTGACAGGTGCAAGTCGCTGCTGTCCAGCGTTGCGGGCTGTAAGGCCCACGCCGGTCCAATTAAGCAGAAGAGCATCACCGCGAGGTATAGCCGAGGCATTTCGCACTCTCATTATTCTTATCCGGAGCCCAACCATGCTCCGTGTTCTTCTGCCACTTTGCCCTGATGCACGCCGCCCTTCAAGCCTGCTCTTGCAACAGGCCTGTTGGCGCTTATTGCTCTTCTATCTGGAGCGTCGCCCTCGCTTAAACTTGTTGCTCAGCCGATGCAGCATGGCCTGTTGTTGAACTGAGGGCGGCGAAGAAGCGGCGTCATGCAGACGCCGCGGCGGGTGACTCAGCGCTGGGCGCTGAGTTTTGGTTTTGGCTGGCGGTAGAGGTCGATCAGTACCTGATCAAGAATCGACGAAGCTCCCCATGGACGTGGGTCGTTGAGGATGGCCACCACGGCCCAACTGTTGCCGTTGCTGTCGCGGCTGTAACCGGCGATGGCGCGCACGTTGTTGAGCGTGCCGGTTTTGATCCGTGCTTCACCAACCAAGGGGGTGCGGTGCAGGCGTTTGCGCATCGTGCCGTCCATTGCTACCAGCGGCAGTGAAGCCATGAACTCGGCGGCATAGGGACTCTTCCAAGCTGCCTGCAACATGGCAGCCATTTCTCGTGCGCTGACGCGTTCGTCGCGAGACAGACCTGAACCGTTCTCAATCACCAGATGGGGAGCAGTAATACCCTTGCGTGCCAGCCAACTGCGGATTACGCGCTGCGCGGCCTTGCTGTCATCCTGGTCAGCGGAGTTACGGAACTGCGCGCCCAGGCTCAGGTAAAGCTGACGCGCCATGGTGTTGTTACTGAATTTATTGATGTCGCGGATGATTTCGGTCAGATCCGGAGAAAAGGCCCGTGCCAGTAAACGCGCATTCTCCGGCACCGGTGCCAGACGGTCTTTGCCCATGATGCTGCCGCCCAACTCCTGCCAGATTGCGCGAATGGCACCGGCCGCGTAACCCGGGTGGTCGAGCAAGGAGAGGTAGGTTTGCGCACTGCAACCATTGGGCAGTTGCCCGGTGACGATCACCGTAGTGCCGTCAAACTCAGTAACCGGGTTATAACGCACGTCCGGCCAGCCTGGGCATTTGGCGGCAGGCAGGACTTTGAGGCGGTTGTCGATGCGAATGCTGGCAATCGGTGGCTCAATCGCAATAAAGGCTTTGCCGCCTTCGGTGCGGGCGATAAAACGCAACGCCTTGAGGTTGACCAGTAGGGAGTCGGGCGTGACCAGAAACGGCTTGTTGGCATCGCCACCGTCATCGTTGAACTCGGGCAATTGCGGTTGCACGAAGTGACTGCGGTCCAACACCAGATCGCCGTTAACCTGCAGCACACCATTAGCGCGCAGGTCGCGCATCATCAGCCACAGGCGCTCCATGTTCAGCTTGGGATCACCGCCGCCTTTAAGGTAAAGATTACCGTTTAGCACGCCGTCTTTTAGCTGGCCGTCGGTAAAGAACTCGGTTTTCCATTTATGCGTGGGGCCGAGCAATTCCAGTGCCGCGTAGGTGGTGACCAGCTTCATGGTTGAGGCTGGGTTAACGGAAATATCGGCATTCACAAAGTTGCTATTTCCGGGACCATTGAGCGGCACCAAGGCGACAGCCAAGGATTGACTGCTGATCTTGTTGGCTTTCAGTGATTGCTGAACTTTGTTGGATAACACGCCATTGGCTGCTGCCAGAGGTAAACACACCGGTAACAAGAGACTGGCCAGTGCCAGGCGACGCAATGATTTGATCATGGGTAGATACCCTCCTGTTGAGGGGAAATAGACAGTGCGAAGCAAAATTCGCAGATTTAGATTATGAGAATGATTATGCCCCAGGATGGCCCTGGCTGAGCGCCCAGATTCTTGATTAACAGGACTTTAATTGCAGCTATGCCCGATTGGCTGAGGCGCGGCGATAGTTTCTGCTGTTGTGCTGGCCACGATGAGCGAAACAAGCGGTAGTTTAATGGGCTTCGCTGAACACGCGTCCAACTAAAAGGCGCGCGCAGTTCAAACAATATGGCTTGGATGAAGACGAAGATGACGCACCTGTCGTCTTCCAGGCAGGCACTTGGGCGCTGAAACTGCTAAAGTGCCGCGCGTAATTACTTTTGAGGATTGTCCCATGGCTACTAACCGTTCCCGCCGTCTGCGCAAAAAACTCTGCGTGGATGAATTCCAGGAGCTGGGTTTTGAGCTGAACCTGAACTTCAAGCAAGACCTGGCTGATGAAGCCATCGACAGCTTTCTTGAGCAGTTCCTGAGTGAAGCAATGACCGCTAACGGCCTTGGCTATGTTGGCGGTGATGACTTCGGTCTGGTATGCCTGTCCAAGCGTGGTTCGGTCAGCGCTGAGCAGCGCGCCGCTGTTGAAGCCTGGCTCAAGGGCCGTGACGAGCTGGTGGATTTCACTGTCAGCCCGCTGATTGACGTCTGGTACCCGGATACTCCGATTCCCCAGGCTTAATCGCTACAACTCTTTCCCGTGTTGTCGGCAGCGCGCTGATAACACGGGAATAGCCTCAGTTCCTTCTCTACCCGCACTAATCCCTTCTGCGTAGCGGCCATTCAAATTAATCCCGCCTTGGCCAGTAATGCCGCTTGATCGATGTGATCGATCTGTTCCTTGTGTAAGAACAACTCGGCATATTTCTGATAGATCCGCTCGCGAATAAACAGCTCAAACAACTCGGGGTCGATGTGTGCGCCTTTGCACATGCTTGCCATGATGGCGAGCGATTCGGAGAGTAATTTGCCTTTCTTATAGGGACGGTCAGCCGCCGTGAGCGCCTCGAAAATATCGGCTATGGCCATCATCCGGGCCGGCAAACTCATGTCCTCACGCTTGAGGCGTTTCGGGTAGCCGGTGCCGTCCATTTTCTCGTGATGACCACCGGCAATTTCAGCGACGTTAGCCAGGTGCGGCGGGAAGGGCAGGTGGCTGAGCATGCGGATGGTCTGCACCATGTGGCCGTTAATGATGAAGCGCTCTTCTTCGGTCAGCGTGCCGCGGCTAATACTCAAGTTGTACAACTCGCCACGGTTGTATTTATAGGTGGGCACGTCGAGCTTGAAGCCCCAAGGATTGTCCTCAGCGATTCGCTCAGTGTCAGGCCGTTCGATCAAGTGCTCCGCTTTGTCGCTAAGCAATGTTTCCTGCACAGGCAGTGGCTGCGCAGGCTGACGTGTCTGTCGCAGGTTTTCTTCCCACGATACGCCCAGGCGATCGTCCAATGTGCGTGTCCAAGTGCGTGCGCCAATCTCCCGCAGGCGTTGCAAGTCGGCCTCGGCCATGGCTTCGCCACCCAGATTGCAACGGGCAATAAAGGCAAACTCTTCATCCAGCGCCGCCAATAATGCATCGCGCTCCTGGCTCAGGCGCTCGGTATCACCGCCTTGGCTCACGTGCTGCCAATAGAGAATCCAGGCATCACGCTTGAGCACTTCGAAACGCATACGCACCTCATGGATACGGTCGCATAGGGTTTCCAGTTTGGTGGCTTTGTCCACCACATATTCCGGCACGGTGACCTTGCCACAGTCATGCAGCCAGGCCGCGATATGCAGGGCCTCCCATTCTTGTTCGGTGGGTTGATAAGTATTGAAGGGCGCTTGGGTGCTGTCGGCAGCGGCGCGGGCGAGCATCAGCGTGATGGCGGGTACGCGCTGGCAATGGCCACCGGTGTAAGGGCTTTTGGCGTCGATGGCCCCCGCGATGAGCTGAATAAATGCGTCCAGCAGTTTTTTCTGTTGATCGAGCAGGCGCTGGCTTTCGATGCACAGCGCTGCAACGCCTGATACCGCCTCCACAAAGGCAATGCGTTCAGGGCGTAGCATGGCCAGCCGAGTTTCATCGCCGGTGTCGCGGTGCAGGAGTACCAGCACGCCCAAGGTTTGCCCCTGACGATTATGCAGGCCCGTACAAACCAAGTGAGCGCGTGGGCTTTCGAGCGCATGCAGCAGGCTTTGGAAGCTTTGCGCATGCTCAAAGCCAAGGGCCACCGTGACACTGTCGCCGCCATTGGCAACCTGCGCGAGCCAATCCGGTAGTTGCGCGTCTGCCTGCTCGAACACGGGAATAACGTGACTGAGTAAGCTTTGCGGCTCTTGATCGATCAAAAGTTCGTAAGGTTCTAGCCGGCCGGTGTTCATGTCGCGTAGGTAAAGTAAACCGCCACTGGCTTCGCTCAAACCGACGGTTTCACGCAGCACGCGATGCAGCAGTGCATCAAAGCGGGTTTCGGCGGACAGGCTGGCGGTAATGTCGAGAAAGCTGGCGATGGTGTCTTTCATGTGTTTCATCGCCACAGCCAGTTGATCGACTTCCTTGACCATGGAGCGTCCGCTGGCCGGGTGGTCGAAATCAAAACGGCGTATCGCTTCGGATTCACCCACAAGCACGCGCAGTGGTTTGACCAAGATGGTCGAGAACACCCAGCCCAGCGGAATGCACAGCAACAAGATGCTCAGGGTCAGAACGGCACCTTGCCAGCGAATGCGGTAGGCGTCGGCCAGCAGTTCCTGTTCGGGCGCCATCAAGGCCAAGTGCAAGCCCTGCGGGCCACCTTCGCTTAACCGGCTGTAGGATACGTGCCAGCGTTGTTGGTTAAGCATCAACACGCCTTGGTGGTCTTGCTGCAGATTCAGCGCGCGGAACGCTGCCAAAACGGGGCTGAGGGTGTGTAGCGGAGCCAACTGCAGGGTCTGGCCGGGGATAACCAAGCGTGAACTGTCGGGATAGGCGACCGCGCTACCATCGCTGCTGTAGAGCACCACTTCGGTTGATGGCGTGAGTTGATGAGCCGCGAGCGTCGCAGAAAGATCATCCAAAGTAAGGTCTGCACCTATCACTGTTTCAGCACTGCTTTTACGCGCGATGGTGGTGCCGATCTCACTGCTGGAGAAAAACACATAAGGTGCGGTGGTGAAATGCGCCTCACTGTCCAGCGCCCCGTGATACCAAGCGCGGCTGCGCGGATCGAAAGTTTCACGGAGGTTTTGCCGACGGTTGAGCGGTTTTAACTGCGCATCGAAAAACTGATGTTCCGAGTCGGCCTGCTGCGTGCTGATGCGGTCGATGCTCCACACTTGAAACGCCGCATTAGGGGGCGCATAAAAAATATCGCGCAGTTTTTGGCTGCGCAGTGGGCGCACCATAAAGAAATCACCATTGCCATAGCCGATGTAGATCGATGCCAGCTTAGGGTTGTCGCGCAGGGCTTGAGCAAAAATGGGCAACATGACCATGCGGTCATGGCGGTCGCGACCGTTGACCTGCTCGTTACGCGCCAGCAAGTTGATCATGGCGTTAATGGGTTGGTAGGTGTTGCGCAGATCCGCTTTGACTTCCTGGCGCATCTGGGAAAACAACTGGTTGCTGCTGCTGAGGATGATGTCGCTGGTTTGCTGGTAGTTAAACAGCCCGAGCAGCGCGCCCGAACTGAGCAGCAAAAAGGTAAAGAGTGCACTGATATGAATGTGCAGCGGAAAGCGCCTTGCGCGCATTCCTGTTTTGCCCCGTGCGTGCTCTTGCATCCTGCCTTTCCTTGCTCGCGCCGACCGATTGTCAAGCATAGTGAAGCTTGGCCGGCTTTGCCCGGATTCGCTTCACGGTTTAACCGCGGCCATAACTACTTAGCAGTGGTGCGCCAGTGGTTGTTTAGCCAACGCTCAAGCCCGTAAATCAACAAGGCGACCAACAGGGCCAGCGCAACGCCCAGCAGGCTGTTGAACAAACGTACCTCTGGCAGGTGCCAGTCATGCGCCAGGCTTTCGGCCAGCAGCACAAAGCACACGCTGGTTTGCAGCACGAACAGACCGTAATGTTTGGCTTGTAATGCCCGACTCAGCACGATCAGCGGAAGTAGTGTGGCGACCATCATGCTCGGGTCTTGCAGGCTATGCCCTAGCAGTATCAGCAACCCCGCCGCGCCGAGGCTGGCCATTGTTGCCTGCACTGCGCGCACCAGACTGGCCTGAAAGTTGAGCTGTAAGGTGGAAATGACAGTCAGCGTCAACCAGTACCCCCGGTGCAAGTCGGCCAGGTTGACGATTAGCCCTGAGAGTGCGAATGCCAGGGTGCAGCCGAGCGCATGCAGCCGCCATTTTTGTTGTGGTAGACGTTTGGCGTGGCGCTTGAGGACTTTGAGAATGCTGATAAAACGCGGCATGTGGGGCCACATGCGCAAGCCATGTAAGCCCCGGTAACCAAAGGCCAGCAGCATGACCCAGAGCCCACCGAGGATAAACAGGGTGGCGATGGCGTAGGGGTTATTCAGCGTTCCCATGCCGTACTGGCCTTGACCCAAGCACAAGCAGATGGCCAAGCCGATGCCCAGCTTGCCGGCTTCACTGCCAAAACGTTGCAGCCAGGCGAGCAGGAAACCGAACAAGGCAAAAATTAGCAGGCTTGCATCCGGGTGACTGCCCGCCCAAAAGCCAACGCCTGCGCTGCAGGCGCCTAGACCACAGAGCATCAACATGCGCAGCATGCCAAGGCGATGCAGCGGATTAGCCTGCGCCGCCTGGAATGCTCCCACCGAGGCCCAGATAAACCCCGGATGGCCACTGAACAAACCAAGTAGCAACGGCAAGGCGCAGCCCAAACCCGCGATCACAGCCGGCCCCCAGGCGATTGGTCCGGGGTGCCAGCTGAAGCTTTCTCGCAAGACGTTATTCATGGCTTATACCGGACTGGAGCGGCCTGTCATTTCGCGCGCCATTTCGGTGGCATAGCTGTCGGTCATGCCGGCAATAAAGTCGATCATGCGCAGAAATGAGCGGTACAACGGCCAGTTGGGATCCGGCGCATTATTGCCGAGCAGATCAAGAATGCGGCGGTTTTTAAAGGAGGGCGTGCGCCCGCCATGTTGCTCCAGAGCAGCCCCGCAGAAGGCGTTTAGGAGGATTTCCAAGGTGGTATACGCGCCGATCTCATGCAGCGTTTTGCGTTTGTCGTGGAAGATCTTCTGCCGGGCCATGTCCTTGGCACTCTGCACGCAACGCTTGGCCGTGCCGTGCATGTGCTCGACCAAGTCGCCCTGCAGGGTTCCGGCAAGCAGGGCGTCTTGCTGTTCAACAAAGGCTTCGGCGGCGGCATTGGTTAGGTGTTCGATAGCTTTGCCGCGCAGAATCGCTAGCTTGCGCCGGCGTGAGTCGTCCGGACCGAGTTGGCGGTAGGTTTCCGGCAAATCATCACCCACCAGATCCAGCAGCAGCGCTTCGACCTCACAGTAGTCGAGCAACTCCATTTCCAGGCCGTCTTCGAGATCAATCAAGCCGTAGCAAATGTCGTCGGCAGCTTCCATCAGGTACACCAGCGGGTGGCGTGCCCAGCGCTGATCATCCAGTTGCGGCAGGCCGAGTTTGCCAGCGATTTGCTCGAGCAGCGGTAACTCGCTCTGGTAGCAGCCGAACTTGTGTTTTTTGTAGCCGAGGGCTTCGGCGTGTCGCGCCGTCCAGGGGTATTTCAGGTAGGTGCCGAGGGTGGCGTAGGTCAGCCGTGTGCCACCGTCGAACTGGTGATATTCCAGCTGAGTCAGTACGCGAAAGCCCTGGGCGTTGCCCTCAAAGCTAAGGAAATCTCCACGTTCGGCGCTGCTCATGGAATCCAACCAGCCGCGTCCAGCCGCCTGCTGAAACCAGTGGCGGATGGCGTCTTCGCCAGAATGGCCGAACGGTGGATTGCCGATGTCGTGGGCCAGGCAGGCGGACTGCACCACCATGCCCAAATCACTGGGTTCGCACCAGTCAGGCAAGGCGTCGCGGATCATCTCGCCAACGCGCATGCCCAGCGAGCGGCCCACGCAGCTGACTTCCAGCGAATGGGTCAGGCGTGTGTGGATATGGTCGTTACTCGACACGGGGTGCACTTGGGTTTTGCGCCCCAGGCGGCGGAAGGCCCCGGAGAAGATGATGCGGTCGTGGTCTTTGTGAAACGGCGTACGACCCAGTTCGGCAACGCTGTGTGTCGGTTTGCCGAGTCGTTCGCGGGTGAGCAGGGTTTGCCAATCCAAGGGATGTCCTCGCCGTTGCCTGTGCCGGCTAGCTTCAAGCTTCTAAGCCGTTGATGCAAGGCGAGGTTCGGTTAAAAACCGGCGGCGTCGATGTCGATGAGCAAGAGCCGCTTGCCGTTGTCGATAAATTGTCCGGCTGTCAGGCAGTACTGGTTGGTGGTGGCGTCGCGGTAGGTGCTGGAGAGAATCAGTCGGCGTTCTTCCCAGCCTTCGGCCAACAGCTGGTAGAAGTACGGTCGCCAGGACCAGTTGTGGCCGATGTAGCGGCTGTCGCTGTGCCAGGTCTGTTCGCGCCATTCCAGGTTGGCAGTCAGTTGTGGGATGAAAATAAAGTGTCATCCGTATAAATAAAGTTTCATCCTTTCGCCGATTGAGCAGCCATCTGCATGTAAAAAGCTGGAATCTGCGAGGCAAGTTGGGTGCCATGGCGGTCGCATTGGTAAATGCGCAGCAGCCAGGGGTGGGCGTGCGGATGGGGTAATTGTTCGGCGTGTTCGCCCGCACTGATCCAGGTTTTGAAGCTGTTCATCAGCTCGCCTAGTTGCTGGCGCAGCGTCATCAGGCGTGCGCGCTCGGCGAGTTTTTGTTGCACATAATGGTCGCGTAGTTGAGCAAAGCGTTTAACAAAGGCCTGGCTGCTGAAAAAGGCTTCTTCAGGTTTAGCAAACAGATAGCCCTGCACATAGCGCGCGCCGCATTCGAGGGCAAAATCCAGCTCTGCTTCGGTTTCGACTCCCTCGGCAATGATCCAGCAGCCGGTTTTTTCCGCCATCTGTGCCAGCGCTTTCACCACCTCGCTGCTGGGGCCGCCACGCGCAGCTTGTTGAAATAGGCGCATGTCGAGTTTGAGTATGTCCGGTTGCAAAGCCAGCACGCGGTCGAGCTGCGAATAGCCTGCGCCAAAATCGTCGATGGCGATTCTCGCCCCCGCTTGGCGGTAAGACGCCACTACGCCGGGCAAACGGCTGCTCGCACCACCCAGTTCGGTGATTTCAAACACAATCCGTGCCGGGTCAATGCCACTGTGTCCCAGTTGTTTAAGGCTGGGCAGAGGCTGCGCTGGACGAAGGCGGCTGATCCAGCGCGGTGAGATATTTAAACTGAGGAACCAGTCCGAAGGCGCCTCATGAAAGCGACTTAGCGCCTGGCGGCGGATTTCACGATCTAGGCGGCGTAGAGCGGCCGGCGGTGTTTTGGGGTCGCTGAACAATGGACCCGCCGAGTGCAATCGCCCGTCATCGCTGCGCAGCCGCGCCAGTGCTTCAACACCGGCAATACGCCCGGTGGCGGTATCGATGAAGGGTTGGAAAACAGCAAGCGGTTGTCCATTGAACACGGTCGGCTTCCTTAAGCAGGCGCTGCGCCTTGTGGGCGATTAAGCCTGGGGTTAAAGCAAGATCGTGGCCAGATTAATCCCCTGATGAAACATCTTTAGTCGGGTCGCTTGCTTGGCGCGGTGGATTGCGCCGCAACAAGGGAAAAGCAATCAGAGCAATACGCAGCCAGCGCCGCCAATGGCCTTTGCCCAACCCCAAGGTGGCTAACAGCAACGCGCCCGAAGCGACCCAAACTGGTGCGCCACCGTTTAATTCGTCTCGCCAATACCGCTTTAGCTGTTGCGCTTGGCGCAACGGTTGCAGCATTACCAAGGTCTCGTGGCGTAATTCCTGGCGGTGCATTTCCAAACGCATGCGCAGCAGGGTTTTACGCAGTTCACGGCGTGAAGCATTGGCAGGCAGTTCGGGCATCGTCATGGCAGCAGTTGCTCACGGTCACGGGCCAGTTCTTCAAGGCTGGCGCTAAACGGGGCAGGGGCATCACGCAGGCGCAGCAGCAGGGTCACTAATGCGCACAAAAAGCCCGCGGCGTAAGTGGCGCAGAGGGCTGTGATGACCAGCAGTTTATGGCTGTCCCAGAAGGCAATTAGCAACGCCGCAGATAAGCCAATAATCAGCAGGAAACCGAACACCACGCTTAGGCTGGCCAATACCAGCAAGCTAAGCGTGTGCTGCTGCTGCTCTTTGAACTCTTCGGCAAGCAACGCGAGATGACCGTGCAGCAAGCCGAGCAAAGCACTGGCAAAGCGACGTGGCGATTGTCCGCTGCTGGGCGGCGTAGAAGGTGTTGCATCCATAGACGGGTTCTCGTTAGCGCCGTGAAATCAACATGCCCAGCAGCAGACCGATGGCCGCTGCAATACCCAGGGTTTGCCAAGGATGGCTTTGCACATAGTCCTCTGTCGCGTCCAGCGCTGCCTTGCCGCGCACCTGAAGGGCGTCTTCGGCGTTATGCAAGGTGCTTCGCGCGCGGCCTAAGCTGCTGCGAATTTGCTCGCGCAGTGCTTCAGCCTGGTCGCCCGCGAGGCTGGCGGATTGGTGCAGCAAGCGCTCGGTGTCGCTAACCAGCGCCTGAAACTCTTCAAGCAGTTGGTCTTGGCTAGCGGACACAGGGTTTTTACGGGCCATGGTGTTTCTCCTAAGCGTAACGGTGTGAGTGTATGCGTTCGAGTCCTGAGCTGGACAGGGGTTCCTTTTTTCTCGGTCATCTATCCGTATTACCCCATGCACCCAAGTTTACGGGTGGTACAGCGCTTGCATTGTGCTGGTGCGCTCCTTTGCTTATGCGCTCTTTAATGGGGCTGCAAAGGTTTTGGCCTGGACGCCGTGGTGCATCACTAACTCATTAATAACTATGGAATTAGTGCCACGCTATGAATCTCTAAAAGCACTGGTTTGGTGCTTTAAGAGGTTGATTGCGGTGAGATGACAATGGAGAAATGCTGCACTCTGGTGCGTATTTTTACCTTTGTGATCTTCTTTGGTGCTTTTCCTCGCGACGGAGTTTTCTTCGCAGATGGACAACATCAACAGTGCTGTGGAAACACTGATTCACGGCTCCAATACCCTGTTTATCCTTTTGGGCGCTGTCATGGTTCTGGCGATGCACGCCGGTTTTGCCTTCCTTGAAGTGGGCACCGTGCGGCAGAAGAATCAGGTTAATGCCTTGTCGAAAATCATTTCTGACTTTGCCGTATCGGCTCTGGCCTATTTCTTTGTCGGATATTGGATCGCCTACGGCGTGACCTTCCTTGAACCGGCCAGTGTGCTGACCGAGGGCAACGGTTATGCCTTGGTGAAGTTCTTCTTCCTGCTGACCTTTGCGGCCGCCATCCCGGCGATCATTTCTGGCGGCATTGCTGAGCGCGCCAAATTCGGTCCGCAGTTGTGTGCCACGGTGTTGATCGTGGCCTTTATCTACCCCTTCTTCGAAGGGATGATCTGGAACGGCAACTACGGTTTTCAGGCGTGGCTGGGGGCGCAGTTCGGCGCCACCTTCCATGACTTCGCTGGTTCGGTGGTGGTCCACGCCATGGGCGGCTGGCTGGCTTTTGGCGCGGTGATTTTGCTGGGTCGTCGTAATGGACGTTACCGCGATGGACGTCTGGTGGCATTTGCCCCCTCGAATATCCCGTTTCTGGCGCTGGGCTCGTGGATTCTGATCATCGGCTGGTTCGGCTTTAACGTGATGAGCGCACAAACCCTGGGCAGCGTCAGCGGCCTGGTGGCGGTCAACACCCTGATGGCGATGGTCGGCGGAACAGTAGCGGCCTTGCTGGTCGGCCGTAATGACCCGGGCTTCCTGCACAACGGCCCGCTGGCTGGTTTGGTCGCGGTGTGCGCCGGTTCTGACTTGATGCACCCGGTCGGGGCGTTGGCCACTGGTGCGATTGCTGGCGCGCTGTTCGTCTGGGCGTTTACCGCCACCCAAGTGAAATGGAAGATCGACGACGTGCTTGGCGTGTGGCCACTGCATGGCTTGTGCGGCGTGTGGGGCGGGATTGCCTGCGGTATCTTCGGTCAGGAGATGCTGGGTGGACTGGGCGGCGTTAGCCTCGCCAGCCAGTTCATCGGCACCGCGCTAGGTGTCGTGGTGGCCTTGATCGGCGGTGTGCTGGTGTACGGCGTACTGAAAGCCACCGTGGGTATTCGCCTGAGCCAGGAGGAGGAGTACTACGGTGCCGACCTTTCGGTGCATAAGATCGGTGCCGTAAGCCAGGACTGATGGCTACACGTAATGCAAAAGGCCCGGACAGTGTCCGGGCCTTTCTATTTCAGCCTGCTGAAAGCGTTAAAGCAGCGGCAGGGTGTAGCTGACGATCAGACGGTTTTCGTCGATATCATTGGCAAAGTTCGAGCGCACAGACGCATTGCGCCAGCGCACGCCAAGGTTTTTCAAAGCACCTTCCTGGAACACATACATCAATTCGGTGTTGCGTTCCCATTCCTTGCCTTCGGAACGGTTAGCACCCAACTCGACGTTGTCACCGGTCAGGTAGCGGGTCATGAAGGTCAAACCCGGAATGCCGATGCTGGCGAAGTTGAAGTCATAACGCGCTTGCCAGGACTTTTCATCCTTGTTGGCAAAGTCGCCGATCTGCACGTAGTTAACCAAGAACGGATCGGTACCGTTGATGTAAGCGAAACCTGTGTCACCACTCATTTTCTGGTAACCCAAACCCAAACTATGGCCTTGAATACCATAGGTAATCATCGCGCCAAGGGCTTTGTTGTCGATATTGCTACGGCCTTCGTCAGTCGATCGGGCATAGCGCAGATCGGTCTTCAGGGTCTGTTTGTCGGCTAGCGGCAGCACGTGTACCAGACTGAACGAGTTCTGTTTGTACATATCCTCCAGCTTGGAGTGGTAGTAGCCGGCCGTCAGGTCAGAGGTGACCTTGTAACTGCCGCCTAAAAAGCTGAATGAGTCAGTGGCATTGGTACCTGTGACTGTGATGCCGCGACGACCGCCGGTGGTCAGTGAGATGTCTTGGTAGTCATTAGAGTTGCGGTCGTTCATCTCACGGACATGGCCCATGTCCAGCGTGAGGCCTTCAATTTCCTGAGAAACCAAATGCCCTGCCTGGAAAATTTGCGGCAGGAGGCGTAAGTCGCTAGAGGAGATCGCCTGGTTTTTGAACTGCATGGCACCTACGCGTAGCGTGCTCTTGGACACTTTAACCTTGGCCGCTAACGCCAGATCTGAGTGGTTGTCCTGAGACCCGCCCGATTTATCAGGAACCAACAAGCCGCTACCTGATGTGCCGTCGCCGGAGTCAAGTTTGAAACCGAAGGTGCCAATCGCATCAGCACCAAAACCTACTGTGCCTTCAGTGAAGCCCGAATCTAAACGCAGAATAAACCCTTGAGCCCATTCGTCTTGTTTGGACTGGCCGTTGGCGAGACTGCCGCCATCCTGACGAAAGTCGCGGTTGAAATAGAAGTTACGTGCTTCGATGGTGGCTTTGCTGTCCTTGATAAATTCAGCTTGAGCCAGCGATGGCAGTGTGAGGCAGGAACCCAGCGCGGCGAGAGCCACGGCGCGGGCGAGGGGAGATTGACTCATTATTGTTAGCTCCTCGTGTGTGCGGGTCGGTTTATGGCCGATCTGTTACAGCGAGTGGCAATAAAACATGCTCGGCGTTGCTTGGCCCTTAGACTTTGGTCGCCCAATGACAGGCCATGGCAATCAAATAACCGCTCACACTATTTGATAAATGGCTCTAAACGGGCAGCCTGACCGTTTATCGTGTTAAGCGGTTGAGGGCTTAAGTTTTTCCATTTATGGCCGTCAACCGATAAGATAGATTGCCCAGGTAAACCGTTATGAATCCTCTGGCCTCGCTTATATCCTCCTCATCGCGTCCTGCAACGGCGCTTACTCCCTCCGCTGCGCGCTCTCCAGCCTTTGATGCGCAAGCCACGCTGGCGAATCGTCTGGCTGAGCGTTTGGGTTTTGAACCGGGCGCGTTAGCGGGTAAAACCAATGACTACACCCCAGAGAAAGTTGCCGGGCGAATTCTGGGTTTTATCGAACAGCGCTTGCAGACTGAGCAAGCCGCCGGAGCCGATCCGGCCAAATTACAAAGCCTCTTGGAGCAGGCTCGCAGCGGTGTTGAAAAGGGCTTTGCCGAAGCACGCAAGATTCTCGACGGCATGGGCGTGCTGCAGGGCAAGGTAGCGAGCGACATCGACGACACCTACCAGAAAATCCAGGACGGTTTTAGCGAGTTGGACCAACGCTTTAATCCGCCTGCATCGGCCAGTAATAGCAATGTTTCCGCAGCTGCTTACAGCGAGCGCTTTGCCGCGCAGGCCGAAACCTTCGACATGCAAGTGACTACCCGTGACGGTGATCGTTTACGCATTTCCATCGCCCAAGCCTCGGCCAACTGGTCGCAAAGCCCTGTGGCGGCGAGCAGTAATGGCAACGCCAGCGCTCTAGTTGCCAGCACTCAGTCCGGCAGTATGCAGATCGGTGCTTGGCAGGTCAGCGTTGAAGGCGAGTTGGATGCAGACGAACTGGGCGCGCTGGAGAAGCTGTTCAGTCAGGTGCAGGAGTTATCCAACAGCTTTTATGCCGGAGACATGGCCGGCGCATTTGACCGTGCCATGGCCTTGGAAATGGACGGTGAACAATTGGCCTCACTGTCACTCAACCTGACGCAAACCAGCGTAAGGCAGGCCACTGATGCCTACAGCGCTGTGGCGCAGAGTGGTGGGCAGGCAGCCAGCGCGGTCAATAATTCGCTGATTGAATACGCTCAGGGGTTGCTGGAGGCGCTGCGTAGCACCAGTCAGGTGGCCGAGGAAAGCAGCGCTAAAGGCAGTCTGCTCGATCTGCTTAAGGGCGGCTTCGCCTTGGATGAGCGCTTTGACAGTGCGCGGCTGGATAAGGCGGAGCAACTCAACAGCCGCTTGCTTGATGGTCTGCAAAAGCAGCTCAATCCGGCGCTGGATAGCAACCCTGCCAGCGACGAATAAGTCAGTCGTAATGCTAAACTGCGCCTCCATTTCTAACTGGAGGCGCGAACATGCTCCCGGAATGTCAGTTGCTGGGCACCCTTGGCTGCCACCTGTGCGAAGTCGCCGAAGCGCTGCTGATGCCTTTTGTTGAACACGGCTTATTGGTTGAGTTGATCGACATCGCTGACGATGAGCAGTGGGTCGAACAATACGGTTTGCGCATTCCTGTGTTGAGGCGTATCGATAGCGGGGCAGAGTTGAACTGGCCATTCGAAGCGGAGCAGGTCGCTGCATTTATTAGTGCAGCCTGAGTTCCCCATCATCGGCAGCTATGCTGCTGCGCCTTACAAATCCTAGGCACAAAAAAGCCCGCATCTGTTGATGCGGGCTTTTTGATTTTGGTCGGAGAGGCAGGATTCGAACCTGCGACCTTCTCGTCCCGAACGAGACGCGCTACCAAGCTGCGCTACACTCCGATGGCCGAGATTCTACTGAAAAAGTTTTACGGTACAAGGGGTTAGCGTTTAATTTTTTCTATCGGCGTAGTTCGTAAAAAGCGTCCATGCCGTACTGGGCGATGCGTAGCATCGCCCAGCTTGAGTCCTAAAGTTCTTTGAGCGTACGCACTTGGTCTTTGTTCACCTTGGCGCGCTTGCCATCCAGTTGCTCGAACTCGTAAAAGCCCGTTTCTTCATCAAACTCTGGCTCGTCAGTGGTCTGAATCTCACGGCCATCGTTGAGGGTGATCACGCTAGGCGAGGCGCAGCCAGCAAGCGTGGCCAAGCCCAGTGTCAGCAGCAGTGCTGCAGTGATCCGTTGAGTCATAACAATCTCCTTTGTGATTTAAAGCGGCTTTAGGTACGACGAAATTTTGCCCGCCAAGTTCCCCGGCAGCGCTTTATCGGGCTGTGACGAGTGTGTCTGGCGTGTTGAAGTTTGCCAAACGAGGGTCGGCGAGCGCGCAGTCGATTGTCAACGGGTCGAGGCTGCGCAGCCAGCGTTGCGGACTGCGTTCGCCGGCTTGCCAGGCCTGTTCAAGATCAGCCAGTAATGCACAAGGAATCAGGCTAAACAGCGGCTCGTAATAGTCGCCACGACGCAGTACCACGGCACGTTCACCCGCCTGATCCAGCAGCGTGTGCAGCAACGCGTTATCAAGCCGGGGCGCATCACAGGGCAACAATAAAAGATGCGCGTGCTGCGCTACCCGCAGTCCTGCGCGGATTCCGGCCAGTGGGCCTTGGAAGTCCTTGTCATCATCATGCACCAGGCGATCGGCAAAGCAGGCATAGCGGTCACTGTTGCGGTTGCAGGAGATGATTAAATCGTCCGTCAGCGGTCGAACCAGATCATGCAGCCAGGCAATCAGGGGGCGGCCTTGCCACTCCAAGAGGCCCTTGTCGGCACCGCCCATGCGCTGTCCGCGTCCGCCAGCGAGCAGTAACACCGAGCATGTGGATGGGGTATTTGTGCCAGGCATAAACGGTCTCCGAAAACAGCCCTGTGATATAACGGCGGGCATTATTGCCCATAACCGGAAGCCTGCCATGAGCCATAAGGCCGACGCACCTTTTGTGCCCCTGAACATTGCCGTTTTGACGGTGAGCGACACCCGCACCCTGGACACCGATACCTCTGGTCAACTGCTGGTTGATCGTTTGCAGGCAGCGGGCCATCAATTGGCCGCGCGGGTACTGCTCAAGGACGACCTGTACAAAATCCGCGCTCAGGTGGCGACCTGGATTGCTGAAGATGAAGCGCAAGTGGTGCTGATCACAGGCGGCACAGGTTTCACCGGCCGCGACAGCACGCCGGAAGCGGTGACCTGCCTGCTGGACAAGCAAGTAGATGGTTTCGGTGAGCTGTTCCGACAGATTTCCGTAGCTGACATCGGCACCTCAACCATTCAGTCCCGCGCCTTGGCCGGGCTGGCCAATGGCACGCTGGTGTGCTGCCTGCCGGGGTCGACCAACGCCTGTCGTACAGCGTGGGACGGCATCCTCGCCGAGCAGTTGGACAACCGTCACCGCCCGTGCAATTTCGTCGCGCATTTGAAAGCCGCAGCGCCCTGCGAGAGCCGTGGATGAGCGGCTGTGATATGCCGGGGCTGATGCCCGTTGAAGTGGCGTTGGCGCGTTTGCTGGCGCAGGCTGAAGCCAGTGCGATTGAAGAGATCGAGCACGTCAGTCTCCACGCAGCCGCAGGCCGGGTATTAGCTGAACCACTGGTTGCCACCTTGGATTTACCGCCTTGGGCCAATAGCGCCATGGACGGTTATGCCTTGCGTTTGAGTGACTGGACGGGCGAACCGCTGCACGTCAGTCAGCGGATTCAGGCTGGCAGCGCCCCAGCACCCTTGCAGCCTGGCACCTGCGCGCGGATTTTTACCGGCGCGCCCATGCCGGCCGGTGCCGATACTGTGGAAATGCAGGAGAACGCCGTGCTGCAAGCCGATGGCCGGGTGCTGTTTAGCCAGCCATTGAAGCTCAACCAGAATGTCCGCCCCCAAGGGCAGGAAGCGCGGCAGGGTGACTGTGTGTTGCCCGCAGGCACGCGCCTTGGGCCTATCGAATTGGGTTTGGCTGCATCGCTGGGCTGCGCGGTGTTGCGCGTACGTCGGCGGCCGCGTGTGGCGGTTTTATCCACCGGCGATGAGCTGGTCGAGCCTGGCCAACCTTTAGGTCTCGGGCAGATCTACAACAGCAATCGACCTTTGCTGATTGCCTGGCTGGAGCGTTTGGGTTGTGAGGTAGTCGACGGCGGCATCTTACCTGATGACCTCGCACTGACCCGTGCGGCCCTGACTGCATTGAGCGGTGTTGATCTGATTCTCTCTACCGGCGGCGTGTCGGTGGGCGAAGCGGATTATCTCGGTATGGCCCTGCGTGAAGAGGGTGAACTGGCACTATGGAAGCTGGCGATCAAACCAGGAAAACCGCTGACCTGCGGGCAGTTTCGCGGTGTGCCGGTGATCGGTTTGCCGGGCAATCCGGCTTCGACCCTGGTGACCTTTGGCCTACTTGCCCGACCTTACTTACTTCGCCGCTTGGGCGTTCAGCGGGTCGAGCCGCTGGGCTTTGCTATGCCGGCAGGTTTTGCTTGGAGCAAACCGGGCAAGCGCCGTGAATACCTGCGCGCGCGTCTGGAGAATGGTCGGGTGGTGCCTTATGCGAATCAGAGTTCCGGTGTGCTGCGCAGCGCAGCCTGGGCCGATGGATTTGCCGAAGTGCTGGAAGACACGACGCTGGCAGAAGGCGATAGCCTGCGGTTTATTCCACTTAGCGAGCTGCTTGGATAAGCCGTCCCCACTTTTCTCTGAAAGCCCTTGCTAGCGGCAGCGGTTAAACCAATGGCAAAACTCCAGCAAGGTTTAGCTGCAAGACTCACTGCGCGGTAGACGTTGGTTTAGATTTGAAATTGCAGGTGGCCACGTCGCAAGCCTTCACGCCGCTTTCTAAGCTGCGTGAAGGCGCTGATAAGGACTCTCTGCGCCAAGCGGGGCTTATTGCTGTTCTGCTTTTTCCCGCGCGCACACCAGCTGGCACAGCTCAATAATTTGCTCGCGCATCCAGCGGTTGGCCGGGTCTTGGTCGGTGCTTTCGTGCCAGTACAAATGCGTTTCCAGCGGCATCATGTCTTTGATGGGCAATTCGAAAAACTGCAGGTCATTGCGTTTGGCGAAACGCTCCGGCACGGTCATGGCCATATCGGTGGTCTGCAGTACGGTGGTGGCCATTAGGTAATGTTGTGAACGCAAGGCAATTTTGCGCTGCATGCCTTGTCGCCCCAATGCCAGATCGACATGCCCCAAACCGCTGCGGCGACTGGAAATGTGAATGTGGGTCAGAGCCATGTAGTCATCCAGGCTGATTTTGTCTTTGTTCAGCGGGTGGCCACGGCGCATGGCGCAGACGTAGCGATCTTCCATCAGTTTGACGTGACGCACCTGCGGGTCGGTATTGAGCGGGGCGTCTACGGCAAAGTCCAAGCGGCCAGCGGCCAGTTCCTTGGTGGTTTCGCGGCGACGAGCCAGCATGCTCTCGATATTGACATTGGGGGCCATGCGTCGCAGTCGCTGAAACAACGGCGGCAGGATGAGCGCCTCAGTGAGGTCAGTCATGCTGATGCGAAAGGTTTTGTTGGCCTGCGCCGGATTGAAAATGCGACTTTCCTGTACCGAGATCCGCAGTTGCTGCAGGGCATTTCGCACCGGGCCGATGATGTTCTGAGCCATCGGCGTAGGCACCATGCCCTGTGCGGTGCGCACAAACAGCGGGTCATTGAAGGTTTCACGCAGGCGCGCCAGCGCATTGGAAACTGCTGGCTGAGTGATGCCGACAATCTGCCCGGCGCGCGTCAGGTTGGCCTCGGTGTAGATGGCATCGAAGACGACAAACAGGTTGAGGTCGACCTTGTTCAAATTCATTTCACGCACGCTCCGCAGGTTGTCGGCATCAGTGGATCATATATCGGTGATGAATGTTTATACACGGCGAGAATAGATTAGGTAAATCCAAAGTCCTGTTCTAGCATCATTTTAATTCACCGAATTTCCTCACAATCAGCGTCAGAAGGTAGCCCCCATGGATTTCGCCTACTCCCCCAAGGTTCAGGAACTGCGTGAACGCGTCACCGCGTTTATGGAGACCCATGTCTATCCAGCCGAAGCCATCTTTGAGCAGCAAGTCAACGAGGGCGATCGTTGGCAGCCAACGGCCATCATGGAAGAACTGAAAGCCAAGGCTAAAGCCGAAGGTTTGTGGAACCTGTTTCTGCCCGACTCTGAACTGGGCGCCGGCCTGACCAACACCGAATACGCGCCGTTGGCTGAAATCATGGGCAGCTCACTGATTGGAGCCGAGCCGTTCAACTGCGCCGCACCTGACACCGGCAACATGGAAGTGTTGGTGCGTTATGCCAACGAAGCACAGAAAGAACAGTGGCTGAAGCCGCTGCTGGACGGCACCATCCGTTCCGCATTTGCAATGACAGAGCCGGCGGTGGCGTCCTCCGATGCCACCAACATGCAGGCCCGTGCGGTGCGTGAGGGTGATGAGTGGGTAATCAACGGCCGCAAGTGGTGGACTTCAGGTGCCTGTGATCCGCGCTGCAAGATCATGATTTTCATGGGCCTGACTAACCCGGACGGCCCGCGCCACCAGCAACACTCGATGATTCTAGTGCCGATGGATGCCCCTGGGGTGAAAGTGCTGCGTCCGCTGCCGGTGTTTGGCTACGACGACGCCCCGCATGGCCACGCCGAAGTGCTGTTCGAGAACGTGCGCGTGCCCTATGAAAACGTGCTGTTGGGTGAAGGTCGTGGCTTCGAAATCGCCCAGGGTCGCCTTGGCCCAGGCCGTATCCACCACTGCATGCGCTCCATCGGTATGGCTGAGCGTGCGCTGAAACTGATGTGCGAGCGTTCCATCAGTCGCACCGCTTTCGGCAAACCACTGGCTCGGCTGGGCGGCAACATTGACCACATCGCCGACTCGCGTATGGAAATCAACATGGCGCGCCTGCTGACCTTGAATGCGGCCTACATGATGGACACCGTGGGCAACAAGATTGCCGCCAGTGAAATCGCTCAGATCAAAGTCGTGGCACCGAATGTGGCGCTGAAGGTGATTGACCGTGCGATCCAGATCCACGGTGGTGCTGGGGTGTCCAACGACTTCCCGCTGGCCTACTGGTACGCCATGCAGCGCACCTTGCGTCTGGCCGATGGCCCGGACGAAGTGCACCGTGCGGCGATTGGTAAGTTCGAGATTGGCAAGTACGTGTCGAAAGACTTGATGAAAGCCAGCCGCTAAGGCTGAGCGTTAAACAAGAGGCCCGCGAATGCGGGCCTCTTGCGTTTTACTGTTTAGAAACCGTCTCGGCAGCGAGAAAAGGTCAGTAACCGGTTAATAGACCCAGACCTCTACGCGGCGGTTCTTGATGCGGCCGTCATCGGCGGTGTTGGCGGCCACCGGCAGTTCGTCACCCATGCCGATAATGTCGCGGAAAATAACCCCTTCTTTGTTTAGCTCACGCCTTACCGCCATTGCCCGCAGCTTGGACAGCAATTCGGCGCGGGCCGGGTCGGCTTTTGCGTCACCGAAACCAACCAGCACTACTTTATCGCGCAGCTTGTCGTGGTCACGCAGGTACTTAATCAGCCGGTTGAGATCACGCAAGGCTTTATTGTCGAGGTTGGCGCTGCCTTCCTGAAAACGAAAGTTAACCGAGAGGCGCTGTGCATTTTGCGCCAATGCCTGGTAGCTGGCTGGCATTTGCGTATGCGCCGGAATTTTCACGGCCTGCACGGTTTGCGCAATAAAGCCGCTTTGCTCAACGATGGCCTGGCCCCTTGGGCTGTGGGCGAATTGCACCAGTGCCTGGGTCCAAGGGTTGTTTGTATCGGGGGCGTTATACAAAAACAGGCGGCGTGAGAGTGGGTAATCCTCTGTGGCGATCAGGGTCAAACTGGGCAGCATCGGCTGTGAGTCACCGGAGGCAATGGCCACGGCTTTGGCCTGGCGAATGTAGGGCAGGCCGATAAAACCAATGCCGTTGCGATCCTGGCTGACGGCATCCGACAGTTGCTCACTCGACTCAAAGCGCTTTGCCTTTGCTGCCAGAGCTTTGCTGTTGGCGCTCAGCACCAGTTCTTTGAAGGTGTCGAAGGTGCCGGATTTATCGTCGCGGGCATACAGGGTGATGGCCCCGGCCGGTGCGCCCAATTGCGCCCAGTCCGTGATTTCACCAGCAAAAATTTGCGCCAGTTGCACGGTGCTCAATGCCGCGAGTGGGTTACTGGGATGCAGGATGATAGCCAGGCCATCCAGGGCAATGATTTGCTCGGCACTGGCGCTGTTCATATCACCCAAGGCGAGCAGGCTCTGGGCTTCACTGTCTTTAATCGGGCGTGAAGAGGCAGCCAGATCAGCAGTGGCAGCGGCCAGGGAGGTAAACCCGGTGCCTGAACCATGGGCAGCCACATCCAGAACGACACTGCGGCCATCATCGGTTTTGGCCAGCACGCGTTGTTCGTTTTCTGCCATACCGGGCTCAATGCGAATGGCCTTCAAACCTTGCTCTTCGAGCAGGCCCTTCGCCAGTGCCGGGCCCAGTCGGGCGCCAATGGTGTTGGAACCCTGTATGCGCAGCACGCTGCTGTTATCGCTAGGGATGGGCAGGGCCGCAAAGACTGACCAAGGCAGTGCATAACAGATACAGCCGAGCACCAGAAAACTGATAGTGCGTGGCCAAGTTTCTTGATCGGCAGCAGAGAGGGTGCGCGGCATGCGGCAATCACCTTATGTGGTGGCTGAAAGTGCCGCGACGATAAGACAAATAAGTGACTGAAATATGACAGCCACTTATCGGGCAGCCGCTCTGGGCCGGCTTATTCGGCCAGTTTTAACCAGATAGGTGCGTGATCGGAGGGCTTCTCCATGCCGCGCAGGTCATAGTCGATACCGGCATCTTCGATGCGTGCCTGCAAGGCCTGAGACGCCAAAATCACATCAATGCGCAGGCCGCGTTTAGGCTCATCCTCAAAACCCCGGCTGCGGTAGTCGAACCAACTGAAGCGATCATTCACCGCTGGGTTGAGGTGGCGGAAGCTATCGACCAAACCCCAGTTTTTCAGGGTGGCTAACCACTCGCGCTCCTCGGGCAGAAAGCTGCATTTGCCACTTTTAAGCCAGCGCAGGCGATTGGGTTCACCGATACCAATGTCGCAATCTTCAGGCGAGATATTGATATCGCCCATCACGACCAACGCTTGTTCCGGGTTGAATTGATTGACCAGCAGGTGCTGCAAGTCGGCGTAAAAGCGTTGCTTGGCCGGGAACTTGGTCGGGTGATCACGGCTCTCACCTTGCGGAAAGTAGCCATTCATCACCGTCACCGGATTGCCTTGTGCGTCGGCAAAGGTGCCGTAGATAAAACGCCGCTGCGCGTCCTCGGCATCACCAGGAAAGCCCTTATGCACGCTCAGCGGTTCTTTACGTGACAGCAGGGCGACGCCGTAGTGGCCTTTTTGCCCGTGATAATGCACGTGGTAACCCAACTGGCGGATATGCGCCTCGGGGAACTGTTCGTCGGCGACTTTGGTTTCCTGCAGGCCGATGACATCGGGCTGGTGCTTCTCAATCAGCGCTTCGAGTTGATGCGGCCGTGCACGCAGGCCGTTGATATTGAAGGAGACAATCTTCATGGGCTGCAGTCCTGGATGTCGCTGTGGAAAGCGCGCGATGCTATCCGATTAACCGTGCACACGGCCAGTCTATGGCGGTGGCGGATGGGCGGTGCTAACGTGCCAAAAGGCCCGTAAATCAAGAACAACATGAGGTCACGCCGATGCCCAATAGTCTCGCCGAAATTCGTATGCTCGATAGCGGCTATGCCCGTGAAGCACGCTCGCTGCTCTATCACGCTTACCGCCATGACCCGACGTTCGCTTACTTGTTTGAAGCCGAGCGCCCTGGCTATGACCAGCGCGTACGCGCCACGGTGCGTGAATTGGTGCAGCAGCATTTTGTTGAAGACCTGCCGGCCATTGGCTTGCTGATTGATGACCGTTTGATTGGCATGGCGCTTATCGCGCCGCCACAACGACGCATGGACATCACCGAAAGTTGGTCTTGGCGCATGCGCATGTTGCTCAGCACCGGGTTTCGCTGCACCAAGCGCTACCTTGAATACCATGAGGCGGTGATCACCTGTTTGCCGCCGGGGCCTTATCACGTCTTGCCGCTGCTGGGGGTGCATCCGCAATACCAGGGCCAGCAGTTGGGTGAGCAGTTATTGGAAGCCCTGCATAACTGGTGCGCCGAAGACGCCAGCTCGCAAGGCGTGGTGCTGGATACCGGTAACCCGCATTACCTCGCGTTCTATCAACGTCAGGGTTACGAGGAAATCGGTCAAGTAGCCATTGGCCCGATTATCGAGCACGTGTTCTTTCATCCAAGCCCGCAGTTGGCAGTTAAAGCCAGCGCCTGATGGGTTGCGACGCGGTGCAGAATGGCGGCGCGTCGCAACTATTGTCCGTTACTGAGGCTCTAAATCGGCCATTGGCTCGTGCTAGCATCGCTTCATGCGTGTTTTTCTCACTCTCATAATTGGTCTTTTGTGCCTGCCGTTCAGCGCTCTGGCTCTGGCTGAAGCTCAACTGCGTGTGCGGATTGAGCCGGCCAATACCGCGCTGAAAAGCAATGTTGAAGCCTATATCGGCAATCTGGGTGAGCGTGATGCCGAGGCGCTGCAGCGCTTTCGTCGCGTGGCTGAAAGCTCGGCGCTCAAGGCGGTGCAAACCTTGGGTTATTACCAAGCGCAGATCAGCAGCGAAGTCAGTGACGGCGAAAAGCCGCGCTTAACCCTAGTGGTTGTAGCCGGTGAACCCGTGCGTTTGCGTGAGGTGCAGGTGCGCGTCGAGGGGCCGGCCAGTGAGCTGCGCGCTTTTCGGCAACCCGCCAATTCGTCGCTGCGGCCAGGCGCTCAACTCAATCACGGGCATTACGATGCCGCCAAACGTGACATTCAAAATCAGGCGTCGCGTTATGGTTTCTTTGCCGGGCGCTTCACGCAGCAACGCTTACTGATTGATCCTGATGCGGGTGTTGCGGACATCGAACTAATCTACAACAGCGGCCCGCGCTATCAAATGGGTGCGGTGAATTTTAACGGTGACGCGCCGTTCGATGATCAACTGCTGCAGCGCATGGTGCCGTTTACCGCACCAACCCCGTATGACTCGGCATTGATTGCCGAGCTTTATCAGGCGTTGCGTTCCAGTGGTTATTTTGAATCGGTGCAGGTGGACGCCAACCCAGCGATGGCGCAGGGCGAGCAGATTCCGGTGCAGGTTGAGCTGCAAGTGCGCAAGCCGCGCAGCATGGGCTTGGGGCTGGGCTTTTCGACTGACGTGGGGCCGCGCGGGCGCGCCAACTGGACGCGTCACTGGGCCAATACTCAGGGGCACAGCTACGGAGCGGAGCTTGAGCTGTCCGCCCCACGGCAAAACGTCGGCCTGTGGTATGACGTGCCGCTCGACCCGCCACTGACCGACAAATTGCGCGTGGCCGGCGGTTATCAGGCCGAAGACCTGGCCAACACCGACAGCCGCAGCCGCTTGCTGACCTTCGGCCCGGAATGGCACAGCCAGCTCGACAGCGGTTGGCAGCGCGTGCTGTCGCTGAAAGCACAGCATGAGGAATATGACCTGGGCGACGAGGCTGGGATCAGCACCTTATTGATGCCCGGCATCAGTTATTCGTTGTTGCGCAGCGATAACCAAGTGGACCCCAACCAGGGCTATCGCTTGCAGTTTGATCTGTCCGGTGCCGCCAAAGGGCTGTTGTCGGATGCCAACGTGTTGCACGGCAATATTCAGCTCAAGGGCCTTACTACGCTGTTTCAGCGCCACCGTGTACTCGGTCGGGTGCAGGTGGGTGGCACGGAATCAGACGGTTTTGCCAAGGTGCCGCCCTCGCTACGCTTTTTTGCCGGTGGCGATCAAAGCGTGCGTGGCTATGACTATCAAAGCCTGTCACCGCAGAACCGCGCGGGGGATAAAATAGGCGGGCGCTACCTGTTTACCACCAGTGCTGAATATCAATTCAGCTTGACCGAGCGCTGGCGCTTGGCGAGCTTTTTTGATCAGGGCAATACCTTCGATTCGCTCGCGCTGCCATCACTAAAAAGCGCGGTTGGCGTGGGGGTGCGTTGGGTCTCACCGCTAGGGCCATTGCGCCTCGATCTGGCCCATCCGCTGGATGATCAGGGCGGCGTGCGCCTGCACTTTTCCATGGGGCCGGAGCTGTGATGCGTCCTATACGCCAAGGCCTCTTTGGGCTCGCCGCGCTGCTATTGGTTTTGCTCGTGAGCCTCGTTGCGCTGGTGGGCACGCAAGCGGGCAGCCGTTGGTTGCTGGCGCAGGTGCCGGGTTTGCAGGTGGACGGTTTTCAGGGGCGCTTGGCGGGGAGCTGGCAGGCGGCGCAACTGAGCTGGCAACAAGGCGATACCCGCGCGCAGGTGCTCACCCCCCGTTTGCGTGCATCGCCCAGTTGCCTGCTGCGCATGACGCTGTGCATTGAACAGCTGCACAGCGGGCCGGTGCAGCTGTTTTACCCAGAAGCACAAAGCCCGAGCAGCGAGCCTCTCGTGCTGCCCGCGCTGCGCCTGCCACTGACCCTGCACCTGGACGATGTGCAGATCGAACGCCTGCAACTTAACGGCGTAGAGCAGCTA
The DNA here is from genome assembly GCA_001465025.1 of Pseudomonas sp. Ga0074129. Lineage (GTDB taxonomy): Bacteria > Pseudomonadota > Gammaproteobacteria > Pseudomonadales > Pseudomonadaceae > Aquipseudomonas. The sequence continues at coordinate 29,674 of LNDO01000044.1, forward strand.
CAGACGCTGCAACTGGCGGCGCGTTGGGATGCACAGGGCGTACAGATCGACCGCCTTAGCCTCAAGCGTGACGATCTGCACCTGGCACTCAGTGGCCAACTGCAAACGCAAGGCGACTGGCCGGTAAACCTTAACGCCCACGTGCAGTTACCGGCACCGGATAAACAGGCCTGGCCTTTAACACTGCAACTTACGGGTGCGCTGGGCGAACGCTTGCTACTGAACGGTAACAGTCAGGGTTACTTAAATGCGGTATTGAGCGGCTGGTTACAGCCTTTGGACTCACACCTGCCGGCCGAATTACAGGCCAAGGTGGAGTCCTTTAAAGCCAGCGCTGAACTGCCAAACAGCCTGACACTTGAGCAGGTGTTGATCACTGCCCGTGGTGATTTGGCCGCTGGTTATCAACTCGACGGCTCGGCTTCGCTGCCTGCCGCCGATGCCCCTATGGCCTTAACGCTGAGCGCCTTGCTAAGTGCCGAGGGCGCGCAGATCAAGCACCTTAATCTCGACGCCGATGCCGAGCAGCAGGTGCACCTCAGTGGTGAGGTCAACTGGCAGCAAGGACTGAGCCTCGACACTCGATTTGCTTGGCAGCAGTTTCCCTGGCAACGCTTGTATCCCCTGGCAGAAGCACCTCCGGTGGCGCTGCGTAGCCTGAATGGCGAACTGGCATATCAGGATGGCCACTACCTGGGCCATTTCGTCGCTGAGCTGGACGGCCCGGCAGGGGCATTCAGCCTGCAAAGCCCTCTGAGTGGTGACTTCAATAATCTCTATTTGCCCGAACTACGCCTGCACGCGGGGCAGGGCAAGGCGGAAGGCCAAGCTTCCCTCGGGTTTGCCGGGCCATTGCGCTGGGATGTGCGCCTGCAACTGAGCCAATTAAACCCGGCGTACTGGCTGGCCGAGTTGCCGGGCGCGCTGGCGGGGCCGCTCAACAGTGCCGGTAGCCTGGACGATGGGCAGCTCAAGCTCAGCGCAGATATCGACCTGAGCGGACGGTTGCGTGGCCAGCCGGCAAAGTTGCTGGCGCAATTTTCCGGTGGTCTCGATCAAGGCGAACTGAGCGCCTTGGACGTGCGCTTGGGGGATAACCGCCTCAGTGGCCAGGCGGCCTTGCAACAGCAACTCAGCGGCCAATTGCAGCTAAACATGCCGCGTTTGGCGCAGTTATGGCCAGGCCTGCAAGGGCAACTGAGCGGGGCGCTGAGATTGGCGGGCACCCTGCAAACGCCACAAGGGCAGTTACAACTGCAAGGCCAGCGCCTGAGCTATGCCGACCAGCAAGTGCGGCAACTTGATCTGAATGCGACGCTCAATGCCCAGCAAAAGGCTCAACTCAGTGTGCAGGCGCAAGGCCTTGAGCTGAATCAACAGGATCTCGGCAGCCTGAATTTGGACGCCTCAGGTGATGTGCGTCAGCAACGTCTGGCGCTGAGCCTGCAAGGGCCGCAGCTGCACAGCGAACTGGTCTTGGTTGGGCAGTGGGACAAAGGCAACTGGCGCGGTAGCCTGAGCCGTGGTGAGTTAACCAGCAGCGGGCAGCGCTGGCAGTTGCAGCAACCGGCGCGGGTGCAACGCCTGGCTAACGGTCAGCTGAGCCTGGGCGCGCATTGTTGGCAGTCTGCCGCCGCCAGCCTCTGCGCAACCGAGCAGCAACTGTTGCCCACCCCCAAGTTGGACTATCAACTGCGCCAGTTGCCCATGAGCAGCCTGGCCGCGTTGTGGCCAGCGGATTTCAGCTGGCAGGGCGAACTCAATGGTCGCTTGCAACTGAACATCACCCCGAGCGGCCCGGTCGGCACTCTGGAGCTGGATGCTGGCCGCGGCTTCTGGCGCATCCGTGAGCAAGAACAGTGGCTGGACTTTGCCTACGACAGCCTGCGCCTGAGTTCGCAGTTACGCCCGCAGCGCATCGACAATCAACTTGAGCTGCGCGGCCCAGCCATTGGTGCATTGGCGCTGCAAGCCCAGCTAGACCCGCGTCCAGCGAACAAACCGTTGTCCGGCAGCTTCCGCCTTGATGGCCTGGATCTAGCGCTGCTGCGTCCGTTTGTGCCCATGGTTGAACGTCTCGCGGGGCAGATAAACGGCCGCGGCACGCTTTCAGGCTCGCTGTTATCGCCACAGATCAACGGCAACCTGCGCGTGGATAATGGCGAGGTGAGCGGCGCTGAACTGCCCATGAGCATCGAAGCCCTGCAGGTGCGTGCGCAGATCGATGGTGATCAGCTGCAGCTGAATGGCGATTGGCGTAGCGGTGAAAGTGGGAAGGGCACACTGGCTGGGCAAATGAGCTGGGATGCAGGTTTGGCCATGGAGTTGCACGTCACCGGCACACAATTGCCGGTGACGGTAGAACCTTACGCCGCGTTGCTCGTTGAACCGGATTTGCGCCTGCGTTTGCGTGATGACCAGCTCTCGCTTGCCGGTAAGTTGCTGATCCCCAGCGGGCAGATTGAGGTGCGAGAATTGCCGCCCTCTACCGTGCAGTTGTCCCGCGACGCCTTGGTGTTGGGTAGCGCCGACGGTTCTTCCGCCAGCACAGCCATTGCCATGGATATCGACGTTGACGTCGGCCAGCAGCGCTTGAGTTTCAAAGGATTCGGGCTGACTGCTGACTTGCTCGGGCGCGTGCACATTGGCAACGACCTGGACACCCGTGGCGAGTTGAGCCTGAACAAGGGGAATTTTCGTGCCTATGGCCAACGCCTCACAGTGCGCCGTGCGCGGTTGCTGTTTGCTGGGCCGATTGATCAGCCGTTCCTCGACATTGAAGCGGTGCGTAAAGTTAACGACGTCACCGCCGGCCTGCGCCTGAGTGGCAATGCCGCGCAACCCACCAGCACGGTGTTTTCTGAACCGGCCATGAGCCAGGAGCAGGCCTTGTCTTATCTGGTCATGGGGCGGCCATTGGGGCAGGGTGGTGGAGATAACACCATGCTCGCCCAAGCCGCACTGGCACTGGGTATGGCCAGCAGCGCCACGGTGGTCAACAGCCTGGCGCAGGGGTTGGGCATCAGTGATTTTCAGCTCGACACTCAGGGCACCGGGCTAACCACCAGCGTGGTGGCCAGCGGCAACCTGTCCGAACGCTTGAGCCTGCGGTATGGCATGGGTGTGTTCGAGCCTGCGAACACCATTGCCTTACGCTTTGAGCTAAGCCGCAAGCTCTATCTCGAGGCTGCCAGCGGGTTGGCCAGTTCACTCGATTTATTCTACCGGCGTGATTTTTAGCCGTTGTTTATCCGGGGTTAAGCTGGATTAAGCGTGTTAAATCGCGTTTAAATTGCGCCCCTCGCTCAAAACGTCTGAGCGTTGAAATCTAAACAGTGAATCCCCCTATCAGACTCTTCATATACTGGCCGCCGCTTGAAACTGGCCAGTCTTGATGCTGACTGATAGAGCCCGATCCGTTGCCGACACGCCTGCCAAACACAATGTGCGTGCTTGTAACGATGCCTACCCGGCCATCGGAGAAGCGCAGGTTACCCCCTCGCGTTCACTACAAAAATAAGGAAATGAGCATGGAATTTATCAACACCCTGGTTAATCAACTCAACGGCGTGGTGTGGGGCCCGCCCATGCTGGTGATGATTCTCGGCACCGGCCTGTTCCTCATGCTGCGCCTCAACTTTATGCCGTTGAGCAAGATTGGCGCAGGCTTCAAATTAATGTGGCAAGGGCGTCAGAAAGGCGACGCCGAAAGTGGCGAAATCAGCCCCTTCCAAGCCTTGATGACCTGCCTGGCGGCTACCGTGGGTACCGGCAACATCGCCGGTGTGGCCACCGCGATTTTCCTGGGCGGCCCTGGCGCGCTGTTTTGGATGTGGTGCACCGCGCTGGTGGGCATGGCCACTAAATACAGCGAAGTGGTGCTGGCTGTGCATTACCGCGAAAAAGACAAAAACGGTGAGCACGTCGGCGGGCCGATGTACGCAATCAAAAACGGCCTGGGCAAAAAATGGCTGTGGTTGGGCACTGCGTTTGCCATCTTTGGCGGCCTGGCTGGTTTTGGTATCGGCAACATGGTGCAGGTCAACAGCATGGCCTCTGCGCTGCACACCACCTTCAATATCCCACTGTGGGTCACCGGCGTGGTGACCATGTTGTTTGTCGGCATGGTGATTCTGGGCGGTATCAAACGCATTGGTAAGGTTGCTGCGACCCTGGTGCCGTTTATGTGCGTGGCCTACATCATCGCTTCCTTGGTGGTGCTGGTGGTCAATGCGGCTGAAATTCCAGCCGCGTTTGAGATGATCTTCACTTACGCCTTTACCCCCATTGCTGCGACGGGTGGTTTTGCCGGTGCGGCGGTGATGGCGGCCATCCGCTTTGGCGTGGCGCGCGGTATTTTTTCCAACGAGGCTGGCTTGGGCACTGCTGGTATCGCGCAAGCGGCTGGTACCACCAGCAGCCCGGTGCGTTCGGGGATGATCGGCATGCTCGGGACGTTTATCGACACCATCATCATCTGCTCGATGACCGGTCTGGCCATCATCACCTCGGGCGTATGGACCAGCGGTGCCAGCGGTGCAGCCTTGTCGGCGGCAGCCTTTGAGCAGGCTATGCCAGGCGTTGGCGGTTACATCCTGACGCTGGCCCTGGTGGTGTTTGCCTTCACCACCATCCTGGGTTGGAGCTACTTCGGCGAGAAATGCTGGGAGTACATGGTCGGCACCCAAGCCATTCTGCCGTTCCGGATTCTCTGGGTGGTGGCGGTGCCGTTCGGTGCAATTGCCCAACTCGATTTTGCCTGGCTGGTGGCCGACACCCTCAATGGCTTGATGGCCATCCCCAACCTGCTGTCGTTGCTGCTGCTCAGCCCGATTGTGGTGAAACTGACCAAAGAGCATTTCGCAAAAAATTAATGTAGGGAATGGGCGAGCAGGGTAGGCTGACCCACTGGTCAGCCTTGCTCGCTGTATCACCGGGCGCGAGCATGCTGCTAGCAGGTTCGCGCCCTTATTTTTTAATCAGCATAAGAAAGGATTAACTCCATGGCACACGTCACCCTCAAAGGTTCTCCGGTTGAAGTCGCCGGTCAATTGCCCCAGGTCGGTCAACAAGCTCCAGCCTTCAGCCTGGTGGCAGGCGATCTGAGTGATGTCAGCCTGGCCAGCCTGGCCGGCAAGCGTAAAGTCCTGAACATTTTCCCAAGCGTGGACACGCCGACCTGCGCCACCTCGGTGCGCACTTTCAACACCCGTGCCAGTCAGTTGGATAACACCGTTGTGCTGTGCATCTCCACCGATTTGCCGTTCGCTCAGGCGCGTTTCTGCGGTGCAGAAGGCCTGCAAAACGTGGTCAACCTATCGACCATGCGCGGTGCTGACTTCCTGCAGAACTACGGCGTAGCCATTGCCAGCGGCCCGCTGGTTGGCGTGGCAGCCCGTGCCGTTGTGGTGCTGGATGAACACGACAAGGTGCTGCACAGCGAATTGGTTGGCGAGATTGCCGACGAGCCGGACTATGAGGCAGCCCTGGCGGCGCTCAAGTAGCACCGCGACTCACTCGGTTCAGACGGCCTGCTTGCAGGCCGTTTTTGTTTGCGCAAAACGGTACTGGGCGGCGCAGTGCAGGTTGGGTTTTTACAGCCAGTTCAGACATTTAGTTACGTAAGTGAAAGGTAAATAGGCGGTAAAGAGGCTTTGCATCCTGCCTGATAGTGAATATCGTTCACGCTCCCCAAGACAGTGACCCTCGCCATGCCTGATACACAGTTCACCGCCCGTTCCAAACACGCGTCTCGCCAATGGCTGATCGGCGCGCTCTCATTGGCCGTTCTGGTGGCGGGGTTATGGTGGTTCTGGCCCAGCAAACCCGATGCGCCCAAACGTGGCGGCCCTTGGGGCGACGGGGGTGCGGTGCCGGTGCGCGTGGCCAGCGTTACGCAGGGGGATTTTCCGGTCATCCTCAAAGCCTTGGGCACCGTCACGGCTTACAACACGGTGAATGTGCGTGGCCGGGTGGATGGCGAATTGGTCAAATTGCTGTTCAAAGACGGGCAACAGGTCAAGGCAGGGGATTTGCTCGCCGTGATTGACCCGCGCCCTTACGAGATTGCCTTGCAGCAAGCGCAAGGTGCGCTGCAAGAGCGTCAGGCACAGTTGCGCAATGCGGAACTGGACTTGGCCCGTTATCAGGGTCTCTACGCTGAACAATCCATTGCCAAGCAGACCCTCGACACCCAGCAAGCCCTGGTTGAACAGTATCGCGGTGGTCTCAAGAGCCTGCAGGCGGACGTGGCCACGGCCAAACTCAACCTTGACTTCACCCAGGTGCGCGCACCGATCAGCGGGCGTTTGGGGATTCGTCAGGCGGATATCGGCAACCTGGTCGGCGCGGGCGATGCGTTGCCGCTGGTGGTGATCACCCAGACCCTACCCATTTCCGTGATGTTCACCTTGCCCGAAGCGGAGCTGCCCGCCGTGGCGCAACAACTGCGCAGTGGGCAAACCCTGACAGTGGAAGCCTGGGACCGCAGCGAGCGGCAGAAGTTGGCAGAAGGCGAACTGGAAAGCGTCGACAACCTCATCGACACCGCCACCGGCACGATCAAGCTCAAAGCGCGCTTCGCCAATGCTGATGAAATGCTCTTCCCCAATCAATTCGTCAACGTGCGCCTGCGCGTGAAAACCCTGAGCAACGCTACGCTACTGCCAGCGGCGGCGTTGCAATTTGGGGCCGGCGGTACCTTTGCCTATGTGGTGGATGAGGCCGACAAAGTGCACCTGACCCCGATCACCGTCGGAGCCAGTGATGGCCAAGTCAGCGTGGTCGAGCAGGGGCTACAACCTGGCGCGCGCGTGGTGCTGGAAGGCACTGACAGTTTGCGCACGGGTAATCAGGTTGAAGTAATCGACGACAACGCAGCCAAACCGGCGACCGCTGCGCCTGCTGCCGAACAGCCGCCACGCGAGCGCCAGGGAGCGCCGCGCGCCCAATGAACATCTCTCGCCTGTTTATCCTGCGCCCGGTCGCCACCACGCTGATCATGCTGGCGATTTTCTTCAGTGGCGTGCTGGCGTATCGCCTGTTGCCGGTGTCGGCCCTGCCGGAAGTGGATTACCCGACTATTCGCGTCATGACCCTGTATCCCGGTGCCAGCCCGGACGTGATGACCAGCGCGGTGACCGCGCCGCTGGAGCGCCAATTCGGCCAGATGGCCGGGCTCAAGCAGATGTCCTCGACCAGCTCGGGCGGCGCGTCGGTGATCACCCTGCGCTTTAACCTCGACGTACGCCTGGATGTGGCGGAGCAGGAAGTGCAGGCCGCGATCAACGGGGCGAGCAACCTGCTGCCCAACGACCTGCCGGCACCGCCGGTGTACAACAAGGTCAACCCGGCCGATACCCCGGTGCTGACGTTGGCCATCACCTCCAGCAGCATGCCGCTGCCGCAGGTGTTTGATTTGGTGGATACGCGCCTGGCACAGAAGCTGGCGCAAACCACCGGCGTAGGGCTGGTAACCCTGGCTGGCGGGCAAAAGCCGGCAGTGCGCTTGCAGGTCAATCCGCAAGCCTTGGCGGCCTACGGCCTGAACCTCAGCGACGTACGTACGCTGATCACCGCCAGCAATGTCAACCAGCCCAAAGGCAATTTCGATGGGCCGACGCGGGTGTCGCAACTGGATGCCAACGATCAGTTGAAGTCCGTTGAGGAGTATCGCGAGCTGATTCTCGGCTATCAGGATGGCGCGGTGCTGCGCCTCAAAGATGTCGCCGAAATCGTCGACGGCGCGGAAAACCAGCGTCTGGCGGCCTGGGCCAACCGCAGTGAAGCGGTGCTGGTGAATGTCCAGCGCCAACCGGGTGCCAACGTGATTGATGTGGTCGACCGCATTCAAGCCATGCTGCCCGGCCTGACCCAAGGCTTGCCAGCCAGCGTTGAAGTGCAGGTACTCACCGACCGCACCGAAACCATCCGCGCCGCCGTCAAAGGCGTACAACATGAATTGCTGCTGGCCATCACCCTTGTGGTGCTGGTGACCTTCCTGTTCCTGCGTAAGCTCTCAGCCACCCTGATTCCATCGATTGTCGTGCCGTTGTCATTGATCGGCACCTTTGCCGTGATGTACCTCGCCGGTTTTACCCTCAACAACCTGACGTTGATGGCCCTGACCATTGCCACCGGTTTTGTTGTGGACGATGCCATCGTCATGCTGGAAAACATCGCCCGCCATCTGGAAGAAGGCGAAACCCCGTTCAATGCCGCGCTCAAAGGTGCCAAACAGATCGGTTTCACCCTGGTTTCGCTGACCCTATCGCTGATTGCCGTGTTGATCCCGCTGCTGTTTATGGCCGATGTGGTCGGGCGCTTGTTTCGCGAGTTCGCCATCACCCTGGCCGTGGCCATTCTGATCTCGCTGGTGGTGTCGCTGACCCTGACCCCAATGATGTGCGCCCGTTTGCTTAAAGCGGAAAAGCCCGAGACAGAAGGGCGTTTCTACCACGCTGCAGGTGCGGTGATTGACGGCATGATTGCCCGCTACAGCATTGGCCTGACCTGGGTGCTCAAGCATCAGCCGCTGACCCTGCTGGTGGCCATCGGCACGATGGTGCTGACCGTGGTGCTGTACTTAGCCGTGCCCAAGGGCTTCTTCCCGGTGCAGGACACTGGGGTGATTCAGGGCATTTCCGAAGCACCGCAGTCGATTTCCTTCAAGGCCATGAGTGAACGCCAGCAGCGCTTGGCTGAGGTGATCCTGCAAGATCCGGCCGTGGCCAGCCTGTCGTCCTACATTGGTGTGGACGGCGACAACCCAACGCTCAACAGTGGCCGTTTGCTGATCAACCTGCTGCCCCGCGCTGAGCGTGATGTCAGCGCTAGCGAGGTGATCGAGCGCTTGCGCCCGGCGCTGGCGCGTATCCCCGGTATCGAACTGTACTTGCAGCCAGTGCAGGATTTGTCCATCGAAGACCGCGTCAGCCGCACGCAGTTTCAGTTCAGCATGGAGTCACCGGATATCCGCCTGCTGGAAGAGTGGGTGCCCAAGCTGGTCAGTGCGCTGCGCGAACAACCCGCGCTTACTGATGTGGCCAGTGACCTGCAAAACCGTGGCCTGCAAGTGTTCTTGCAGATCGACCGCGACCTCGCCGGGCGCTTAGGCGTAAGCGTGGCCGATATTGATAACGCCCTGTACGACGCCTTTGGCCAACGGCAGATTTCCACCATTTACACCCAGTCCAGCCAATACCGCGTGGTGCTGGAAAGCGCCAACGCCGGCAGCATTGGCCCAGCAGCGCTGCGCGAGATTCACGTGCGCGCGGCGGATGGCCAGCAGGTGGCGTTATCGACCTTGGCACAGGTGGAGGAGCGCGCCGCCAGCCTGTTGATTAATCACATTGGCCAGTTTCCGGCGGCGACCTTGTCCTTCAACCTGGCCAGCGGTGTATCGCTGGGTGAGGCCGTGGACGTAATCGAGGCGGTTAAGCAGCAGATCGGCATTCCGCCAGCCGTGCAGACGCATTTCCAGGGCGCTGCCGAGGCCTTCCGCGCCTCGTTGTCGAGCACCTTGCTGCTAATTTTGGCGGCCATCGTCACCATGTACATCGTGCTGGGGGTGCTTTACGAGAGCTATATCCACCCCATCACCATCCTCTCCACCTTGCCTTCAGCCGGGGTGGGCGCGCTGCTGGCGTTGCTGATCAGCGGTAATGAGCTTGGTCTTATCGCGATCATCGGCATCATTCTGCTGATCGGCATCGTCAAAAAGAACGCGATCATGATGATCGACTTCGCCCTCGACGCTGAACGCAATCAGGGCATGACGCCCGAAGCTGCCATTTACCAAGCGGCGCTGCTGCGCTTTCGGCCGATTTTAATGACCACCATGGCGGCGCTGTTTGGTGCCATTCCGCTGATGTTGGCCACCGGCTCAGGCGCAGAACTGCGTCAGCCGCTGGGTTTGGTGATGGTCGGCGGGCTGCTGCTCAGCCAGGTGCTGACGTTGTTCACCACGCCGGTGATTTACCTGTACTTCGATCGCCTGTCGCGGCGCATCAGTGGCCGCAGTGCGGCCGGGGTGGCGGTGTGAATACGCATAGAAAAGACCGAGCGTCCACGCGTAGCCCGGATAAAATCCGGGAGCGGTATCAGCCGTTAGACCTTCTCCCGGATTTCATCCGGGCTACAAACTGCGGGGTTTCTGCTTCTCGCGTGCGGCTTGCCACTTGCCGCTTGTGGCTGCTGCCATGAACCTCTCCGCGCCTTTTATCCGTCGCCCGGTCGCCACTTTGCTGCTGAGCCTGGCCATTCTGCTGCTGGGTGGCGTGAGCTTTGGCTTGTTGCCTGTCGCGCCGCTGCCGCAGATGGATTTTCCCACCATCACCGTGCAGGCCAGCCTGCCGGGGGCAAGCCCACAGATTATGGCGTCCAGCGTGGCCACGCCGCTGGAACGCTCGCTCGGCACCATCGCTGGCATCAGCCAGATGAACAGCCGCAGCAGCCAGGGCAGCACGCGGATCATGATCCAGTTTGATCTGGACCGTGACATCAACGCCGCCGCCCGTGAAGTGCAGGCGGCGATCAATGCCTCGCGGCAGTTGTTACCCAGCGGTATGCGCAGCATGCCCACTTACGCCAAGGTCAATCCGTCGCAAGCACCGATCATGGTCTTGTCGCTGACCAGTGAGGTGCTCGATAAAGGTCAGTTGTACGACGTGGCCTCCACTGTGCTGGCGCAAAAGCTGGCACAAGTCACCGGCGTGGGCGAGGTGCAGATTGGCGGCAGTTCCTTGCCCGCCGTGCGCGTGGCTTTAGAACCGCGCCTGCTCGATCACTACGGCATTGCCTTGGATGAAGTGCGCCAGAGCATCACCGCAGCGAATGCCAAACGCCCCAAAGGCGCGGTGGAAGATGCCGACCGCCACTGGCAAGTGCAGGCCAGCGATCAATTGGATAAAGCCGCTGACTACCTGCCCATGATCATCCGCTACCAGAACGGCGCTGCCGTGCGCCTGGGCGATGTGGCAACCGTCACCGACGGCGTAGAAAACCGCTACAACAGCGGCTTTTTCAATGACCAGGAAGCGGTATTGCTGGTTATCAACCGGCAAACCGGAGCCAACATCATCGAAACCATTGCCGGCATCCGTGAACAGTTGCCGACCTTGCGCGCAGTGATTCCCGCCAACATTGAGTTGCAAGTGGCCATGGACCGTTCGCCGGTGATTCGCGCCACGCTGCGTGAAGCCGAACACACCCTGTTGATCGCTACCGGCTTGGTGATTCTGGTGGTGTTTGCCTTTCTCGGGCGCTGGCGGGCCGCGCTTATCCCGGCGCTGGCCGTACCGGTGTCGCTGGTTGGCACCTTTGCCGTGATGTATTTGCTGGATTTTTCCCTGAACAACCTTTCGCTGATGGCTTTGATCATCGCCACCGGCTTGGTGGTAGACGACGCCATTGTGGTGTTGGAGAACATCTCACGGCACATCGAAGCCGGCGAGACGCCCATGGCCGCGGCCTTTAAAGGCGCGCGCGAAGTGGGCTTTACCTTGCTGGCAATGAACCTGTCGTTGGTGGCCGTGTTTATCTCGATTCTGTTTATGGGCGGTATCGTCGAGCGGCTGTTCCGTGAGTTTTCCATCACCTTGGCCGTGGCCATTGTGATCTCCCTGTTGGTGTCACTGACGCTGACGCCCATGCTCTGCGCACGCTGGCTCAAGGCTGAACGTGCCGAGCAATCGCCCAGTGCAATGCAGCGCTGGGGCGCGGTCGTGCAGCAGCGGGTCTTAGCGTTTTACCAACGCAGCCTGGATTGGGCACTGCGCCATTCACTCTTGATGCTGTTCAGCTTGTTGGCGACTATCGCGCTGAACATCTTCCTGTTTGTCAGCGTGCCGAAAACCTTTCTGCCGCAGCAGGACACCGGCCAGTTGATGGGCATGATTCGCGGCGATGACGGCCTGTCGTTTCAGGTGATGCAGCCGAAAATGGAAATCTATCGCCGCGCCATCCTGGCCGATCCTGCGGTGGAAAGTGTGGCGGGGTTTATTGGCGGCAGTGGCGGCATCAACAACGCCTTTATCATCGTGCGGCTCAAACCCATCAACGAACGCAACGCCAGCTCGCAAGAGGTGATCAACCGGCTGCGCAAAACCGTGCCCAAGGTACCGGGCGGACGAATGTTCCTCATGCCTGATCAAGACCTGCAAGTAGGCGGGCGAGAAGGGCGCAGCTCGGAAACCGAGTACATGTTGCTGTCCGGTGATTTGGATTTGCTGCGCACCTGGTTGCCGCCGGTGCGTGAAGCCCTGCGTGCGTTGCCAGAGTTGACCGATATCGATGCCAAGGAAGCCGAGGGCACCCAGCAGATCCGCCTGATTGTCGACCGCGACACGGCCAAGCGCCTGGGCGTGGACATGAACATGATCACCGCCGTGCTCAACAATGCCTTCAGCCAGCGTCAGGTATCGACTATATACGACAGCCTGAACCAGTACAGCGTGGTCATGGAGATCAACCCACAATTCGCTCAATACCCGGAAACCCTCGACCAGATCCAGCTGATCACTGGCGAGGGTACGCGCGTCGCGCTCTCCAGCTTTGCTCGCTGGGAACGCAGCATTGAAGAAGATCGCGTGCATCACCAAGGCCAGTTTGCCGCCGAAAACATCGGCTTTGCCTTGGCTGATGGCGTCAGCATGGATGAGGCCAACATCGCCATCGATAACGCCATTGCCCGCGTAGGTTTACCCACTGAGGTACAGGGCATGATGGGCGGCACGGGCGGTGCGTTCCAACAGACCCAGCAGAACCAGCCCTGGATGATTCTGCTGGCCTTGGTTGTGGTGTATGTCGTGCTAGGCGTGCTTTATGAAAGTTACGTACACCCGCTGACCATTCTGTCCACCTTGCCCTCAGCCGGGGTCGGTGCGCTGTTAGCGCTGCAGCTGATGAGCATCGAATTCAGCCTGATCTCGCTGCTGGGGCTGTTCTTGCTGATCGGCATCGTCAAGAAAAACGCCATCTTGATGATAGACCTGGCCCTGCAACTGGAACGCCAGCAGCACCTAAGCCCTGAAGCCTCGATTCGGCAGGCCTGTTTGCTGCGTTTTCGCCCGATCATGATGACCACACTGGCGGCCATCCTCGGTGCGCTGCCGCTGATGCTCAGCAGTGCTGAAGGCTCGGAAATGCGCCAGCCACTGGGCATCACCATTGTCGGCGGGCTGGTGTTGAGCCAATTACTGACGCTGTACACCACGCCTGTGGTGTACCTGTATTTCGATCGTCTGCGCCACCGGGTCAACCGCTGGCGTGGTGTGCGTACTGACGCTGCTTTGGAAACCCCGTTATGACTCTGCTGCCAACACCCGTAGGCGCGCGCCATGCTCGCGAAACCTTTTCTGTTACCAAACCGGTCCGCTCCTATTTAGGGCTGCTGACGCTCAGCTTGCTGCTCAGCGGCTGCATGCTCGGCCCCGACTATCAACGCCCGGCGCTGGAAACCCCGGTACAGTTCAAGCAGATTGAAGGCTGGACCCTAGCCAAGCCCGGCGATGAACTGGCGCGCGGCCAGTGGTGGCAGCTGTATAACGATGCCGAACTTAACGCGCTGGTTGAACGCCTGAATGTGTCCAACCAGAACCTGGCCGCCAGCGAAGCGCAATTTCGTCAGGCGCGCGCCTTGGTGCAGGGCGCTCGGTCAGCGTTTATGCCCACATTGTCCGGCAGTGCTGGGGCCACTCGTGGCAGTCAGGCCAGCGGCAGTAGTACAGCCAGCAGCAGTGGCGTCACCCGCAGCTACGACCTGAGCCTCAACGCGGCGTGGGAGCTGGACATCTGGGGCAAGTTGCGCCGCTCGCTGGAATCCAACCGCGCCGGTTTTGAGGCCAGCGCGGCTGATTTGGCGGCGGTCAAACTCAGCCTGCAAACCGAACTGGTGCAAAACTACCTGCAACTGCGTGTGCTGGATGATCAGCAACGTCTGCTGGATGCCACGGTGGCCGCCTATGCGCGCTCACTAAAGCTGACCGAAAACCAATACAACGCCGGTATCGTGCCGCGCTCTGATGTCAGCCAAGCGCTGACCCAACTGAAAAGCACCCAGGCGCAAGCCATCGACCTGAAATGGCAGCGCGCGCAGTTGGAACATGCCATCGCGGTGCTGATCGGCGTGCCGCCCAGTGAACTGAGCATTGCCGCGCGCGAACAGTTGCCCACGTTGCCCGTGATTCCCTTGGCCGTGCCGTCGCAATTGTTGGAGCGGCGACCGGATGTTGCCGCCGCTGAGCGCCGGGTCATGGCCGCCAATGCCGAAATCGGGGTCGCCGAAGCCGCTTGGTTTCCAGACCTGAATATTTCAGCCAGCGGTGGTTACCGGGGCAGCAGCTTTGCCAACTGGATTGATTTACCCAATCGCGTGTGGTCGCTTGGCCCACAGTTGGCCTTGACCCTGTTTGACGGTGGCGCACGTCAGGCCGAGCGTGAACGCAGTGAAGCGGCCTACGACCAGACCGTGGCGCAATACCGCCAGGCCGTGCTCGACAGCTTCCGCGAGGTGGAAGACGCGCTGGTGCAACTGCGTGTGCTGGAAGAAGAAGCGGGGGTTCAGCAAGAGGCGCTGGCAGCGGCGCGTGAGTCGTTGCGCCTGATCGAAAACCAATACCGCGCCGGTTCAGTGGACTTCAACAGCGTGGTCAACGTGCAGGCCACCGCGTTGAGTAACGAGCGCAATAACTTGAGCCTGCTGGGCACGCGCCTGACCACCAGCGTGCAGTTGATCGCGGCGCTGGGCGGCGGTTGGCAAAGCGAAGTGCTCAGCGAATTACCGAGCGAATCGCCAGCACCTTAGGCGCAGTTGCCGCGTAGAGCTGGGGCACGAATGATGCGAAACATAGCCGGCGCTGCATGCTCAGCGGCGCCGGCAAGGGTTTAGTCGCGCTTGTTGCGGTTGACTATCTGCGCCGCTTTCATCACATCGGCACCGATCACACCTTCAAACTCTTGCCACACCGGCTGCATGGCTTTGCGCCAGGCCTCACGCTGCTCGTCGCTGAGGGTGATGATTTGTGTGCCCGTGGCCGCAGCAATGCGTGCGCGATCAGCCTGATTGGCGGCTTCGGCCTGGCGATTCACCTCAAAGGTCACTTCATCAATGATGCCTTCAAGCTCGGTGCGCACCTGATGCGGAATGGAGTACCAAAAGCGCGGGTTGCTCACCAGCATGTAGTCGAGCACACCGTGGTTGGTTTCCGTGATGTAAGGCTGCACGGTATGCAGTTGCTTGCTGTAGAGGTTCGACCAAGGGTTTTCCGCACCCTGTACGCTGCCGTTTTTCAGCGCATCAAAAACCTCGGCAAAAGGCATGATCACGGGTGTCGCGCCGAGTTGGTTGAACTGCGCCTCAAGCACGCTTGAGGGTTGAATACGGAACTTCAAGCCCGCCGCATCAGCCGGTAGCTGTAGGGCTTTGCTGGCCGAAAGTTGCTTCATACCGTTGTGCCAATAGGCCAAACCGACAATGTTATGATCTTCCATGGCGCGCAGCAATTGACGTCCTTTGGCGCGTTTCTGGAAACGGTTAACCGCTTCCAGGTCATCAAACAGGAAGGGCAGGTCAAAGACTTGCAGCGCTTTGGTGTACTTCTCGAACTTGGCCAGCGACGGTGCAAGCAACTGCACCTCGTTTTTCGTCAGCGCTTCAAGTTCATTGGCGTCACCGAACAGGGTGGAATTGGGGTAGACCTCAACCTTCACCTTGTCGCCCAGACGTTCTTCGGCGAGTTTTTTGAATAGCAAGGCGCCTTGGCCCTTGGGGGTGTTATCTGCCACTACGTGGGCAAACTTGATCACGATGACGCCTTGATCAGTGGCCGCATGCAGTGAAGCTGACGCCAGCAACAGGCTGCTGGCGGCGAAAGCGCAGATCGACTTGAACATGGTGATGTTCCTAGTTGTTGTTTTAGTGACGTCGATCCTGATCAGATTGATGATGTCAGGTCGGCGTTTCGGTGTTCAGCATGGTCGTTACCCGCTGATCTAGCCAGTTTGTATGGCAATGCACATGCCACTTCAGTTAAACCACTGCACCGAGCATAACGCCATAAAAGCACCGTGACAGACCGCACGGTGCGCGGCGGATAATCGCCAAAATGAATAAAGTATCGGCAAAAAATCGCTTATTCATGAGTTTTATGGCGAAAAACCGCCTGAAAAATACTCAGCGCCGTATAGCCCGCCAAGCGCTGTAAAGGCACAACGACAGCAAAAGGCTTACGCCGAGCAGGGTCCACAAGGTAAAGGGGAAGCCCAGCACGTTGTAGTCGTTCTGTCCGCATACACCAGCGCTCATAAACACGTTGGGCATCCATTCATGCAACGGCAGGTAGAAGGCATAAAACGGGAAGGGCGAACAACTGGTGCTCTCCAGTACGCCTGTTTCGATCAACACCAAGTGGGTGTTGTCGTACACCGCCATGCTTGCCGCAGCAAGCAGCAAAGGCCATAACAACAGGTTCAACACACGCCACCCGAGCGTCTCCAGCAAGCACATCAGCAGGCTGATCACGCCACCACACAGCAGCCACAGGCGAATTTGGATGCACAAGGTGCAGGGCTCCCAGCCCCACATGTGTTGCAGCATCAACGCCGCGCCAAGCATGGCAAAACAAGCAAGGGCTATCAGGGCAAACAACGCTTTAAGCGGGGTAGCGGGTGGCATCTGAGTCTCCGAAAGGCCGCATGCGGCCGTTAACAAACGAGGTGTACAGCGTGCTGTGTGACGCCTGCGAAGGCTTGAAGTTGCTTTATCAAGCAAACAAACGTTAGCGGCAGTGCAGCAAGGATGATGCTCATAGCCACGGCAAACAACCCCTAGGTAGAAGCAGGGGCATTCATCGGCGGGTCATTGTGAGGGCATCACGTTCACCAACAAGCGCAGCAGCCAGTTCAGTTTCAATTCAGGCTACTTATTTATAATCAGGTCACGTTTTTGCTTTCAGGAGTTTCTTCATGCCCTCAGTAATCGTCACTGCCCTTAAACCGTTAACGGTCGCCTTCACAGTGTGCGGCGCATTGTTCAGCGGCAGTGCGACAGCCAATCAACCTCAAATTTATGGCCTGCATGAGCATGTATTGCTTAATGAATTGGACCTCAAACTGCCTGCCAAACTCGACACGGGCGCTGAAACCGCCTCGCTCAGCGCGAAGAACATTCATGTGTTTAAACGCGATGGCGGTGAGTGGGTACGTTTTCAGCTGGGTGTGCAATCTGTTGAACAGGCTCCAGTTATCGAGAAGCCACTGGCGCGTATGAGTTACATCAAAAGGCGTGCCGATGATCGCCAACCCGGTGACAAACAGCTCTACAGCGCACGTCCAGTGGTGAATATGGAGATCTGCGTGGGCGATGAGTTGAAGAGTATCGAGGTGAACCTGACCGACCGCAGTGCCTTCGATTTTCCGCTGCTTATTGGTTCTACGGCGCTGAAAAAACTCAACGCGGCGGTCAGCCCAAGCCTGCGCTATTCGGCTGGGCAGCCTAGCTGCGCCTAAGCGCTACAGCTGACTTTTGCTACCCGCGTATACGCTTATCGCACTCTGCGCTGCATAAAAAACCCCACAGCCAGGAGCAAAAGCTGTGGGGTAAAAAATCAGTCATTGGCGCTTAGCCTCGGCGGCTATGTCTGCGGGGTGCGTGCTTTACGCTTCTCGACAAAGGCGCGGATCAACACATAAAACAGCGGTGTCAGCAGCAGACCAAAGAACGTCACCCCGAGCATGCCGGAAAAGACGGCAACGCCCATGGCATGGCGCATTTCCGCCCCCGCCCCCGACGACAGCACCAAGGGCACCACGCCCATGATGAAGGCGAAGCTGGTCATCAAAATGGGGCGCAAGCGCAGACGGCAGGCTTGCAGCACTGCGCTGACGCGATCGAGGCCTTCCTCCTGCTGCTCCTTGGCAAATTCGACGATCAGAATGGCGTTTTTACAGGCCAATCCCACCAGTACGATCAAGCCGATCTGGGTAAAGATGTTATTGTCGCCTCCCGCCAGAATGACCCCGGTGATGGCCGACAGCAGCGTCATTGGCACAATCAGAATCACCGCCAGCGGCAGGCTCCAGCTTTCGTACTGAGCTGCCAACACCAGAAAGGCCAGCAGCACACACAGCGGGAAGACGAACAGCGCGCTGTTGCCCGCCAGAATTTGCTGGAAGGTCAGGTCGGTCCACTCGAAGCTCATGCCGTTGGGCAGTTCATCCTTTAGCAGTTTGGCAATGGCGGCTTCGGCTTGGCCGGAGCTGTAACCCGGCGCTGCGGCACCGTTGATCTCAGCCGTAAGGAAACCGTTGTAATGCATCACACGGTCAGGACCTGCAGTGGCACTGACGTTGATAAAGGCGGCAAGCGGCACCATGTCGCCGCGGTTGTTGCGCACTTTGAGCTGGCCGATTTGCTCGGGCTCCAAACGGAACTGTTGCTCGGCCTGCACGTTGACTTGATAGGTGCGGCCAAAGCGGTTGAAGTCATTGGCATACAACGAGCCCAGATAGATTTGCAGGGTGTCGAAGATGTCGTTGATGGCCACACCGTGGGTTTTGGCTTTTTCGCGGTCGATGGCCGCATCAATCTGCGGCACATTGACCTGATAACTGCTGAACACCGACATCGGGTTCAGTTCGGGTAGCTGACGAGCCTTGTTGATGATGTTTTGCGTTTGCACGTACAGCTCGTCGTACCCCAGGTTGGCGCGGTCCTGTACCTGTAAGCGGAAGCCGCCGATGGTGCCTAAACCCTGCACTGGTGGCGGCGGGAAAATAGCGATGTAGGCGTCCTGAATGTCGCTGAATTGAGCGTTAAGTTCGGCAGCGATGGCGCTGGCACTCATGGCCGGATCAGTGCGTTCATCAAAGGGTTTGAGCGGCGTAAAGACGACGCCGCTGTTCGGGCTGTTGGTAAACCCGTTGATCGACAAACCTGGGAACGCCACGGTATTGGCCACCCCTGGGTGCTGGCTGGCGATGTCTGACATGCGTTTGATCACCGCTTCGGTGCGTTCCAGTGTCGCCGCATCGGGTAACTGGGCAAACGCCACCAGGTACTGTTTGTCCTGCGCCGGGACAAAACCGCTGGGTGTGCTGGCAAAGCCCAAGTACGTCAGGCCCAGCAACCCGGCGTAAAGCAATAAGGCGATGGAGCTGCTGCGTAGCACGCGCTTCACGGTACCGACATAGGCGTGACTGGCTCGGTCGAACAGGCGGTTGAAGGGCGTGAATAACCAACTACC
This sequence comes from Pseudomonas sp. Ga0074129, assembly GCA_001465025.1. Taxonomy (GTDB): domain Bacteria; phylum Pseudomonadota; class Gammaproteobacteria; order Pseudomonadales; family Pseudomonadaceae; genus Aquipseudomonas. The sequence goes on from LNDO01000044.1 coordinate 48,915, forward strand.
AAAACCACGATCCAGCAGCTTGGAGAAGCGGTCTTTCGGCGCGTCGTGGCTTTTCAGCAACACGGCGGCCAGGGCAAGGGACAGGGTCAGTGAGTTGAATGCGCTGATGACCGTCGATATCGCAATGGTCAGGGCAAATTGTTGATAAAACTGCCCGCTTAGCCCGGATATAAACGCCGTGGGTATAAACACCGCGCACAGAACCAGCGCCGTGGCGACAATCGGCCCGGTGACTTCTTTCATCGCTTGGCGCGTAGCGTCGAGGGGCGTTTTGCCCAGTCCAATATTGCGCTCGACGTTTTCCACCACAACGATGGCATCGTCAACCACGATGCCGATGGCCAATACCAGGCCGAACAGCGAGAGCGCGTTGAGCGAAAATCCCAGCATGTGCATCACGGCAAAGGTGCCGATCAGCGACACCGGCACCGCGGCCAGCGGGATGATCGAGGCCCGCCAGGTTTGCAGGAACAGCACCACCACCAGCACCACCAGCACCACGGCCTCAAGCAGGGTATGAACCACGGCTTCGATGGAACCGCGCACAAAAATGGTCGGGTCGTAGACGATCGCGTAATCCATGCCTTGCGGGAATTGCTGCTTCAGCTGCGCCATGCGTTCACGCACAGCGTCAGAAATCTCGATGGCATTGGAGCCTGGGCGCTGAAAAATCGGAATAGCGACGGCGGGTTGATTGTTCAGCAGTGAGCGCAGGGCATATTGGCTGGAGCCGAGTTCAACCCGTGCGATGTCTTTAAGGCGGGTGATCTCACCGTTATCGCCCGCACGAATGATGATGTTCTCGAACTCCTCCTCAGTCACCAAACGGCCCTGGGTATTGATCGATAGCTGAAAGCTGTTGCCTGCCGCCGAGGGTGGCGCACCTAAACTGCCTGCGGCCACCTGACGGTTCTGCTCGCGAATGGCGTTAACCACGTCAGTAGCGGTGAGGTTGCGCGAAGCCACTTTATTGGGGTCAAGCCAGACGCGTAGTGAGTAGTTACCCAAGCCGAACAGTTGCACATCGCCAATACCGTCCAAACGCGCCAACTCATCTTTTACGTTCAGCGCGGCATAGTTGGACAGATACAGCATGTCGTAGCGATTGTCGGGCGAGGTCAGGTGCACAACCATGGTCAGGTCGGGTGAAGCTTTATCGACGGTGACGCCCAGGCGCTGTACTTCACTGGGCAGGCTTGGCTGAGTACGTGTGACGCGGTTTTGCACCTGCACCTGGGCGTTGTCCAGATCGGTGCCCAAGGCAAAGGTGATGGTTAATGTCAGACGGCCATCACCGGTGGACTGGGAGGACATATAGAGCATGCCCTCAACGCCGGTAATCGCTTGCTCCAGTGGTGAGGCGACGGTTTCGCCAATGACCTTGGGGTTGGCACCGGGGAAGACTGCCCGCACCACAACGGTGGGTGGCACAACTTCCGGGTATTCACTGATAGGCAGTTGAAACAGAGAGATTGAACCGCCAATAAGGATCAGCAACGACAGCACGGCAGCGAAGATCGGTCGCTGGATAAAAAATTGCGAAAAATTCATGCTCGATGTCCGTTAGCTGCGTGGCGCGTTGGCTGATGGCTGGGTTCGCTCGGCAACCTTGCCGCGACCTTGCCGTTCAAACGCCTGGCGCAGTGAGGTCAGGCGCGCCTGGGTTTGCTCATCGGCCATGGCCACCGATTGCGGATCCACCTGGGTGCCTGGAAATGCACGCTGCAAGCCGTTGACCACGATGCGTTCACCCCGGTTTAGGCCGCTGCGCACAATACGCAAACCCTCAAGCTTTGGCCCCAACTCGACAGCGCGGTACTGCACGGTGTTGTTGCTATCGAGAACCAGGACAAACTTCTTACCCAAATCCGTACCGACAGCTTCATCCTTGATCAGCAAAGCCGGGTACTGGCCGCTGCCCACCAGTTTTAGCCGTGCGTACAAGCCCGGAGTAAAGCGCCCATCACGGTTATCAAACACCGCGCGACCACGCAGGGTGCCGGTCTGCGGGTTGACCTGATTGTCGAGAAAGTCCAGTTGCCCCAGGTGCGGATGGCCTTCTTCGCTGGACAAGCCCAGGTACACAGGACTGGTATCACGCGCCTCAGTGCCAGCTTGGCGCGCCAGTTCGAGGTATTTAAGAAGGCTCTGTCTGAGTTAACTGTTGCAGTGGTCTAAACTGAATCGTGACATCTCCGAATACGAGGGATTGATCATGAAGACGATTCAATTTTCACGG
>LNDO01000045.1 GCA_001465025.1 Pseudomonas sp. Ga0074129
AACGGATGACTTGATCGGTTTTGGTCGAATCGCCGCTTTTAAAATCGGCAAGAGCTGAAGTCGGCCGGAAATACAGGGCTACTTCAGAGCATCCCTAATGGGAGCGCTGGCATCAGGAGTTGCCAAACTGCCAGCCACGACAGCACGAGCAGTAACCTTTAGCTCATCAACTCGAAACTCCCTGGTTGTTCTGCCTCTGGCTTTAGCATTGCCTGAAGATATTCGAGGGCTTGCTGCCGCAGCGGTAATCACACAGACGTTGGTCGAGTTGGTAGGTGAGCTGATCTACATTCGCGCAATACCTGCGCTTGTTTGGCGAGGGAAGCCCAGTTTTGCGTCGACAACTCCCTAGATAGGTCGCCTGGTGCAAGACGGGTTGGCCGGACGCTTACCGATGAACTGCTCGGTCTTTGTGTGCTCCCAACGAACATCGCTTACCCGAGCAAACCCAAACAGCGGCACTCAGCATTCGTGATCGCTCACGCCAGTTTTGCCAACGAATTGAGCAGTTCAATCCTAATGTCCTTTGCCGGGTTGACCCAATTTACATAAATGCGACACGTAGGCGCGCTGTCACGACGCACTGACCAGCATGAGTCGCTGCCTTTCGGGCATTCCATTAAGGTGCGCACCTTGTTCGGCGCGCTCTCAAAAAGGGTTTTCGCGCCAGTGTGAGTGGCCTGTGACCCCGCAGCCAGCTTGTCCTGATCATGAGTCGGGTAACACAGCATCTTTCTGACTTCCTGCTTTGGTACTGCTCTAAATGAAAGCGTTACAACGACTGGATATTCTGGCTCTAGGCTTTATGACTTTTGCGCTGTTTTTGGGCGCCGGTAACATCATCTTCCCCCCCAGTGCGGGTATGGCTGCAGGCGAAAATATCGGCCTGGCGGCGTTGGGATTTCTTCTGACAGGCGTTGGCCTCCCGTTATTGACCATCGTGGCGTTAGCCCGGGTTGGCGGAGGCATGGATCGTTTGACTGCGCCGTTGGGTAAGCACGCCGGCATGCTGTTTGCGGTTGCGGTTTATCTGGCAATCGGCCCACTGTTTGCGACGCCTCGCACAGCGGTGGTGTCATTTGAAATGGGCGTTGCGCCGTTCACTGGCAATTCCAGCACTGCTTTGCTGTTGTACTCATTGGCTTATTTTGCGGCCGTGCTGTTTTTGTCCCTGAATCCTGGCCAGTTGGTCGACCGTATCGGTAAGTTCATTACGCCTGTGCTGTTGGCGGCGCTGCTGGTGTTGGGAGGTGCTGCACTGCTGATGCCTGCTGGTGAGATAGGTCAAACGTCAGCGGACTACCAAGACACGCCCTTCGTGCAGGGTTTTCTGCAGGGTTACTTGACCATGGATACCCTTGGTGCACTGGTTTTTGGCATCGTGATCGCCACGGCCATTCGTGACCACGGCATAACCGACAGCAAGTTGGTGACTCGCTACTCGGTCATCGCGGGACTGATCGCTGCGGTTGGTTTGTCACTGGTCTACCTGGCGCTCTTTTACTTGGGGGCTACCAGCCAGGGGATTGCCGGTGAAGCGCAAAACGGTGTGCAAATTCTCACGGCCTATGTACAGCACACGTTTGGCACACCTGGCAGCTTGTTGTTAGCGGTGGTGATTACGCTGGCGTGCCTGACCACGGCTGTTGGTTTGCTTACGGCTTGCGGTGAGTATTTCAGCGGTCTGCTGGGTGTGCCCTACCGAATAGTTGTGCTGGTCTTTGGTTTGTTTAGCTTGGTGGTGGCTAATCAGGGGCTGACGCAACTGATCAGTTTTTCCATTCCGGTTCTGGTCGGCCTCTACCCGCTGGCAATTGTTTTGGTCGCTCTGAGCTTGCTGGACGACTTTTGGCGTTCATCGGCACGGGTGTTCCGTCCTGTAATGGCAGTGGCGCTGGTTTTCGGTGTAGTTGATGGCATTGCTGCTGCCGGTGGCAGTGAACTTATCCCATCGTTCTTCAGTGCCTTGCCGATGGCTGATCAGAGTCTGGGCTGGCTAATACCTGTGCTCCTGACGTTAGCTCTCGCAGCCTGCGTTGATCGCCTATTGTCTGTGCCAGAAAAAGCATTGGTCTGACACGCTTGCTGATTCTAAGAGGCCGCTCACTGAGCGGCCTTTTTGTTGGCCAACTGAAAGCCAGCCCTGTCTATAATCGGCGCGAGTTAACAAGGAGCTTCCATGTCATTTAACGACTACTACTTGCCCCATTTGCTAGCCGTTGTCTGGTTTGTTATTTGCTGGGTGGGATACACCCGTTATGCGCAGGCCAAAGGTCGCACCACGCCCTGTTTGGCCAGTGTGCTGCATCTTTACCGAGAGGATTGGATGCGCCGCATGCTGCTGCGCGATAACCGCATTGCCGACGCGAATGTGATCGGCAATCTGGAGCGCAACGCCTCATTTTTTGCTTCCAGCACGCTGATCATCTTGGCCGGTATTCTGACGGTGTTAGGCGCATCTGATCGTGCGGTTTCATTGCTGGCCGATTTACCTTTTGTGCAGGCTGCCAGCCGTGAGATGTCTGAGGTGAAGTTGTTGTGCCTGGGGGTGGTATTTGTTTATGCCTTCTTCACGTTCAGCTGGTGCATGCGTCAATACAACTTTGCCGCCGTGTTGGTGGGCTCTGCACCAATGATTGGTGAGCGGCATGTTACCGAGCAGGAGCGCAAAGCATTTGCTGAGCGCACGGCACGGGTGATCTCGATGGCGGCTAACCAGTTTAACCAAGGGCTGCGCGCCTATTATTTTGGTATGGCGACCTTGGCCTGGTTTATCAATCCCTGGTTTTTCATGATGGTAAGTACGGGGGTTGTGCTTGTGTTGTACCGGCGAGAGTTTCACTCGGATGTGCTGGAAGTCATGGTCTACACCCAGACACCTACTTTTGACCCACCCAAGGAGAAAAATGAATGAGCATTGCCTTTTGGTGCATTTTTATAAGTGCATTGCTGATTTTTGTGGCCAAGGCGCCTGTGGCTAAAGCCATGGTCAAAGAAGGCGAGGGGCAGTACGACAACCGTCATCCGCGTGCCCAGCAAGCGCGCTTAACAGGCTTTGGCGCGCGTGCGCTGGCGGCGCACCTGAACAGCTTTGAGGCATTCCCACTGTTTGCGGCCGGGGTGTTAATGGCCCATGTGAGCAACAACCATGGCAGTTTGGTCGATACGTTGGCCGTGACCTTCGTGATCGCTCGGGTGTTGTATCTGATCTTTTATTGGGCTGATTTGCACTGGCAGCGCAGCGTGGTGTGGGTGATCGGGCTGCTGTGTAGCCTGCTGCTGATGCTGACGCCGGTGCTTTGAATAGCCCCCGTGTTAGGGCGCTATAAATGAACAGGCCCACTTGCGTGGGCCTGTTTGTCTGCGTTTAGCGCTTACTGAGCGTCGACTGCATCTTTAATTTCATCGCCCGCTTGCTTGATCGCATCGCCTGCATCATCGGCGGCATCTTCTATCTGCTCGCCAGTGGTCGGCTCATTGCCGGTCAGTTCATTGGCTTTTTGCTCAATGGCTTCGCCACTTTCTTCAATCGCATCGCCCATCGACTCAACCGCCTCGGCAGCAGACTCTTTGGCTGACTCAACTTTATCTTCCGGGGTCTTCTCACATGCAGCCAGGCCGAGCATGGCAGCAAGCAGCAGGGCATAGGTAAAGGGCTTTTGCACGGTTGTAACTCCTTGTGAGTAATAGTCAGGGCATGGTTTCTCATGCGTCTCTATTAAACAGTTTTCTGGCCGTTAAGTTCCCTAGCGCACGCCGTGGATGGATGGGCCAAGATGTCGTAAATGTATCCAGCGAGTATGATGCACGCCCTTTGTAGTGTTGTTTTAGGGTTTAAATCATGAGTGATTCCCCGATTTTCGAGCGCGCGCAGCGTTTTCTTTCGGTGTTGCGCCATTGCCAGGTGCTGGGCATAGGGGTGCATAGCGCCAAGCCTGAGGGGCTCATTCTGCGCCTGCCCTATAGCCTGCAAATTGTGGGTAATCCTGAAACCGGTGTGATTCACGGTGGCGCGATCACCACGTTGATGGACACCACCTGTGGTATTTCCACCGTATGCGTGCTCCCCGAGTTTGAGATTTGCCCGACGTTGGACCTGCGCATTGATTACATGCGGCCCGCTGAGCCGAACAAGGATGTCTTTGGTTTTGCCGAGTGCTACAGGGTGACTGAGAACATCATCTTTACCCGTGGTTATGCTTATCAGGACAACCCCGAAGAGCCAATTGCACATGTGGTGGGTGCCTTTATGCGCATGGGCAAACCAACTGACCTGCACGCTGCTGCGAAAGGGGCTGGCCAATGAGTACGTTCGACCTTAATCAACTGGTGCGTGACGCTCATGAGCAGAACAACTATGACCCGCTGATCAGCCTGATTCCCTATGCCAAATTGCTTGGCATCGAGTGTCTGCGTTTGGGCGATGACATGGTATTCCGCCTGCCCGCCAATAAAGACTGTATCGGCAACCCGATGTTGCCCGCTTTGCATGGCGGAGTGATCGCTGGCTTTATGGAACACTCGGCCATGTTGCACTTGCTCATGTTCATGGGTATTCCACATTTGCCGAAAATCATCGACTTCTCGATAGATTACCTACGCGCCGGTCATTATCGTGACACCTTCGTGCAGTGCCAGGTGTGGCGTCAGGGGCGACGAGTGGCCAACGTGGCGATTACCGCCTGGCAGACCACTCAGACGGAGCCGATTGCCACCGCGCGTGCGCACTTCAAGGTCGATGAGCCTTGATAGTGAGAGGCTTTGCCGCTTAACGCTCAATTAACCATCGCTTAAGGATGCCCATGGATGCGCTGATGATACTGGGAGGCTTGCTGCTGATACTGGCCGGGTTGGTATGGCTGGTGATGCGGGCATTTGCCACCGGCCTCCTGTGGGGGTGGGCCAGTTTTATTCCGCCATTTACTCTGCTCTACATGCTGCGTCATTGGCGCAGCGCAAGGCCCGCTGTGGCTCTGGTGGGGCTTGGGTTTATCCCGCTGATTGTTGGCTTAACCCTGATGGCCAGTCATGACTCGCAACGGCTTGAGGCAATTTTTAGCCTCAAGTGGCTCAAGCCAGAAGCGCAGACCCGCGCTGAGTTGGCGATTGATCTACGTGGCGTGCTCAGCGGACGGCCTTTTGCGCCGCAGCAGGGCGAGTTACTCGATGGTGTACTGAGTTTGCGCGAAGGCCAGGATTTCTTTGCCCAGAGTGAACTGGTCATTCGCCTGCCGGCGCCCAGTACAGGGCCGGTTAGGGTCGATGTGCTGCCCACTGATGAAGGGCGCTTACCCGAAGTGGAAATCAGTTGGCTGTTGCCCGAGCAGGAGCTGCCCGAAGCGCGACGCTTGAGCCGTGGTTACACCCTGCATCTTGATCTAGAGCCAGTGGAACCCAATAAATATGTGGGTGATTTCCACCTCGTATTGCCTGCGCAGTTCAAAACTACTCTCAGTGGCCGGGTGGAGTTATTCAGCAATGGCTTGCGTTATCGCGATGGCAAAATAGATCGGCATGTCGACTCCGTAGATACCATCACTCACGTGATTCAGGATTACCTCGAACGGCGCTTTGCAACGCGGCGTGTACAGGTTTCCCCCATCGCTAATCTCAACTTTCCCTTACTGAGCATTGATCTGGATGTAGAGGCGCAGATCAACGGAGAGAAGCAACGCTTACCGATTATGCTGAGCAAGCACGATACCCGCGGTTGGCAGGTTGCAGCTGACTCTTTCCCGCCGTTGCCCAGCGTCGCCGTGACACCGTCAGTGATCGCTAAAACAGCTGATGCCGAGGTTGCGCCCGAACGCGTCAGCCGCCCCCTTGATCGCCGCATACGCTTCAGCCTCGAAGGTCTGTTGCGCAACCCCAACCGATACCAAAACCTCAATATGCGTGCACTCACCGAGCGGGGTAATAGTGCAGAGGGGCGTTTCCAGGGCGTCGATGCAGAGGGTCGGATCATTCTGCGTCAGCGCATGAGTGCTCAGGGCGAGGTCAGTTACAGCCTGCGTCCTGAGGAAGTCACGCGGATTGAGTTGCTGGAACCTTAGCCGGCTGTTGCCGCTGCGGCGTGGCTCGCGCGGGCAAATGCCGACAGCGCCGGGGCTTGAAATTCACACACATGCCCCCACCTTGATGACACCCGCCGCATTGCGGCTTCGTCAACAACGTGGAGTAAGAGAGCATGAGTGTGGAAACTCAAAAAGAAACCCTGGGCTTCCAGACCGAGGTGAAGCAACTGCTGCACCTGATGATCCATTCGCTGTATTCGAACAAAGAAATCTTCCTGCGTGAGCTGATTTCCAACGCCTCGGATGCCACCGACAAGCTGCGCTTTGAAGCACTGGCCAAGCCCGAGCTGCTCGAAGGTGGCGCTGAGCTGAAAATCCGCGTCAGCTTCGACAAAGACGCCAAGACCGTCACTCTCGAAGATAACGGTATCGGCATGAGCCGAGATGAGGCTATTGCTCATCTGGGCACTATCGCCAAGTCCGGCACCGCTGACTTTATGCAGCACCTGACCGGCGACCAGAAAAAGGACTCGCATCTGATCGGCCAGTTCGGTGTGGGCTTTTACTCGGCCTTTATCGTCGCAGACAAGGTTGATGTGTACAGCCGCCGCGCCGGTAGCCCGGCCAGCGAAGGCGTGCACTGGTCGAGCAAAGGCGAGGGCGAGTTTGAAGTTGCCACCGTTGAAAAAGCCGAGCGCGGCACCCGTATTGTCCTGCACCTGAAAGCAGCCGAAGACGAGTTCGCCGATGGCTGGCGTCTGCGCAACATCATCAAAAAATATTCCGATCACATCGCCCTGCCGATCGAATTGCCGAAAGAGTTCCATGGCGAAGAGAAGGACAAGCCAGCGGAAGTTGAGTGGGAAACCGTCAACCGCGCCAGCGCCCTGTGGACCCGTCCGCGTACCGAGATCAAGGACGAGGAATACCAGGAGTTCTACAAGCACATCGGCCACGATTTCGAGAACCCGCTGAGCTGGAGCCACAACAAGGTCGAAGGCAAGCTGGAATACACCTCGCTGCTGTATGTGCCGGCCCGCGCACCGTTTGACCTGTATCAGCGTGAAGCACCGCGCGGCCTGAAACTCTACGTGCAGCGCGTATTTGTGATGGATCAGGCTGAGTCCTTCCTGCCGCTGTACCTGCGCTTTATCAAAGGTGTGGTCGACTCCAACGACCTGTCGCTGAACGTGTCGCGCGAGATTCTGCAGAAAGACCCGATTATCGATTCGATGAAGTCGGCACTGACCAAGCGCGTGCTGGACATGCTGGAGAAACTGGCGAAGAACGAGCCTGAGCAATACAAGGGCTTCTGGAAGAACTTCGGCCAGGTGCTCAAGGAAGGCCCAGCGGAAGACTTCGCCAACAAGGAGAAGATTGCCGGTCTGCTGCGCTTTGCCTCTACCCGCACTGAAGATGGCGAGCAGAGCGTTGGCCTGGGCGAGTACATTGCGCGCATGGCCGAAGGTCAGGACAAGGTGTATTACCTGACAGGCGAATCCTACGCGCAGGTTAAAAACAGCCCGCACCTGGAAGTGTTCCGCAAGAAAGGCATCGAAGTGCTGCTGCTCACCGACCGTATCGATGAGTGGCTGATGAGCTACTTGACCGAGTTCGACGGCAAGCAGTTCGTTGACGTGGCCCGTGGTGATCTGGACCTTGGCAAGCTGGATTCGGAAGAAGACAAAAAAGCCCAGGAAGAAGTCGCCAAAGCCAAAGAAGGTCTGGTTGAGCGTCTGAAAACTGCGCTGGGTGAGCAGGTGGCTGAGGTGCGCGTGTCGCATCGCCTGACCGACTCACCGGCGATTCTGGCCATTGGCGAGCAAGACCTGGGCCTGCAAATGCGCCAGATTCTCGAAGCCAGCGGGCAGAAGGTGCCGGATTCCAAGCCGATTTTTGAATTCAACCCAAGCCACCCGCTGATCGAGAAGCTTGACGCCGAGGCTGACGAAGACCGCTTTGCCGACCTCAGCCATATCCTCTTCGACCAAGCCGCATTGGCCGCCGGTGATAACCTGAAAGACCCAGCTGCTTATGTGCAGCGTTTGAATAAGCTGCTGGTTGAACTCTCAGCCTGATATCTGTGTTAAACAACTAAGCCCGCGCAAGCGGGCTTTTTTTCGCGTGTCCTAATCCAGCACTGATGTCGAAGGCTGCTTAATCAAGAGGTATTCAGGTCAATGAAAAAATCACTTTTACCCCTGGCCATGCTCGGGCTGGTTGGCTTGGCCGAGGCGGCTGTGGTGGTCAAACCCGTGCCTTATGAGATCGATGGTGAAGCCTTTGAAGGCCTGTTGATTTATGACGATGCGGTCACCACGCCCCGGTGTGTTGATGGTGCCTAACTGGATGGGGGTTAACGAACAGTCGGCGCAAAAGGCGGCGCGTGCTGCGGGCGATCAATACGTCGTATTTATGGCAGACATGTACGGCAAAGGCATTCGCCCAAGCAACGCCGACGAGGCCAAAGCAGCGGCCACCTTTGTGCGCAGCGACAGGCCGCTAATGCGCAAACGGGCCCAGGCAGCCGTAGACGTTTTTAAGGCGCAAGCGGGGCAGGTGGCCCTGGACACGAGCAAGCTCGGCGCGATCGGCTTTTGTTTTGGCGGCGGTACGGTGCTTGAACTGGCGCGCTCGGGGGCTGATTTAAAAGGCTTTGTTGCCTTCCACGGCAACCTGGATACACCCCAGCCGAGTGATGCGCTGAATATCAAGGCCCCCATTCTGGTGCTACACGGCGCTGATGATCCGCTGGTTCCGCAAGAACAGGTGGATGGGTTTATGGCCGAAATGAAAGCAGCCAAGGTCGATTGGCAACTGATCAGTTACGGCGGCGCGGTGCATTCGTTCACTAATCCGGCGGCCAATGTGGTGGGGGTTAACGCCTATCACCCCGTGGCGGCTGCCCGCGCGTTTAAAGCGATGGATGGGTTGTTGAGTGAGGTTTTTGCGGACTAAGTGAAAGGCAAGTCTTTTGGCCTTCCTTGCTTATAGCCTTCAACCTTACCGCAAGCCCGCCACCCTACAAGTGGCGGGCTTGGCGTTTTGCATAGCCTTGCTTAAAGCAGTGCGCTGAGGCGGACATCCGCGCCGAGTACTCTAATCAATTGTCCGCGTGCATCGAGAATCGGCACCGAGACGGTAAAGCAAAAATCATCCGTTGCCGATGAGCGATAGACCTGGGTGATATGGCTGCTGAGGGTATCTGCGACGGCTCTGAACCAAGGCCGTTGCTGCCAGTTGCGACCTTTACAGCTAGCTGTTTCGCTGTGCTGCAGGTCGGCGGCGAAGATGTTTTCGGAAACTTGTATGCCGCTGCTGTCGACCAGATAAAACAACTCAAAACGCGCATCGCGTTGCAGGGTCTGGCGTAATGCCCGCTCAGCCAGTGCGATGTCGCCTGTCATGCTGGATTGGAGCACCAGTTGTTCAACACTGCGCTGCACGGCGTGGTGAATTTCCAGGCGAAAATCACCCAAGCCGGCCAACAGGCGGTCACCGTCTTCGCGCACCGCCTGGCTATGCAGCAACACAGCGCTGGCCTTGCCAAGCAACTCACTGGCTACCTGAGCAATGTTTTGCACATCCCCGTTAATCGAACGCACGGCCAGGCCGATTTGCTGTGTGCCTTCGGCGATCTGGCCCACCCGGTTGTCCAGTCGATCCATGGCCTCACGGGTGCGAGCCAGCCCGTTGTCAACATCGAGCATGCCGACTCGTCCATCCGCGACAGCGCGATGCATGTGGCTACCCGCTTCGGTGAGTTGCTGCATGCCGCTGCGAAAACGCTCGATGATGCCGCTGACCTGAGTGGTGGCATCCGTGGTATGTCCAGCCAAACGCCGCACTTCTTCGGCAACCACCGCAAAGCCTCGGCCATGTTCACCGGCGCGGGCGGCTTCAATTGCCGCGTTAAGCGCCAGTAGATTGGTTTGCTGGGAAATACTGGCGATCACGCCAATCACTTTGCTGACTTCTTCAAGTTGCCCGGTGAGTTGTTGAATAACCCGTTCAAGCTGCTGCTCGCTGGCACCGATCACGTCCACCTGTTGCAACACCGCCTGGCCGCTTTGTTGGCAGCCATGCAGGGTTGAGGTGACCTGAGCGGCCAGCGTTGCCACTTCGGCAGCACCGGGCACCAGTTCTTTGTCGAGGGTGGTTGTGACCTGTTCGCTGGCGCTGGCGATCAGCTCTGAAGTTTGCGCCAGGGTCTGGCCACTCTGCTGATTGGCGGCGGCGATGCGGGCCAGTTGGGGTGCGTGGGAGGCAATCCCGACGGCTGCTCCGAGCGTGGTGCGGATTCGTTGGTGCAGGCCGTTACTGAAGTCGTTAAGGCGTGTCATCCAGCGATAGTTGTCGCTCAGGCGTGTTGTTAGGTCGAGTTGATTGAACAGCGCATCAAGCGCAGCGTCGTCCGTGTTTTTGCGAGGCGTTGAGCGCAATAACTGAAGCATGATGAATTCCTTTATGGGTCTAAAGGCTTCACTGCAAGCCAAATGCCATCACAGGCAATGGTGCGCCATGTCATTGGCGCTGGAATTAAGGCGCGCCATTCTGGTGCTTTTTGCGTGGTTGCTTAGGCTATTTGCCACATTTGAGGTCGCATCAGGTGCGTGCAGGATGGGGATCCAATTGGGTTGTCATGGCCCTGTCATGCAGATGTCATAGGCTCGCGCGATCTCAACGAGGAGCGAATCATGCAATTTTTCCGTTTAAGTGCGTTGGCCGCATGTGTGTTGATTAGTGGGCTGGCGCAAGCCGAGGTGCGCGTTCAGGGCGCGGTCGAACATGGCATTTTTGTCAGCGACTATCAGGACTTCCAGGCCGGTGAGCGTGTATTGACGCGCAGCAACCAGTCCATCGAGCAAACCGAGGTGATTCCCGCCAAGCTGGGTACTAAATTCGGCATGCGTTATAGCCTGGCTGGCAAGGTCGCTGATGATGTACCGTTGACGCTTCTGTATCTCACCCCTGGTGTGATCACACCTGATGGCAAACGCCACGACAAGTTTGTCGTCACGCAGAAACTGGTGCCCGACGCGCCGCAAGATGTTATGGCCTTTGAATTCAGCGAAGCGCATGAAGTCGTGCCAGGCGAATGGCACTTTATGGTCTTCCAGGATGATCGCAAACTGTTGGAGCAGCGTTTCGTCGTTCGCTGAGCATCGCTCTCCACCCGAAGGCCCGGCCGCGCAAGCGATCGGGCCTTTTGCGTTAGGCGTGAAGTATTGGCATGCGTATACTAAACGCTCAATGAGCCTGCCCTTGGCTGGGTTTATCAGGTTGCGTTCACTCAAGAGGGCAAGCAAACGGTCGATAAACTAGTCTGATAGGGGGATTGCCCGATCAGCGATTTGTTAATCCCCACACCATGCGGCCTGCCAGCTACCGCGCTGCCCTTAGATCATCAGGATATCTGCCATGTTTTTGAGAACTATGAAAATTGCTACGCGAGCCAGTTTAGGTTTTGCAGTTTTGGCTTTACTGGTTGCATTGGTGGGTGGTTTTTCTCTGCAGCAGATGAAGCACATGAACAGCGCGGCTGCAGAGGTCAAAGGTAATTGGCTGCCAAGCGTCAAGGCACTTAACGACATCGGGCAAAACATCTTGCGCATCAGGGCGGCGACTTTGCGTCTTGTTGTGATACGTGATGCGGCAATGGTTGAGCAAAATGAATCTTTGCTAAATGAGCTCAAAAATAATTTGGCTAAGGCGCAGAAGGAATACGAAGGTCTGATCAGCCTTGATGAAGAGCGTTTAGTCTACGAGCGTTTCAAAGCTGCTCAGAGTGCGTATATGGCCGAGCAAGTCAAAGTCATGCAGTTCTCCGCACAAGATGACATTGATTCAGCTATCGCCGTTGTCAGCGGCGAAATGAATAAATATGACGCTGACATGGCTAAATTGTTGATCGACCTGACTCACTTCAGTAAACAGGGCGCGACGGATGCCGCTGATTTGAGCGGTGCGGTCTATGAAAACGCAATTATCTTGGTGCTTGTGCTGATCGGTGCGGCGTTGTTGGCCACCACAATTCTGGCCATTGTGCTGACGCGTAGCATTGTCAGGCCGCTGTATGAGGCCGTTGAAGTGGCGCAGGTAATTGCTTCTGGCAATTTAACCCAGAATTTTACGGTTGTTGGCGAAGACGAACCGGCGCAACTGCTTCATGCACTGCGCAGCATGCAGCAGAGCCTGCGCACTACTGTGCAGAGCATTTCGGATTCTTCAACCCAATTGGCCTCGGCTTCCGAGGAGTTGAGCGCGGTGACCGAGGATTCGACCCGCGGCCTGCATCAGCAAAATAACGAAATTGAGCAGGCGGCTACGGCGGTCAATCAAATGACCAGTGCGGTAGAGGAAGTTGCGCGTAATGCGGTGAGCACCTCCGAGGCCACGCAAGCCTCCAACCGGACTGCTCAGCATGGGCGTGAGCAAGTGCGGCAGACGGTGGATTCGATCAGCCACCTGGCCGATGACGTAACCCACACAGCCTCTGAGGTTGAGCAACTGGCCGGTCAGGTGCGCGACATCAGTAAGGTGCTTGATGTGATTCGCTCGATTGCCGAACAAACCAACTTGCTGGCCCTCAATGCGGCTATTGAGGCCGCGCGCGCGGGTGACGCGGGGCGCGGCTTTGCAGTGGTGGCCGATGAGGTTCGCGCGCTGGCGCATCGTACGCAGCAGTCCACCCGTGAAATCGAGCAGATGATCAGTGGTATTCAGCAAGGCACAGACAAAGCTGTAAATGCCATGCAGAGCAGCAACAGCAGGGCGCGCTCGACCCTTGATGTGGCCAAGGCGGCAGGGCAGGCGCTGGATGAGATTGCGGCGGCCATTTCGCAGATCAATGAGCGCAACTTGGTGATTGCCAGCGCCTCTGAAGAACAGGCCCAAGTGGCCCGCGAAGTGGATCGCAACCTGGTGAATATCCGCGACCTGTCGATGCAGTCTTCAGCCGGTGCGAATCAGAGCAGTGCTGCCAGTCAGGAGTTGTCGCGTCTGGCTGTTGCGTTAAACAGTCTGGTTTCGCGCTTCAATACCTGACATCCGCTATGTGTCGGAGACACAAACAAGAAGGCCGCCTCAAGGGCGGCCTTCTTGTTACTCAGAACTAATTGCTCGGCAGTGGCTTACTGGCCAGCCCAGCGCTTGAGCACGAGGGTGGCGTTGGTGCCACCAAAGCCAAAGCTGTTGCTCATAACGGTGTCGATTTTAGCGTTCTCAAGGGTTGTACGTTGAATCGGCAGATCGGCAATTTCTGGGTCGACTTCGTCAATGTTGACCGAGCCGGCAATGAAATTGCCTTCCATCATCAGCATGCAGTAGATGGCTTCCTGCACGCCTGCAGCGCCCAGCGAGTGGCCAGACAGGCTCTTGGTCGAGCTGATGGCCGGTGCCTTATCGCCAAACACTTCGCGTACCGCGCGGCTTTCGGCAAGATCGCCGACTGGCGTCGAGGTGCCGTGGGTGTTCAGGTAGTCGATAGGCGTGTCGACAGTGGCCAGCGCTTGTTGCATGCAACGTACTGCGCCTTCACCGCTCGGGGCGACCATGTCGTAGCCATCGGAGGTGGCCCCGTAGCCGACGATTTCAGCGTAAATTTTCGCGCCGCGCTTGAGCGCGTGCTCAAGCTCTTCAACCACCACCATGCCGCCACCGCCCGCGATGACAAAGCCATCACGCTTGGCGTCGTAGGCACGTGAGGCCTTTTCTGGGGTTTCGTTGTACTGGGTGGAGAGGGCGCCCATGGCGTCGAACAGGAAGCTTTGGCTCCAATGTTCTTCTTCACCGCCACCGGCAAACACGATGTCTTGCTTGCCCAACTGGATCTGCTCAACGGCATTGCCAATGCAGTGGGCGCTGGTGGCGCAGGCTGAAGAGATCGAGTAGTTCACACCCTTGATTTTGAACGGCGTGGCCAGGCAGGCGGAAACGGTGCTGCCCATGGTGCGCGGTACGCGATACGGCCCCACACGCTTGACGCCTTTCTCGCGCAGGATGTCCATGGCTTCCATCTGGTTAAAGGTGGATGCGCCGCCCGAACCGGCAATCAGGCCGATACGCGGGTTGGAGATTTCTTCAGCACTCAGGCCCGCGTCTTTGACGGCCTGCTCCATCGACAGGTAAGCGTACGCCGCCGCGTCACCCATAAAGCGATAAACCTTACGGTCGATCAGTTCTTCCAGATTCAGGTCAATTGAGCCGGAAACCTGGCTGCGCAGGCCCATTTCAGCGTACTGAGGGTTGAAACGGATACCGGGACGGCCAGCGCGCAGGTTGGCAGAGACGGTTTCTTTGTCATTGCCCAGGCAAGAAACGATACCCAGGCCGGTAATCACGACGCGACGCATGCGATAAGTCCTTTAGAAACTGTCGGTAGAGGTGAACAGACCAACGCGCAGGCCTTCTGCGCTGTATATCTCGCGACCATCAACGCTGACGCTGCCATCGGCAATCGCCAGCACCAGGGAGCGGGCGATGGTGCGTTTAATGTGGATGTTGTACGTGACTTTTTTGGCGGTTGGCAGCACCTGACCAAAGAATTTCACTTCACCCGAACCCAGCGCGCGGCCACGGCCGGGATTGCCTTGCCAGCCGAGGTGAAAGCCGACCAGCTGCCACATGGCGTCTAGGCCCAAGCAGCCTGGCATCACCGGGTCGCCTTCAAAGTGGCAAGCAAAAAACCACAGGTCTGGGGTGATATCGAGCTCAGCGACAATTTCGCCCTTGCCGTATTTGCCACCGGTGTCGCTGATATGCGTGATGCGATCGATCATTAGCATATTCGGCGCGGGCAGTTGCGCATTACCTGGGCCGAATAGTTCGCCACGGCTGCAGCGCAACAGATCTTCCCGGGTGAAGGCGTTTTGTTTGGTCATGCGAGCTCCTCAAAATATCCCATGCGCCAAGGCTGGGCGAATCGTCCTGGCCGGCCACGCAATCTGTGCGTGCGCCAGCAGCCTAGTCGTAGACTGTTGCGTTGTGGTGAAAGTCACAGCCTTGTGAGTACAGTTGTACTCCGCGCTTGTTGAGCTGTCACCGCCAGCAAGGTGCTCAGCCTGCAGCAGTTCATGCGTCTTGGCCACCCGTCAAAGGTCGAGGGCCTATCCAGCGCTGCAATATGTGCTGCAAATCGGCACGTTTAAAGGGTTTGGCCAGGTAGTCATTCATGCCAGCCTCTAAGCAAGCTTCACGGTCGCCCTGTAAGGCGTTTGCCGTGAGGGCAATGATTGGCACGTCGGCGCATGCTGGCAGGCAGCGGATTTGCCGGGTGGCTTCATAGCCGTCCATAACCGGTAGGCGGCAATCCATCAGAATGGCGGCATAGCTATGACGTTTGGCGTGATACACCGCCTGCGCGCCATCGCCCACCAGGCTGACCTGGTAGCCGAGGCTGCGTAGCATGGCTTCGATCACCGTCTGGTTGACCGGGTTATCTTCAACCAGCAACACCGATTGACCATGGCCACTTTGCGTAAGGTGGGCGCTGTTGCTGTCGACTTCGACGGTTTGTTGGGAAAATGGCAGGGGGATTTCTAAGGTGAAAATTGAACCTTGTCCTTCCTGACTCGCGGCCCGCAGGGTGCCGCCCATGCGTTCGGCCAGTGTGCGCGCAATCGGCAAGCCCAGCCCTGTGCCGCCGTAACGTCTTGAAATAGACGTGTCTGCCTGCTGGAACGCATCAAACATATGTTCCAGACGCTCAGGCGCAATACCAAAACCGCTGTCGTGGACCGCGCAGCTGAACCACAGCACCTGATCATCCAGTGCTTGCCATGTGGAGTGGACGCGGATGGTGCCCGATTCGGTGAACTTGATGGCGTTGCCAATCAAATTGACCAGAATTTGTCGGATGCGCGTCGGGTCACCTTGCACCTGCAGCTGATCCAAGCCGTTTTGAACCTCTAGTTTGAGCTGCAAACCACGCTGCTGGGCGCTGTGTTGGAACACCTGAATGGAGTTGTGCAGCAGGTCCAGCAGGCTAAAGGGAATGCGCTCCAGCTCCAGTGCGCCGCGCTCAATGCGTGAGAAGTCGAGAATGTCATTGATAACCTTGAGCAGGTGTTCTGTGGACTCAGTTGCCAACGCGGCGTACTCGACCTGCTCTTGAGTCATCTCAGTGGTTTCGAGTAGCTGCAACATGCCCAGCACGCCATTCATGGGTGTGCGCAGTTCGTGGCTCATCATGGCCAGGAAATCTGATTTAGCACGGTTGGCCAGCTCTGATTGTTCGCGTGCCTGAATCAATTGCGCCATGGCCCGCTGCTGTTCGGCGCTGGCGCTGGCGAGGCCTTGGGCGAGGTTATTAATGTGGCGAGCCAGAGCCTGCAGTTCTCCTTCGCCGATCTCAGGCAGCGTGGTTTGGTAGTTCCCGGCCTGAATGGCGCTAACGGCTCTACCCATTTCACTCAACGGCTGAGACAGGTGGCGGGCCAGGCGGCGGGCCAGGAAAAATGTTAAAGCCAGGGCTAATAAGGCGAGCAGTGCAGCTTTGAGGAGAATTTCCTGTTGTCGCGTGTTGAAGGCGTCGTTGGACATGCCAACCACCACCGAGCCCAGCGCATTGGCTGATTCAACATCACCGTCGTGGAGCGTTTGCCCAAGAGCAATGTTGGGCCGCTGGATGGGTGCTTGGAAGATTTCGACCTGGCTGCTGGCATGGCCGGTATCCGGTGTTTGTTCTACATACACCAAGATTTTGCCGTTGCGGTCACGCACCTCCAGAAAGCGCACGTGGGGCGTTTTGAGCGTGGCTTGCAGCAGCGCGTCGAGCACGTCAGTGTTGCCGGAAATCACCCCGTAGGTGCTGGCTGGGGCTAACTGGTTGGCAATCAGCTGACCATAGTGATTGAGTTCTTGTCGCAAATCCTGCAGGCGGGCGAAGGTGAAAAAGCCGGTGAGCAGTAAGGTCAGCAATAAAGCCGGGCCTACACTGATCAGCTGTGTGCGGGTATGAATGTTCCAGCCACGGCGCAGAATCATTGGAGGTACCTGCCTTGATGCTGAGGCTTTGCCGTCAGCAGGCGGCCCTGTTTGTGCGATCCATCGGCGGCGCCGGCTTGGAGTCGGGGTTGGCAGTTTTCGATCACACCACAACCTTGTAGGCGTCTAAAGCCCGCATGTTAACCGAGCGGCTGCACTTTGCCAGCGTTGGCAGACGCGCTAAAAACTGGCTGCGCGATAAGCGCGCCGTATAATGCGAGCAATTCGCCATTTTAAATGGCTCACCACGGATACGTTATGACTGATCAGCCCCCCATTGCTGTGCTCGGCGGCGGTAGCTTCGGCACTGCAATTGCGAACCTGCTTGCCGAAAATGGCCAGCGCGTCCTGCATTGGATGCGCGACCCCGATCAGGCCGAGGCGATTCGGCAAACGCGGGAAAATCCGCGTTACCTCAAAGGCATCAAGATTCATCTTGGCGTTGAGCCTGTCACTGATCTGGCGGCAACCCTGGCTGCCAGTCAGCTGATCTTTGTCGCGCTGCCCTCCAGCGCTTTGCGTCAGGCTTTACAGCCGGTTGCACATTTATTGACCGGCAAACTGTTGGTGAGCACGACCAAGGGGATCGAGGCGAAGAGCTTTATGCTGATGAGCCAGATTCTTGAAGACATAGCCCCACAGGCGCGAATTGGCGTGTTATCCGGGCCTAATCTGGCCCGTGAGGTGGCCGAGCACGCGCTGACCGCCTCTGTGGTTGCCAGTGAAGATGAAGAACTCTGCCAACGTGTTCAGGCCGCTTTGCACGGTCGAACCTTCCGGGTTTACGCCAGTGCGGATCGTTTTGGTGTCGAGTTGGGCGGCGCGCTGAAGAACGTCTACGCCATCATCGCCGGGATGGCGGCCGCCATGGGCATGGGCGAAAACACCAAAAGCATGCTGATCACCCGTGCGCTGGCCGAAATGACGCGCTTTGCCGTCAGGCTGGGCGCTAATCCGATGACTTTCCTGGGGTTGGCTGGGGTGGGCGATCTGATCGTCACCTGTTCGTCGTCCAAGAGCCGCAATTATCAGGTCGGTTTCGCCTTGGGTGAGGGCTTGAGCCTGGATGATGCCGTGGCCCGTTTGGGTGAAGTGGCGGAAGGGGTGAACACGATCAAAGTATTGAAGTCAAAAGCAGAGGATTTACAGATCTACATGCCTTTGGTGGCAGGTCTGCATGCCATTTTGTTCGAAGGGCGGACGTTGGATCAGGTAATTGCTGCGTTGATGCGCGCCGAGCCAAAAACGGACGTCGATTTTATTCCGACCACGGGTTTTTAACCGCTAACCAAGGAGATGGACATGAGTAATGGCAACCAACAATTGCAGCGTGAGTCGATACTGCTGCGCGTTCTGTGGATGGTGATCTTTTCCCTCGTTTGGCAACTGGCCGTCATGGTGCTAGGCGTTTTGGTGGTGTTGCAGTTGGCCTATCGGCTGTTTTACGGCGCGCCGAATGCCGGGATGTTGGGCTTTGGCGATAGCTTGAGCCAGTACTTGGCGCAAATCGGTCGTTTTGGCACGTTCAACACAGACGAGAAACCGTGGCCTTTCGCTGATTGGCCAACGCCGCAAGCACCACAAGGCGAGACGGCGCATAGCATTGCACCGGCTGCTCATCCGGTGCGCGACGAAGAGCCCAAGCTGTGACTGGCGTTGCGCTGGAGCGGCTGCGGTGAAGTTGTGGCTACTGCGCCACGGTGAAGCCGAGGTAATGGCCGCCACGGATGCGCAACGCAATCTGACTGCGTTTGGTCGCCGTCAGGTTGCTGCAGCGGCTGAACACCTGCGTGACCAACCGCTGCAGGCCGTGCTGGTCAGCCCTTATGTTCGCGCCCAGCAAACCGCTGATGTGCTGTGCGAGGCGCTGGCTTTTTCCGGGCAGCGGTTAACCGTCCCTTGGTTAACTCCCGACAGTGATTTGCGTCATGCCTTGCGCGAGTTAGATGCTTACCCCTTTGAAGAACTGCTGTTAGTCACCCATCAGCCACTGGTTGGCGCACTGGCGGGGTTGCTGCTGCATGGACATCGGCAACAGCCCTTGCCAATGGACACCGCCAGCTTGGCCTTGCTTGAAGCGCCAGCACTGGTCGCAGGCTTGATGCAACTTTCACTGCATCAGCACCACTGACTTCTGTTGCCAGTGCGTTGAAGGTATTCGACGCTACGACACCGGCTCAGGGCGCTGAAACATTTATCCTCTTGCGGGCTTTCTTTGTGCGTGGAATAGTCAACCAAGCAATTGCTTGGTTGGCTCCACAAAAATAACAAAGGAGGAAGCCCTGTGGCTGATACATACCGTTTACCGCTGGACGTGTTTTACGAGCGTGAAGCTCGGCACCCGAACAAACGTTACATGGTTCAGCCGCTGCCGGGCGGGCAGTTGCTGGAGCTGAGCTGGGCGGATGTCGGCGAACAAGCCCGGCGTGCCGCTAACTGGTTGCGCAGCCGCGAATTGCCGCCGGGCAGCCGCATCGCCATTATTTCGAAAAACTGCGCGCATTGGATCGTCACCGACCTGGCCATCTGGATGGCTGGGCATGTTTCAGTGCCGTTGTATCCCAACCTCACGGCTGAATCGGTTGGGCAAGTGCTGCGCCACTCCGAAGCAGCGCTGGTGTTCGTCGGTAAACTCGACGACTGGCCCTCGATGGCCGCTGGCGTGCCGGAAGGTGTGCCGACCATCGGCATGCCGCAGCGTCCCGAGGGTAAGTTCAGTTTTACCTGGGATGACCTGCAAGCCTGCACGCCCATTCAAGACAACCCCAAGCCTGCGGCCAATCAGTTGGCCACCATCATCTACACCTCGGGCACCACCGGTACGCCGAAAGGGGTGATGCAACATTTCAGCAACTTTGGCTTTGCCGCCAGCCGCGCCACCGAGTTGTTCGGCGTGGGTGAAGATGACCGGGTTTTGTCGTATCTGCCGCTGTGTCACGTGGCCGAGCGGATGTTTGTCGAGTTGGCCTCGATTTACGCCGGGCAAACCATTTTCTTTGCGGAAAGCCTCGATACCTTCCTGGAAGACCTCAAGCGCGCACGGCCGACGGTGATGTTCGGTGTGCCGCGCATCTGGACCAAATTCCAGATGGGCGTTTACAGCAAGATGCCAGCGGAGAAGCTGGATTTCCTCCTCAAACTGCCGATCATTGGCCGTATCGTGGGCAAGAAAGTGCTGGCCGGTTTGGGGCTTGATGCTGTGCGCTATGCCCTGTCTGGCGCAGCGCCTGTGCCGGATGCGTTGCTCAACTGGTACAAGCGCCTGGGGCTGGATGTGCTGGAGGTTTACGGCATGACCGAGAACTGCGGCTACTCGCATGTATGCCGCCCAGGCAAGTTCAAAAAGGGTTGGATCGGTCAGAACAGTCCGGGCGTTGAAGTGCGCATTGCTGACGATGGCGAGGTGCAGGTGCGCAGCGGGGCGACTATGCAGGGTTACTACAAAGACCCGGAAAAAACCGCCGAGACCATCACCGCCGATGGCTTTTTGCGCACGGGTGACAAGGGCGAACAGGATGCTGACGGCAACCTGCGGTTGACCGGGCGCATCAAGGAAATTTTCAAAACCAGCAAAGGCAAATACGTGGCCCCAGCACCCATTGAAATTCGCTTGGGTGAACACTCGCGCATCGAGCAAGTGTGTGTGGTGGGTGATGGCATGCCATCGCCCATGGCGCTTTGTGTGTTATCCGATGTGGGGCGCAGTGAGGCGGCCAATGGCAGCCGTGGCGAGTTAGAAAGCAGCCTGAAAAAACTGCTGGAGCAGGTTAATCAATCCCTCGACAAGCACGAGCGCTTGCAGCGTCTGGTGTTGGTCAAGGAGGTCTGGGCCGTGGATAACGGCTTCCTCACGCCAACGTTGAAGATTAAACGCGCCGTGATCGAAGGCACCTACGGCGAGCGTTTTGCTGAATGGATCGAGCGCAGCGAGACCGTGCTCTGGCACGACTGATCAGGCGTGTGGCCGGCGCCTGCGCGGCGGCCACACCCGGCTAAATCCACTCAAGGGGAGTGATCATGGCGCTTTGGCAGCAAACACCCAACCTGCAACAACTCAATGGTTTTTTGAAAAACACCATTGGCGAGCAACTGGATATCCGTTTTGAGTCCTTCGATGATGAGTCGCTGACCGCCAGCATGGTGGTTGATGCGCGCACCCATCAGCCATACGGCTTGTTGCATGGCGGCGCGTCAGTGGTGCTGGCGGAAACCCTGGGTTCCACTGCCAGCCATCTGTGCATCGATAGCAGTCAGTTCTACTGTGTGGGTCTGGAGGTCAATGCCAACCACCTGCGTGGTGTGCGCAGCGGTCGGGTCACGGCGGTAGCGCGGCCTGTGCATTTGGGCCGCACTACGCATGTTTGGGATATCCGCCTGAGTGGCGAAGATGGCAAAGCCAGCTGCATTTCCCGCCTGACCATGGCCATCGTGCCGTTGGGCGAGAACGGTCCGGCGCAACGCTGATTACCTTTCCGCTAGCAATCGCTGGCGGGCTTCCCATGCATTTTGGCCATAGTGCCGTTATTCACTGGCCGTTTTGTCATTGCTGCATCGCCAGTGCTGCCGGACAATCGACGGCAACTCTTCAGATAAGCCCGCCGCCATGACCTCGCCCGTGTTCTTTGCCCATGCCAACGGCTTTCCTTCGGCCACTTACGGCAAGCTTTTTACAGCTCTGGCACCTGAGTATCAGGTGCAGCACCTGGATCAGCATGGCCATGACCCGCGCTTTCCGGTGAATGACAACTGGAGCAATCTGGTCGATGAGCTGATCCATCATCTTGAGAGCGCTCAGCAGCCGGTGTGGGGTGTGGGTCATTCACTGGGCGGCGTGCTGCATTATCACGCGGCGTTGCAGCGGCCAGAGCTTTATCAGGGGGTGGTGATGCTCGATTCGCCGGTGCTGACCCTGGCCGACAAAATGGTCATCCGCGCCGCCAAGCGTTTTGGCTTTATTGACCGTATCACCCCGGCCGGCCGCACCTTGGGCCGCCGTGAAGAATTCGTCGATCTAGACGAAGCCCGAGGCTACTTCGCGGGCAAGGGTTTGTTTCGTCAGTTTGATCCGGAATGCCTGGACGCCTATGTAGAACACGGCCTGAAAGCTGCCGGCAATAACGTGCGTTTGCGTTTTGATCCGGCCACTGAAATCAGCATTTACCGCAGTGTGCCGCACACCAGTCCGGGCAGGCCGCAGCAACTGCAAGTACCGTTGGCCATGGTGCGCGGTCGGCAAAGCCGTGTGGTGTTGCCGCACCACGCACATCTGGTGCGGCGTGTACCCAACGGCGAATACCTGACACTGCCGGGCGGTCACATGTTCCCGTTGGAGCGCCCGCAGGACACTGCCGAACTCTTGAAGAAACTCTTCCAGCGTTGGTCTGGACAACCGTCGAGCGAGCACCGCGTATGAGCCTGAATGTTGAAGAGGTGCGCCTGCGCCTGCCACACATCGAGTTGGCGGCCCACTTGTATGGCCCCGAAGACGGCATTCCGGTCATTGCCCTGCATGGCTGGTTAGACAACGCCGCCAGTTTTGCCCGGCTGGCACCTTTGCTCCCGGGCTTGCGCATCGTGGCGCTGGATTTGGCTGGGCATGGTCACTCAGATCACCGCCCAGCCGGTGCCAGTTATCCCATCTGGGAATACATTCAGGATGTGCTGCAGGTGGCCGAGCAATTTGGCTGGCAGCAGTTTGCTCTGCTCGGGCATTCCATGGGCGCGATTATCTCGGTGCTGCTGGCCGCGTCTATGCCTGAACGGGTGACGCGTTTGGCCTTGATTGATGGGCTGATCCCCTTCACCGGCGAGGCTGACAGCGCGCCGCAAAAGCTCGGTGAAGCCCTGCGCGCGCAGATGGCCTTGGCTGGCAAGCGCAAGCCGGTTTACGAGGTATTTGAACGCGCAGTGCAGGCGCGTCTGCAGGGCGTGGGTGCGGTCAGCCTTGAAGCCGCTGAATTGCTGGCCCGCCGTGGCCTGATGCCGGTGCCTGGCGGTTATACCTGGCGCACCGACAGCCGCCTGACCTTACCTTCGCCGCTGCGCCTGACGCACGCTCACGCCATGGCATTTGTCCGCAACCTGCAATGCCCGGTGAAGCTGGTCGTGGCGGAGCAGGGCATGCTGCTCGCTCAACCCAATTTCATGCAGCTACTCGATGGCTTGGCCGTGGAGTGCCAGCAGCTTCCCGGCGGCCATCATCTGCACTTGGATGACGACAACGGCGCGACCTTGGTCGCAGACTGTTTCAAAGCTTTCCTCGCGGCGGCTTGACTTGGCTGAGGCAACTGGGGAAAGGTGTGGCGATAGCCACGGAGATTCACATGATCGACCTGTACACCGCTGCCACGCCCAACGGCCATAAAGCGTCTATCGCACTGGAAGAATTGCAACTGCCTTACAGCGTGCATGCCCTGAGCTTCGATAAGCAGGAACAGAAATCCGCCGACTACCTGAAAATCAATCCCAATGGCCGTATTCCGGCGATTGTGGACCGCGATAACGGTGATTTTGCTGTCTTCGAGTCGGGCGCGATTCTGCTCTACCTGGCAGAAAAAACCGGCCAACTGATGCCTCAAGATGTCAAAGGCCGCTCGCAAGTCATCCAATGGCTAATGTTCCAAATGGGCGGTGTTGGTCCCATGCAGGGCCAAGCTAACGTGTTTTTCCGCTATTTTCCGGAAAAACTGCAAGGCCCCATCGACCGCTATCAGCGCGAAACCCGTCGTCTTTACGAAGTGCTCGACCATCGCCTGAGCGAGTCGCAGTACCTGACTGACGACTACAGCATTGCCGACATCGCCACCTATCCTTGGGTGCGCATCCATGATTGGGCTGGGGTTTCGGTGGACGGCCTGGAGCACCTGCAACGCTGGATGAGCGAACTGGCCGCGCGCCCTGCGGTGCAGCGCGGGTTGCTTGTGCCGCAGCGTGAAGAAAGCGGTGAGAAAATTGTAAAAGCGGCCCAGTCGATGTTGATCAAATGAGCCTGTTTACACGTATCACTTTCGTCACGGGCATGTTGCTGGCCAGCGTCACAGCCGTAGCAGATGTCGCTGGCAGTCGTGATCTCGAAGAGTTACCCAGGTTTCCAGAAAGCACGATTGTTAATTTCAAGGAAATGGCTGCTCAAGAGCGCATTTATCCGCAAGGTGCGATACGGCGCATCAGTGGCAAGCTGCGGTTTGAGCGAGACGTGTTGGCTGTGGGTCAACTGACCACCATTACCTATGAAATCCCCCGCACCCATAGCGCTAATGAGGCTTTTGCCAAGGCCCGCGAGTCATTGCAGGCGCAGAACGCCGAGTTGCTCTACTGGTGTCAGGGGCGTGAATGCGGCTCCAGCAGCCTGTGGGCCAATGAGGTTTTTGCCAACAGCGTGCTGACCGGTTCAGACGATCAACAGACCTACGCTCTCATGCGTTTGGCATCGCCAAACGAGAACAGTCTTTTGGCGCTCTACAGCATCACCCGTGGCAATAAGCGTGCGTACCTGCACGTTGAACGATTGGCGGCCAGTTCGCCGCTGGCGGTCGTTTTGCCAACCCCCGCAACCCTGCAGCGACAGCTAAAAAGTACGGGTCAACTGCGGTTGGCCCAGCAAACTGATCCTGACAGCGAGTGGGTCACATTAGTGGCACGCACTCTCAACCTCGACAGTACTTTGCGCGTGACCATCAGTGGCCATAAAGCTGAAGCCTGGCGAGAGGCGTTGGTCGAGCAACGGGTTCGTGCCAGCCGTCTTGAACTCGGTGATGCAACTGTCACAGGTTTGCAACTTGACGTGCTGCGTTAGTCATTAATTTGCCGCTGAGTTAATTGCACTTTATTGTCCGGGCTCTGCCGTTTTGCGGCAGAGCCTTTTTGCATGTTTAGGGAGTTGCTCGTATGGCTACAAACGATCGTCTGCTAGTGCAGATACTGTTGCTCGGCTTGTTGGGTGCCAGCCTTTGGGTGTTGGCCCCTTTCTGGTCGGCACTGTTCTGGGCGGCGGTGCTGTCGTTTGCCAGTTGGCCTGTGATGCGCGTGCTGACCCGCTTGCTGGGCGGGCGTCAGGCATTGGCCGCCGCACTGCTGACTTTAGTCTGGACCGGTGTGGTTGCCGTACCTTTAGTGATGCTGGGCTTTAACCTCGCGGATCACATTAAAGATGTGACCGGGCTGATCAAGGATCTTCAGGTTGATGGCTTGCCGCCAGCGCCTGTGTGGTTGGCAGATGTTCCGTTTATTGGTGAACGGTTGACGGATTTCTGGCTCACAATCGATCAGCAAGGCGCTGAATTGTTTGCCACTGTGCAGCCTTATTTGGGGCAAGTCGGTAACTGGTTATTGGCCCGAAGTGCGCAAATTGGTGGCGGTATGGTGGAGTTGGCACTGAGTCTGGTGCTGGTTTTCTTTTTCTACCGTGATGGCCCGCGCCTGGCCGCGTTTGCACAAAGTCTTTTGGAACGTCTGATCGGCGATCGTGCTGAGCATTACCTGGAACTGGTAGCCGGCACGGTGCAGCGGGTGGTGAATGGGGTAATCGGCACCGCCATGGCGCAGGCCATTTTGGCCTGGATTGGCTTTACCATCGCCGGTATCCCCGGCGCCCTGATCTTGGGTATTTTGACCTTTGGCTTCAGTCTGATCATGGTCCCCCCGCTGGTTTGGGGGCCTGCGGTAGCCTGGCTGTTCTGGCAGGGCGAAGTGGGGTTGGGGATTTTCCTGCTGGTGTGGGGGCTGTTTGTTATCAGCGGCGTTGACAACATCCTCAAACCCTACCTGATCAGTCGCGGCGGCAACTTGCCGTTAATCGTTGTGTTGTTGGGCGTATTTGGCGGCATTCTGGCGTTTGGCTTTATGGGTCTTTTTCTCGGTCCGACCTTGCTGGCCGTGGCCTACAGCCTTCTCAGTGACTGGGTAGGCTCCTCGACGGTGCCCCCGGTTGTGCAGCGCACAGAGAGTGGCTCGAAATCGTTAAGCTAAGCGCGTTTCAATACAGCGCCGCGGTATCTATGACGACGGCATTTCCAATGATAAGGCGCCGCCCCGCTTGGTGAGCGCCGGGCCAGGGTGTTAGCCTGCGAGCGCTTTTGCCAGGCAGACGTCGGCCTGCTGACCGCAATCGCTTATCGGTGGCGATGAGCGAACAGGGAAGAGCACACAACACTCAACGGACACCCAGGATTTGACCCATGAATAAATTTTTAGGCAGCGCCCTTGGCGTGGTTGTCGCCGTAGGTGCTTTGAGCACCGCGGGCGCTTGGTATACCGGCCAACAAATACCTGCTGTGCTGGACGACGCCATTAAACAGGCCAACGACGACATGGCCAAAAGCCTGCCGGCTACGGGGTTTAACGCCAGCATTGAATTGCTCTCGTTAGAACGTCATCTGTTCAGCAGCGATGCACGCTACCGTATTCAGGTAACCGGCAGTCTGGACGGTGAGTCGCCAGCTAGCTACGCCTGGACCGTGGCTGACCGCATTGAGCATGGGCCGTTTCCGCTCTCGCGATTGGCCGCATTCAAATTGCTGCCGGTGATGTCCACCAGCCATTTTGAGCTGGAGCGCAGCCCAGAACTGGAAAAATGGTTTGCCGCCAGCAACGGCTCGCCACTGCAAGGCCAGGTCAGCCTGGGCTATGACGAAGCGCTGTCCGGCTACCTGCGCCTGCAACCTGTGCAGCTGGATCTGGATGCACAGACGCGTATTGATTTCAGCGGCCTGAATGTCGATTTTGAAACCAGCGCCAACGCCGAACACATCAGCGCCAACGGCCTGATGGACAGCCTGCAGATCAACACCGTGCTGGCCAACGATGAAACCCTGCGCTTCGCCTTCAAAGGCATGAGCCTCAACAGCAATACGCGCAAAGGCAGCACTGACCTTTATCTGGGTGAGAACGAAGTTCGCCTGCAGCAAATCGAGTTTCAGGCGGGCGAGCATGCGCCTGTGCTGCTCAAGGATTTTGTCCAGCGTGATGAAACCACCGAGGCCGATCAGCAGATTTCAGCCTGGCAAAGTTATGACGTAGGCATGATCAGTTATCAGGGGCTGGACATCGGCTCCTCGCAGATGCTCTGGCGCGTGAAAAACCTGGATGTCACGGCGCTGCAATCGCTGATTGAGCTCTACGGCACCTTGCTGCAAGACGGCAAAATTGAAAGCGACAGCGGCATGCCCGAGCTCAGCGACGCGCAAACCGCTCAGCTGAAAGTCGATCTGGAAAAACTGCTGGCTGGCAAACCAGCGATCGCCCTAGAAAAGCTGGCGTTCAAAACCGCCAATGGCGAAAGCAGTTTCAGCCTGGGCTTTGATTTCAACAAACCTAGCTCGTTCGATCTGCCCGCAGAAGCGTTGGCCCAAGAGCTGATCACCCAGTTGGATGCTCAACTGCGTGTGTCGAAAGCCATGATCAGCGATGTGGTGAGCGTGCAGGCAAAAATCGCCGGTGAAACTGATCAGCAAGCCATTGCCCAGCAAGCAGCGATGGTCGGTGAAATGGCCAGTGGCATGGCGTTGGCCAGCGAACTGGCGACCCTGGATGGCGAAACCATCCGCGCCAGCCTGAACTATGCCAACGGGCAAATCACCTTTAACGGCAAACCCATGACCGTCGAGCAGTTTATGGCCTTGGCCATGAGCAGCGCGGGTGGTCTGGGCGGTATGGGTGACGCGGGCGATGACGAAGCGCTGATGTATGACAGCGAAGCAGAAAGCATCGGCGAGTAAATACTGGGCATAACCCCCTCCCAGCACTAAAAGCGGCCAGATGACCCGGTAAAACGGGGCTTCTGGCCGTTTTTGTTTGCGTGCAGCCGCGATCTTTACGCTTTCTTTATGCCTAGCCGCATCCCCCGCACTCGTTCCTTTACGCCCTGGTTGCCGACAATTTGCTCCAAGCGGTAGCCACCGCAACAAGGAGCAAACACATGAGCATTCTCGACGGGGTGTCCCTGGGCCTGGCCTTGGGACTATTCATTTATCTGCTGGTTGCGCTGCTGCGCGCCGATCAGGCGTAGGGGCGCATATGCACAGTTACGATTTCACCTTGATCCTGGCGTTCTTCGTCCTGGTTCTGCTGCCAGCCCCCTTCATCGGGCGCTACCTGTACCGGGTGATGGAAGGAGAGAAAACCTGGCTAAGCCCGGTGCTGCAGCCGGTCGAGCGTCTCTGCTACCGGATTGCCGGGGTTGACAGCAACACTGAGCAAGACTGGAAGACCTACACGCTGGCGCTGCTGGCTTTCACTTTGATCAGCTTGGTGACGCTGTTCAGTATTCTGATGCTGCAAGGCAGTTTGCCGCTTAATCCGCAGCAATTGCCGGGGATGGAGTGGACGCTGGCGTTCAACACCGCCGTGAGTTTCGTCACCAACACCAACTGGCAGGCCTACAGCGGCGAAGCCTCGCTCAGCTACTTCAGTCAGATGGTTGGCCTGGGCGTGCAAAACTTTGTCAGCCCGGCAGTCGGCCTTGCCGTGCTGGTGGTGTTCTGCCGCGGCATCGCCCGTCGTTCGAGCAACAGCGTCGGCAACTTCTGGGTTGACCTGACCCGTGCCACGCTCTACGGCCTGCTGCCGTTCTGCCTGGTGCTGGCGCTGTTTCTGGTGTGGCAGGGCGTGCCGCAAACCTTCCTTGAATACGTTACGGCGCACACTCTTGGCGGCACCGATCAAGTCGTACCGCTTGGCCCGGCAGCCAGCCAGATTGCCATCAAACAGTTAGGCACCAACGGCGGCGGCTTCTTCGGCGTCAACTCGGCGCACCCGTTCGAGAACCCCACGGCCTGGAGCAACCTGTTCGAGGTGGCCTCGATCATCCTGATTCCGGCGGCCTTGTTGTTCACCTTCGGCCATTACGTCAAAGACCTGCGCCAGAGCCGCGCTCTGTTGGCCTGCATGCTGATTTTGTTCAGCGTCGGTCTGGGCGGCACTCTGTATGCCGAACATCAGCCGAACCCGGCGCTGGCTGGCTTGCCGATTGAGCAAAGCGGTTCGCTGGAAGGTAAGGAAAGCCGCTTTGGCACCACGGCCTCGGCGTTGTGGGCAGTGACTACCACGGCCGCCTCCAACGGCTCGGTGAACGCCATGCACGACAGCTTCAGCGCGCTGGGCGGGATGATCCCGATGTTCAACATGATGCTTGGCGAGGTGATCTTCGGCGGCGTCGGAGCGGGGCTCTACGGCATGTTGCTGTTTGTGCTGATCGCGGTATTTCTCGCCGGCCTGATGATCGGTCGCACCCCGGAATACCTCGGTAAGAAGCTCGAAGCGCGCGAAGTGCGCCTGCTGGTGGCGACCCTGCTGGTGATGCCGGTTGGCGTGCTGGTACTCGGCGCGCTGGCGGCCAGCTTGCCGGGCCCGGCGGCTTCGGTCACCAACCCTGGCGCCCACGGTTTCAGCCAGATTCTCTACAACTACACCTCTGGTGCGGCTAACAACGGTTCGGCCTTCGGTGGCTTCGGCGCCAACACGCCGTACCACAACCTGATGATCGGCCTGGCCATGCTCATCGGTCGCTTCGGCTACATCCTGCCGATCCTGGCGATTGCCGGCAGCCTAGCCGCGAAGAAGCGCGCACCAGTGGGCAGCAACAGCTTCCCGACCCACGGCCCGCTGTTCGTCACCCTGCTGACCCTGACCATTCTGTTGGTCGGTGGCCTGACTTTCCTTCCGGCACTGGCCTTGGGCCCGATTGCTGAGCACATGACTATGTTCCAGGGCTTCTAAGGGAGAACCATGATGAACGCCCGTACCGAACCGGTGCTGAACAGCGCCGCGCAACAACCGAAAACCTCGATCGCCGCGCTGTGGAAACCCGCGCTGCGCCAGGCCTTCGTCAAGCTTGACCCGCGTCAGTTGGTGCGCTCACCGGTGATGCTGGTGGTCGAACTGACGGCCGTGGTGACCACTGTGCTGTGCTTTATCCCCAATCCTCAGGTGTCTACCGGTCTGGCCGTGCAGATTGCCCTGTGGCTGTGGTTTACCGTGCTGTTTGCCAACTTCGCCGAAGCACTGGCTGAAGGGCGTGGCAAAGCCCGCGCTGACAGCCTCAAGGCCGGCAGTCAGGGGCTGAATGCGCGCCGCAAGAATGGTCAGCAGTTCGAGACCGTGGCGGCCAGCAGCTTGCGCCGTGGCGATATCGTGCGGGTCGAGGCCGGTGAGCTGATCCCTGGCGATGGCGAGGTGATCGAAGGGATTGCTGCAGTCAACGAAGCGGCGATTACCGGTGAATCCGCGCCGGTGATCCGTGAGTCCGGCGGTGACCGTTCGGCCGTGACGGGCAACACCCGTGTGGTGTCTGACTGGCTGCTGGTGCATATCACCGCCAACCCGGGCGAGTCGACCCTGGACCGGATGATCGCCCTGGTCGAAGGTGCCAAACGGCAGAAGACACCCAACGAAGTGGCGCTGGATATCCTGCTGATTGGTCTGAGCCTGATCTTCCTGCTGGTGGTCGCGACCCTGCAGCCGTTTGCCCGTTACTCTGGCGGTGATCTGCCTTTGGTGTACCTCGCTGCGCTGTTGGTGACGCTGATCCCGACCACCATCGGCGGCCTGCTCTCGGCCATCGGCATCGCCGGCATGGACCGTCTGGTGCGTCTGAATGTGATCGCCAAGTCCGGCCGCGCGGTGGAAGCGGCGGGGGACGTGCATGTGCTGCTGCTCGACAAGACCGGCACCATTACTTTTGGCAACCGCCGCTGCACGGCGCTGTACAAAGCGCCGGGAATCTCCGGCAAGCAGCTCAGCGATGCGGCGTTGCTGGCTTCGCTGGCCGATGACACCGCCGAAGGCAAGTCGATTGTCGAATACCTGCGCGGGCTCAGTACGATGCAGGAGCCGGAGCGCAGTGAAATCAAGTCGATCGCGTTCAGCGCCGAAACGCGTCTGTCCGGTGCTGATTACAACGGTCACAGCTACCGCAAGGGCGCAGTGGATGCGGTGCTGCTTTATCTGGGTATCCAGCGCGGCGACGTCCCGGCCACACTGGCCCGTGAAATCGAGAAGATCGCCCAGAGCGGCGGTACTCCTTTGCTGGTAGCCGGTGACGGTCAGTTGCTCGGCGCTATTCACCTCAAGGACGTGGTCAAACCGGGCATTCGCGAGCGTTTCGCCGAGCTGCGCGCCATGGGCATCCGCACCGTGATGGTGACTGGCGACAACCCACTGACCGCTGCTGCGATTGCGGCCGAAGCGGGCGTCGATGACCTGATCGCCGAAGCCACGCCGGAGAAGAAGCTGCAACGTATCCGCAGTGAGCAGGCCGAAGGCAAGATGGTCGCCATGTGTGGTGACGGCGCCAACGACGCGCCAGCCCTGGCTCAGGCCGATGTCGGCCTGGCGATGAACGACGGCACACAGGCGGCGCGCGAGGCGGCCAACCTGGTCGACCTCGATTCCGATCCGACCAAGCTGCTCGACGTGGTGCAGGTGGGCAAGGAGCTGCTAGTGACCCGTGGCGCATTGACCACCTTCTCGGTGGCCAACGATGTGGCCAAGTACTTCGCCATCCTGCCGGCGCTGTTCGCCGGCATCTATCCGCAGCTTGGCGCGCTCAACCTGATGCAGTTGCACAGCCCGCAGAGCGCAATTCTCTCGGCGATTGTGTTCAACGCGCTGATTATCGTCGCGCTGATTCCGCTGGCCCTGCGCGGGGTGCGTGTACAAGCCGCTGATGCTGCGAGTCTGCTGCGGCGCAACTTGCTCATTTACGGCCTAGGCGGTTTGGTCGCGCCTTTTATCGGGATCAAGCTGATTGATCTGCTGTTGGTGGCCCTGGGGCTGGTTTAAGCCCCGTAATCCGTAGCCCGGATGCAATCCGGGAGATCCTGTCCCCGGATTACATCCGGGCTACACCAAATCTGGAGAGTCATCATGCTTAAACAACTTCGTCCAGCCATCAGCGTGTTGGCGTTTATGACCCTGGTCACCGGCGTGGTCTATCCGCTGACTGTCACCGGCGTGGCGCAACTGGCGTTCCCGGCACAGGCCAATGGCAGCCTGATCACGGGTGCTAAAGGCGAGGTGCTTGGCAGCAGCCTGCTCGCGCAGCCATTTAGCGGTACCGAATGGTTTCACCCACGCCCTTCGGCGGCGGGCTTCGCCACCGTGGCCAGCGGTGCCAGCAACCTAGCACCAAGCAACCCGGCCTTGGCCGAGCGTATCGCCGCCGATGCCCAACGTTTGCAGGCTGAAGGTCAAGGCGCAGTGCCCATGCAACTGGTGACCACCTCGGCCAGTGGCCTTGATCCGCATTTGTCGCCGGCAGCAGCACAGTTTCAGATCGCCCGAATCGCCGTAGCACGCGGTATTCCGACTGCCAGCCTGGAACGGCTGATCGAACAGCATGTGCAACGCCCGCTGGTTGGCCCAGCGGTGGTTAACGTGCTGGCGCTTAACCTGGCGCTGGCTGACAATTCGCCCCCCGCACAAGCTGAGTAACCCGCATGAGTGATGCCGTTCGCGCCGATGCCCTGCTTGATGAAATGCCGCGAGAGGGGCGGGGCCGGCTAAAGGTCTTTCTCGGCGCGGCCCCCGGCGTAGGTAAAACCTACGCCATGTTGCAGGCGGCGCAGGCGCAGTTGCGTCAGGGTGTCGACTTGCGCGTGGGCGTGGTGGAAACCCATGGCCGTGCAGAAACCGAAGCGATGCTCACCGGCTTGCCGCAACAGCCGCAGCAGCGTCTGGAATACCGTGGCGTGGCCCTGAGCGAGATGGATCTCGACGGCATTCTGGCCAAACCACCGAAGCTGCTGTTGGTCGATGAACTGGCGCACAGCAATGCCCCTGGCAGCCGCCACAGCAAGCGCTGGCAGGATGTGCAGGAACTGCTGGATGCCGGCATCGACGTGTACACCACGGTCAACGTGCAACACCTCGAAGCACTGAATGATCAGGTGCGCGACATTACCGGCGTGCAGGTGCGTGAAACCCTGCCGGACTGGGTGTTGCAGGAAGCTGATGAGATTCTGCTGATCGACCTGCCGCCGCGTGAGCTGCTGGAGCGTTTACGTGACGGCAAGGTCTATGTGCCGGAACAGGCGCGCGCCGCCATTGATGCATTTTTTAGCCAAACCAACCTCACCGCACTGCGTGAACTGGCGATGCAGACGGCTGCGGCACGGGTCGATGCGGACCTCAGCCGGCGCTACCGCCAGCAAGGCCAGCAAGCGCCTGCGCTGCGTGGCCGCCTGCTGGTTGGCATCGACGGCGATGCTCAGGCCGAGCGCCTGGTGCGGCATGCCTGCCGTGTGGCTGAGCGCCGTCATCTGCCCTGGTCGGTCGTGTATGTGGACACCGGCGGTGAGCGTGACGAAACCCGCTTGAGCTACCTGCAGGGTGCGCAGCAACTGGCCGAGCGTTTGGGTGGCGAGGTGGTCAGCCTACGCGGCGGTGAGGTGGCGAAAACCCTTATCGAACATGCGCGCGAACGGCGCGCCAGCCTGATTCTGGTTGGTCGCAGCCGGCAACGCCTGCGGCGGATCTGGCACCTGGGACGGGGGCTTGCTGAACGTCTGCTGCAGCAAGGGCAAGGTTTAGAGATCAGTGTGCTGGACACCGAGGTGAGTCGTGCGCCGGCCTTATCACGGCCGCGCCAACCCGTGATCTGGCGTGACTATCTGCTGGCCTTGCTGGCTACCGTTCTGGCTTCCGTCGTGGCGCTGGGGTTGTCCCATTTATTGGAACTGCCAAACATTTCCCTGGTCATGCTGGTGGCGGTACTGATCGTGGCCGTGCGCAGCAGCCTGGGTCCGGCCATGGCCTGTGCCGGCCTGTCATTCCTAGCATATAACTTTTTGTTTATCCCGCCGACCCTGACCCTGACCATCGACCGTCAGCAGGACGTGCTGACCCTCCTGTTCTTTCTGCTCATGGCCGGCCTCACCGGAAACCTGGCCAGCCGCCAGCGTCGGCAGTTGCAAGCTTTGCGTGAGACACAGCGTGAGACCAGCGCGTTGCTGGAACTGTCGCGCAAGCTGACGGCGGCCACCGATCGCCAGGCAGTGCTGGCGGCGGCCATTCAGCAACTGAGCCTGCTGCAGGACGTTGAGGTCAGCTTGCTGTCGCGTAGTCCGGATGCACTGTGGAAGGTGGAGGCGGGCGCGCAGCGTCTGCTCACCGATCTGGAGCGTGCAGCGGCGGATTGGTCCTGGCAGCACGATCAGCCCGCCGGGCTGGGCACTGGCACCTTGCCGGACGGGCGCTGGTGGTGGTTGCCATTGTCAGGTGAGGAGGGGCCATTGCTGCTGCTCGGGGTCAGCCCAAAGGATGAAGGAGCCCTGCCTGCCGAACGACGCCGACTGCTTACGGCGCTGGGTCAACCCTTGGCTCAGGCGCTCGAGCGTGCACAGTTGGCCGAGGATTTGGAAGCGGCGCGCCTGCACGGACAGACCGAGGAGTTGCGCAGCGCGCTGCTGGCATCGGTGTCCCATGATTTGCGCACGCCACTGACCGCCATGCGCGGCTCAATTGATAGCCTGCTGGCGCTGGGTGAGCAGATTCCGTTAGCCGACCGCCGCGAACTGTTGGAAGGCACCCGCGATGAGGCCGAGCGCCTCGACCGCTATATCCAGAACCTGCTGGACATGACGCGCCTGGGCCACGGTGGGCTGAAACTGGCGCGTGACTGGGTCGCGCCGGCGGATATCGTCGCCAGTGCCACTCAGCGCCTGCGCCCAGTCTTGTCCGCATTGCAATTAGAGATGCAGGTGCCGCAACAGTTGCCGCTGCTCTATGTGCATGCCGCGTTGATCGAGCAGGCTTTGGTCAATGTGCTGGAAAATGCTGCGCGGTTTTCCCCGCCGCATGGGCGTTTGTGCGTGGCCATCGAGGCAGATGCCGAGGAATTGCGCTTTATTGTCAGTGACCAGGGGCCGGGTATTCCCGAGCATGAGCGCAGCAAGATTTTTAATATGTTCTACACCGCCGCCCGTGGTGATCGCGGCGGGCAGGGCACTGGTTTGGGCTTGGCGATCTGCCAGGGCATGCTCGGTGCCCATGGCGGCCGAGTGACGGTGGGCGAAGGCCTGGATGGCTTGGGCGCGAGCCTGACCTTGCACCTGCCGTTACACGCGCAGCCGCCGATGGAAGAAGAACAGTGATGGATAACCAATGAGCCAAAACCCCGCGACCATTCTGGTTATCGATGACGAAGTGCAGATTCGCAAATTTTTGCGCATCAGCCTAACGGCCCAAGGCCACAAAGTGCTGGAGGGTGCGACTGGGCAGGAAGGCCTGGCCCAGGCCGCATTGGGCAAACCGGATCTGGTGGTACTCGACCTCGGCCTGCCGGATATGGACGGCCAACAAGTGCTGCGCGAACTGCGTGCCTGGTCGCAAGTGCCGGTACTGGTGCTGTCGGTGCGCGCCAGTGAGGGTGAAAAGGTCTTGGCGCTGGATGGGGGCGCCAATGATTACGTGACCAAGCCGTTCGGTATTCAGGAGTTTCTTGCCCGTGTGCGCGTATTGCTGCGTCTGGCCGGCGGTGCGGAGCATGCCAGCGCAGCGGTCAGCAGCGGCCCGCTACAGGTGGATTTCGCCTACCGGCGGGTCAGCCTAGAGGGTGTTGAAGTCAGCCTGACGCGAAAGGAATACGCGGTACTGGCGCAACTGGCGCGGCATATCGGTCGCGTGGTAACCCAACAGCAACTGCTCAAGGACATTTGGGGGCCGACCCATACCGAGGACAGCCACTATCTGCGTGTTGTAGTGGGGCATCTGCGGCAGAAGCTTGGCGACGACCCAACGGCGCCGCGCTTTATCGTCACCGAAGCGGGTGTTGGCTATCGCCTGCGCGATTCCGCCTAGGCTCTAGCGTTCACCCCGTTCGTACTTATCCAGTGTATCGCGGGCGATCTGCCGGCCGAGCATGATCAGCTCCGGCGCCTTGTAGAACTCAAAGAAGCGGCACACTCGCTTAGGCACGTTGATCAGGATGTCCGGCGGATAACCGGCGATTTTGTACTGCGCCAATGAGGTTTGCATCACTTCAAAACTCTGGTTAATCAGTTCCAGCAGCGAGGCGGGGCCGCTCAGGTCGGCTACCCGTGAACCACTGGCTGATTTTGGCGTGGCGGCTTTGTCCAGCGGCGGGTTGAGGTTCTGCTGCCAGGGGTTGATGGCTTCTGGTTGCAGGAGTCTGCTGTGGTCTTCGAGGAGCAGCAAGGCGTCGTCTTCACCGGGTTTGCGCTTAAACGAGGGCAGGCGTGAGCCGAGTGAGTTCATCAGCAGGTCAAAACGGCCTTTTAGGGCCGGTGTGCGCTCAATAACGGGCAACTCGTAGTGCTGTTGGTGGGTCGAGTTGAGGTTAACGGCGATGATCAGGTCGCAGTGCGCGGACACCACCGGCACGATGGGCAGCGGGTTGAGCAGGCCGCCATCGACCAGCATGCGCTTGCCTTGCACCACCGGGGTAAACAGGCTGGGAATGGCCGCCGAAGCGCGCATGGCTTGGTGCAGGCAGCCTTCCTGGAACCAGATTTCTTGCTGGTTGGTGAGGTCGGTGGCCACGGCGGTAAAGGGGATCGGCAGGTCTTCGATATTGATCTCGCCGACAATTTCCCGAATCCGCCCGAAGACTTTTTCGCCGCGAATAGCACCCAAGCGAAAGCTCACATCGAGCAGGCGCAACACGTCGAGATAATCCAGGCTCTGCGTCCAGTCTCGGTACTCATTGAGTTTGCCAGCGGCATAAATGCCGCCCACCACCGCACCCATGGAACAGCCAGCGATGCAGGCGATTTCATAGCCCCGTGCTTCAAGCTCTTCAATCACGCCGATGTGCGCGTAGCCGCGCGCGCCACCCGAGCCCAATACCAATGCAATGCGCTTGCTCATCCCTAATCCCCCCAATTACCGATGGTGTGACCATACGCGTGGTCTGCATGATCGCCAAGGCATGCGGCCTGAGTTTCTGGCGCCTGCGCGGGCTTGCTGGGCTTTCGCTGAGGTATATGTGCTCAAGACGCTAACAGCGGCACTTTTCATCAGGGCGCGCATCAGATAAGCCAGTAGCAGTGTGTTGCGGTGCGTCGTATCGTAGCGGCCTGCTGGTGTATTCAAACCACGTTCTTGTTTGGGAGTGAAGAGATGAAACTGTGGATCGTGTTACCTATGCTGCTGTTGGTGCTCAGTGGTTGCGCCGGTAAAACCGCTTACCGTGGCAGTTGTGCCAGCCAGTTGGAGGCCGCCTGGCGTGAGTTGGACCTGGCCAAGGCTGATGGCTTTGCCGGTACGGTCAGTTATTCCAAGGCGCTGTCGTTGCTCACCGCCGCCAAGACGCAGCAGCAGTTCGAGGCCTATGAAGGCTGCACGGCCAAATCCGAACGCGCGCGGTTCTACATTCGCGAGTCGCGGGCAGGGCGCTGATTATGCTGTTGGACTTTGCGGCGTTAACGCCGCTGGAACGCTACCGCTGGCTGGCATCCACCATCACCCCACGGCCGATTGCCTGGGTCTCGACCCTGTCGCCTAACGGGGTCAGCAACTTAGCGCCGTTCAGCTTCTTTCAAGTGATCAGTGATGATCCGCCAACCTTGATGGTCAATATCAATCACCGCCCCGACGGCAGCCTTAAAGATACCTTGATCAATGCCCAGGCCAGCGGCGAGCTGGTGATTCAGTTGGTGTCCTTTGCGCAGGCTGAGGCGATGAATGCCAGTTCGGCGCAACTGCCCCATGAGCAGAGCGAGTTTGAGCAGTGCGCCATCGCCAGTTGCGCATCCCTCGTGGTTAAACCGCCGCGTGTGGCTGATGCAGCCGTGGCGTTTGAGTGCCGCGTGGTGCAGACCATGGCCTATCCACCGCAGGCCCCTAATTGCCACCTGCTGTTTGCCGAGGTGCTGCTGGCCCATATCGACGATCAGGTGCTCAACGAGCAGGGTCGTATCGACCCCGCGCGCCTGGATTTGATCGGTCGTCTGGGTGGTGCGTCCTATAGCCGGACGCGTGAGCGTTTTGATTTGCAGCGGCCCTAACAGCTGCGTTTAACCCGTTGCCGAGTCAGGAGTTTCTCCAGTTCGACCATGGCGCACATCAGCCCTGCTAGCAGTAGGCACAGTCCCCAGGCCGCCGCTGGCATGCCTTGGGTGCCAAACAATTGTTGCAGCAGCGGCAGGTGGCTGAACAAACCCTGCAGTGCAACGATGACCAGCACCATGCTCCAAACCATGGGGTTGTCGCGCCAACTGAAACTGGCTGGGGCCAGCAGGCGGCGGCTGCTGAACAGGTAGCCGATTTCGCAGGCAATGATGGCGTTGACCGCCAAGGTTCGACTGGCTTCCAGGCTCCAGCCCTGTTGCTGGCTGAGGTGGAACAAGCCGGCGCTGGTCAGGGTCATCAACAACCCGACCATGACGATTCGCCACAGCAGCCCCGAGCTGAGCAGGGCGCTGTGTGGGTCGCGTGGTGGCCGCTGCATCAGGTCCGCCTCGGCAGGTTCGAAGGCCAGCGCCAAGGCGAGGGTGACGGCGCTGATCATATTCACCCAGAGAATTTGCAGCGGCGTGATGGGCAGCGTCATGCCCAGCATAATCGCGATCAGCAGCGTGAATGACTGCCCGGCATTGGTCGGCAGAATAAACAGGATGGATTTCTTCAGGTTGTCGTACACCCGACGACCTTCCTCTACGGCGTGGGTGATGGTGGCGAAATTGTCATCGGCGAGCACCATCTGCGCGGCTTCCTTGGCCGCTTCGGTGCCTTTAATACCCATGGCAATGCCAATATCGGCACGCTTGAGGGCGGGCGCGTCATTCACGCCGTCGCCCGTCATCGCCACCCGCTCACCACTGGCTTGCAAGCGCTCGACCAGGCGCAGTTTGTGCGCGGGGCTGGTGCGGGCAAATACGTGGGTGTGAGGCAGCAGCTTATCTAGCTCGGCATCGCTGAGGGTGTCCAGGTCTGCGCCAGTCAGGGGTGTGCCTGCGCCCAGGCCAAGCTTTTGCGCGATGGCGCAGGCGGTGCCGGCATGGTCGCCGGTGATCATTTTTACGTCGATACCGGCACTGTGGCACTGGTGGATGGCCGCGATGGCTTCCTCGCGGGGTGGGTCAAGCATGCCGACGAGGCCCAGCAGCACGTAGTCGCCGTTGAGGTCGCTGTAATTGAGCTCATGCTGCGGCGCGGACAGAGGGCGCATGGCCAGCCCGAGCATGCGCAGGCCCTGCCGGCTGCCGCTATCCAAAG
Organism: Pseudomonas sp. Ga0074129; assembly: GCA_001465025.1. Lineage (GTDB taxonomy): Bacteria > Pseudomonadota > Gammaproteobacteria > Pseudomonadales > Pseudomonadaceae > Aquipseudomonas. The sequence continues at coordinate 39,174 of LNDO01000045.1, forward strand.
CCTGGTGCCAATGGCGCGGGTCGATGGGGTGCGGGCTGCCATCGCGCCATTCACGGTTGCACACCTCCAGCAGACGCTCTGGTGCGCCGATGATGTAAATCAGGCCGTGCTGAGCGCGGTCGTGATGCAGGCTGGCGGTGCAACGCTGCTCGGAGCTGAACGGAATGGCGTCGACCTGCGGCAGGTGCTGTTGCTCATGCTGCAGGTCCAGGCCGACCTTGCCGGCCAATGTGAGCAACGCTGCCTCGGTTGGGTCGCCGGTGATGCTCCAGCCATGTTCATCTTTAAACAGCGTGGCGTTGTTGGCCAGCAGGCCAGCACGAGCCAGTTCGCGCAAATCATGGGTGTTGTCCAGCGCGGCTAGGTGATCGTCATCAGCATAAATACTGCCGGCAGGGGCGTAACCTACGCCGTCGATGCGATAGTGGTGCGCGGCGGTAAACACCTGCTGCACGGTCATCTCATTGCGCGTCAGGGTGCCGGTTTTGTCAGAGCAGATGACCGTCACTGCGCCCAGGCTTTCTACGGCAGGCAAGTGGCGGATGATCGCCCGCCGCTTGGCCATGCGCTGCACGCCTATGGCCAGGATGATGGTCAGCACGGCCGGCAAGCCCTCAGGGATCGCCGCTACGGCCAGCCCCACGGCGGCCATCAGCATGTCGTTGATGCTGTAGTCACGCAGCCAGACACCAAGGCAAAAGGTTAAACCGGCCAGCCCGATGATGATCACCGTTAATTGCCGCGCAAAACGGGCCATGTCGTTAAGCAGTGGGGTTTGCAGTGTGCTGACTTGGTCGAGCATGTGGCTGATTTTGCCGAGTTCAGTTTGCCCGGCGGTGGCCACCACCACGCCGCTGGCGCTGCCCGCGCTAACCAAGGTGCCGGAATACGCCATGCAGCGCCGATCTCCGAGGCTGGCTTGGGCGTCAACGGCGTCAGTGAGTTTGTCCACCGGCAGGGATTCACCGGTGAGGGCTGCCTCTTCAATGCGCAGGTTGCGGGTCTCCAGCAGGCGTAAGTCGGCGGGCACTCGATCACCCGCGTCCAGCAGCACCACGTCACCGGGCACCAATTGTTCGGCATTCAGGCTTTGCACCTGGCCGTCACGCCACACCCGGCTTTCCAGGCTGAGCATGCGCTGAATCGCCTGCATGGCTTGTTGCGCTTTGCCTTCCTGAATAAACCCGACCAGCGCGTTGATCAGCACCACGCCGGCGATCACCGCGCTGTCCAGCCATAAACCAAGCGACAGGGTGATCAGGCAGGCCGCCAGCAGTACGTAGATCAGCAGGTTGTGAAACTGCAGGGCAAAGCGCTTGAGGGCGCTGGTGCGTTGGCCGCTGGGCAGCTGATTGGGGCCGTATTGTTGCAGGCGCTGTTCGGCTTCCGGCGCGGCCAGGCCCTGAGCGGTTGTGTTGAGCTGTTGCAGGCTGAGGTCAGCGGGTTGGCTGTGCCAGTCAGGCGTCGGCGAGAGGGTCATGGCAACCTCAAAAATAGCGTTCAGGGGACTCAAACTACAGGTAGGCGCGCGTCGGCCTATTGGTGTGTGTCAACGCAAGTGTGTGCAAGTTCATCAAAAGATTTCCTTGCGCTATGCCGGGGCTGGCCAGCGCAGTAGCATCGGCGTTCGATCTTTGAGGAGTCAGGCATGCGCGCCAAACTGGATTCAGTACTTCAGTCCGTCAATCAGGTGTTGCTGGGCAAGGAGCAGCAAGTACGGCTGGCCCTGACCTGTTTGCTGGCCGAAGGGCATTTGTTGATTGAAGATTTGCCCGGCATGGGTAAAACCACCCTGAGCCATACCTTGGCCAAGGTGTTGGGCTTGAGCTTTCAGCGCATCCAGTTCACCTCTGACCTGTTGCCCGGTGACATTCTCGGTACGTCGGTGTTTGACAAGGACACCGGGCAGTTTGTTTTCCATCCCGGCCCTATATTTGCTGAATTAGTGCTGGCGGATGAAATCAACCGCGCCACACCCAAAAGCCAAAGCGCACTGCTTGAAGCCATGGAAGAAGGGCAGGTGACTATCGAGGGCGCGACGCGGCCATTGCCACAGCCCTTTTTTGTGATTGCCACGCAAAACCCGGTCAGCCAGGGCGGCACCTTCGCCTTACCTGAGTCGCAACTCGACCGCTTTATGATGCGTCTGTCGCTCGGTTACCCCGGCAAAGCGGCAGAAAAAGCCCTGTTGCTGGGCGACTCGCGGCGCTCGTTGCTGCCTAATTTGCCGGCCTTGCTGGATCACCGTGAGCTGGCGCTGGTGCAGGCGGAAATCCCCAAAGTGCGTGCCAGCGATGCACTAGTGGACTACGTGTTGCGCCTGGTTGATGCCACCCGCACGCAGCCGCAATTTGCCTGGGGCTTGTCACCCCGCGCCAGCCTGGCCCTGTTGGCCGCAGCGCGTGCCTGGGCTTTTTTGGCGGGGCGCGATTATGTGATTCCTGAAGATGTACAAGCGGTGCTGCCCGCTGTGGTCGGCCATCGCCTGCGCGAGCGCGCCGACCCTGCCGGGCATGGCGGCGGTAGCCTAGTGCAGTGGTTGCTGCGTGAGGTGCCGGCGCTTTGATGGCCGCGCTAAAACCTTACTGGAACCGCTGGCTGTCGCGGCGGATTCCGGTTGCCGCCAGCGTGCGGCTGAACCAGCGGCGGATTTTCATCATTCCCAGTCAGGTCGGCTTGGCGTTTATGGCCGCACTGCTGCTGATGCTGCTGGCGGCCATCAATTACCAGAACAGCTTGGCCTATGCCCTGACGTTCCTGCTCAGTTCGGTGTTCGTGGTGGCCATTTTGCACACCTACCGCAACCTGGCCGGGTTGATCCTCAAGGCGGGTGCTGCGCCTGCGGTGTTTGTGGGTGAGCCGGCGACGTTTCGGGTGCGCCTGGAGAGCAGCGCGCGCGCGCATCAGGCGGTCAGCCTGGGCTGGCCACCGGTAGATTTGCAAACCCTGGATGTAGCGGCCACTGGGCAGGTCGAATGCCAACTGAACCTGCCGACAACCCAGCGCGGCTGGTTGCGGCCCGGTCGTTTGCGCGTGGAGAGCCGTTTTCCGTTGGGGATTCTAGTGGCTTGGAGCTGGGTCGATCTCGATCAGCAGGTGCTGGTCTATCCCCGGCCGCTGACAGGTGATTTACCGCTGAGCGCAGGGGCCAGCGATGATCAGGAAGAAGAGGGCAGTCGCGCGCACGGCCAGGGCGTGGATGATTATCAGGGGCTGAAAAGCTATCAGCCCGGCGACTCCAAGCGCCGCTTGCACTGGAAGGCGTATTCGCGCGGCCAGGGTTTGCTGGTCAAGGATTTTGCCTCCATCACTGGGCGGGATCTGTACCTGGATTTCGAGTCGCTAGGCGGTGATGTTGAAACGCGATTGTCGTTGCTCTGCCATTGGGTATTGCAGTTGTCCGAGCGCCAGCAGCCGTTTGCCTTGAGCCTGCCGGGCCAGGTGTTGGCGGCCGATAGCGGCGAGTTGCACCGTGATGCCTGTTTGCGCGCGCTGGCGCTGTTTGGACGTGGCGTATGAGTCAGGTTTCGGCAATCCCTCGCATTAGCCTGACTTGGCTGTTGGTGGCGCAGGTGCTGGTGATCATTCCGCACCTGAGCCACCTGCCGCTGTGGATCATCGGCTTGTGGCTCGGCAGCGCGGCCTGGCGGGTGCAGATTTTCCGCATGCGCGCGCGCTACCCGAATGCCTGGGCCAAGGGCGGCTTGATGCTGGCAGCGGCGTTGGGCGTATTTCTTTCCCGTGGCAGTTTGATCGGGCTGGATGCCGGCGTGGTGCTGCTGGTGGCCGCCTTTGTCCTCAAATTGCTGGAAATGCACACGCGGCGAGATGCGCTGGTGCTGGTGTTCCTCGGCTTCTTCGTCGTGGTCACGGCGTACCTGTTTGACGACAGCATGCTGATGGCGCTTTACAGCTTGCTGCCGGTGACTGCCCTGCTAGCGGCATTGATTGGCCTGCAACAAAGCAATCTGGCCACCCAACCATGGCCCACCGTGCGCTTGGCCGGTGGAATGATGCTGCAGGCATTGCCGGTGATGCTGCTGCTGTTTGTGTTTTTCCCGCGCATGGGGCCGTTGTGGTCGCTGCCGGTGCCGAACGACAAAGCCACCACTGGACTGTCTGACAGCATGGCACCTGCTGATATCGCTGACCTGAGCCGCTCGGCCGCGTTAGCCTTTCGCGCCAGTTTTAGCGGTGAAACGCCGCCGCGCAGTGAGTTGTATTGGCGCGCCTTAACCTTTGACCGCTTCGATGGCCGGCGTTGGTCGCAATCCGATTACGCTGAGTTCGCCCCGGCGGCGCAGTGGCAAAAGCAGGGCGAGCCGGTTAGCTACAGCATCGTCATGCAACCCAGCTCTCAACGCTGGCTGTTTGCCCTTGATGTGGCTGAAACCACGTTGGAGCAGACCCGGCAGATGAGCGATTTCCGCCTGCAGCGACGGCAGCCAGTGGACCGTTCGTTGATTTATCAAGCCACCTCATGGCCTCAAGCGCTGCGCGAACCCCAGCCGAGCACCGAGACTCTACGCCGCGCCCTGCAATTGCCTGAACAAGTCGATCCGCGCAGCCGTGCGTGGGCTGAACAGCTCAAGCGCGACTATCCACAGCCCGAGCAATTGGTTGAGGCCATGCTCAGCCACTTCAATCAGCAACCGTTTGCCTACACCCTGCGCCCACCGGCATTGGGGCCCAACAGCATCGATGATTTCTTATTTGAAACCCGCAGCGGGTTTTGCGCCCACTACGCCGGAGCCATGACCTTTGTGCTGCGCGCGGCAGGTATTCCGGCGCGGGTGGTGGCCGGTTATCAGGGCGGCGAATACAACCCGGCCGGCAACTATGTGCAGGTGCGCCAGTTTGATGCCCATGCCTGGGTGGAGTATTGGCAGTCAGGCCGCGGCTGGGTGAGCATTGATCCCACGTTTCAAGTGGCCCCTGAGCGGATTGAAAGCGGCCTTGAAGATGCCTTGTCCGGCGAGCAAACCTTCCTCGAAGATTCGCCTTTCTCACCTCTGCGTTATCGCAACCTCAGCTGGTTGAATGAACTGCGCCTGGCTTGGGACAACATTAACTACGGCTGGCAACGCTGGGTCTTGGGTTATCAAAGCCAACAACAGCTGGAGTTTTTACAGCGCTGGTTGGGGCGGGTTGACGCGCAAACGCTGGTAATCGGCTTGGTCGGTGGCGGTGGCATCTTGCTGGGCCTGCTGGCGCTTTGGTTATTCAAACCTTGGCAGCGCGCGCGTGACCCGCAACAGCGTGTCTTCCATCGCTTTGAGCGGTTACTGGCGCGCCATGGCGTTACTCGCCAGCCGGGCGAAGGCCCGCGTGATTATGCCGCGCGGGCAGCGCTGCAATTGCCGGCTCAAGCGCAAGCGATTCAGGCCTTTGCCCAGGCGTTTGAGGCCCAGCGGTATGCCGGCCAGGCTGCGTCGGCGGCGGAGTTGCGCCTATGCCTTCGCGCGTTGCGCCGCTCCCTGCCGTGGCGCTTAACCCGGTTGGAATCATAACGAAACGCTTTGCCTGATTGATCGCGGCGCAATGGCATGTGATAAGCACACAGCTGTTTAGAGCATACACAGGAGTGAAGTAATGTCCGCTTTGCTGGATGACGTCCAACGCCACGTACTGCGTATTCAGGTGCGTTTGTTTGCCTGCCATGAGCGCTTGCAGGCCAACACCGACAGCGAGGCGTTGCATGATTTGCGCATCGCGCTGCGCCAATTACGCAGCTTGCTCAGGCCGCTGACAGCCATCGCCACCTGCGCTGAATTGCAGCAACGCGCCGCAGAGTTAGGCCGCGTGAGCAGCCCGCTGCGCGACCTGGAAGTGTTGCAGGCCTATCTGCTGCAACAGGGATTGGTTGATGCAGCGCAGGCGCGTGAGCCGCTGCTGCAACAAGGCTATGCACAGTTGCTCAGCAGCGCTGCGTTGACGAATGTGCTGAGCGCTCTGGATCAGTGGCCATGGCAATGGCAAACGGCGGCCGCCAGCGGTGAGTTGGCCGAGGTGCGTAAACTGATCCGCAAGCGCATGCGCAAAGACCGTACCCGCCTGACGCAAGCGCTGCTTGACCCTGAGCATGACCGCCACCGGCTGCGCTTGCTGGTTAAACGCCTGCGCTACAGCGCTGAAGCCTATCCGCAACTGAGTGATATGAATCGTGCTCAATTGCGTGTGCTGAAAAATGCTCAATCGGCGCTGGGTGACTGGCACGACCAGTGGCAATGGCTATTGCGTGCGGAGGCCGAAGCCGACTTGCAACCCTGCGTACCCGGTTGGCGCAGCACGCTGCTGGCGGCACAGGCCGAGGCTGACTCGGCCTTGCAGGTGTTGACGAGCAAGTTTGCCCAACCTATCGAATAGTTTGGCTGAAAGGCCGTTTTTCATTCGTATTTTTGGCTGAAATGCCTTATCACGCGCTGCAAACTTTGCCCTACCATCACTCGCGTCTTTTTTATCGAGGTGGTTATGGGCTTTTCCGAGTTGCTTCAGGCGGTACGTGATAACCCACAGGCCGTGTTGATTCCGTCCCAGTGGGCCCAGGGTCGTGCCAGTTTCGGCGGTTTGATGGCAGCTCTGGTGTATGAGGCCATGCGCGCCAAGGTGCCGAACGACAGGCCGCCGCGTTCGTTGGCGATCACTTTTGTCGGGCCGGCCGAGCCGGATGTTGCGATTCAGTTCGAAGTGGAAGTGCTACGCGAGGGCAAGGCCGTTAGCCAGGTCTTGGGTCGCGCTATTCAGCGAGGGCAGGTGGTCACCCTGGTGCAAGGCAGCTTCGGCGCAGGGCGCGAATCGCGTGTTGTAGTGCAGGCGGAGCCAGCGCCTGAGGCCAAGCCGGTTGAAGCCTGCCAAGAAATGCCCTACATCCCTAAAGTCACCCCCGAATTCACGCGCTTTCTGGCCATGCGCTGGGCCTACGGCGGTTTACCTTTTACCAATAATCCCTCGCGGGAAATGGGCGGTTGGGTACGCCTGCGCGATCAGCACAGCATCGAACCCGCCAACGAGGCGCACCTATTGGCCTTGGTCGATGCCTGGCCACCTGCCGTATTGCCTCACCTGAGTGCGCCAGCGCCGGGCAGTTCATTGACCTGGACCATTGAGTTTGTGCAGCCCATGCCCAGCCTGAGCACTGAGGACTGGTGCTTGTACCGCGCGAATATCGAACACGCCCGCGATGGCTATGGGCACACGGCTGCCGCCATTTGGACAAAAGAAGGCGAGTTGCTGGCGATCAGCCGACAGACCGTGACGGTGTTTGGTTAAGCGCGCGTTTGCGATGTGAACCGCTGCCGTTGCAGCGTGAGCCTGCAACGGCATCCAGAAGCGGTTTTACAATTTCAGTTGGCCGATGGCCTTGTTCAACTCGCCCGCCAGGGTGGCCAGCTCATTGCTGGTCGCTGCGGACTCGCTGGTTTGACCGACCGTTTGCTCAGTGACATCACGAATGCGCACTACAGCGCGATTCATCTCTTCTGCCACCTGGCTTTGCTGTTCTGCGGCGACCGCAATCTGCGTGTTGCTCTCACGCATCAATCCCACCGACTCGGTAATGGCCGCCAGCGCATGACCGGCTTCATCAGCTTGTTTCACGCACTCATCGGCCTTGATCGAGCTGTCCTGCATAAAGTCGACGGCATCGCGTGTGCCGCTTTGCAGGGTATTGATCATCTGGGTTATGACATCGGTTGAGTCCTGCACGCGTTTGGCCAGGTTGCGCACCTCGTCGGCTACCACGGCAAAGCCACGGCCCATTTCACCCGCGCGAGCGGCTTCGATCGCAGCGTTAAGGGCGAGCAGGTTGGTCTGTTCGGCAATGCCATGAATCTCACTGACCACGCCGCCGATTTTCTGGCTGTCGACTGCTAGTTGCTCGATCATCTGTGCGGTCTGCTGCACACCACTGGACAAGCCTGAAATCGACCGAGCTACGCGATTAACTACCTGCTGGCCGTTATCCGCGAGTTCTTCCGCCTGTTTGGACTGATCACGCGTGTCGGCCGTGTGCTCGGCGATCTGGTGCACGGTCGCGGTCATTTCATTGATAGCCGTGGCTGCCTGTTCGGTTTCACTTTGCTGTTCAAGCATGCCCCGTCGCACTTCACTCATGTTGCTGGCCATGCGTTTGGACCCCATGTCCAACTGCGCCGCCGATTGCGCGACGATGCCGACCACACGCTGATAGCCGGCTTGCATGGCATTGAAGGCGCTGGCCATCTGACCCACTTCGTCACGGCTGTCCAACGGTACGCGGGCGCTCAAATCACCGCTGCGTTCTACCTGCAGCATCACGTCCTTGAGGGTATTAAGGTGGCTCAGCAAAAAGCGAATCAGCAACTGCGAGGCTGCCAACAGCAGCAGCATCAACAACGCCACTACCAAGGCGTAGCTGAGGGCACGGTCAAAAAACACATCGTAGATGCTCGGTGCTTTGGCGAGCACCGCCACGCGCTGACCTTCGGCACGGTTGACCACTGCGGCACCGATGATCTGCTCAGCGCCGCTCAGTTCAACCCAGCCAGTGGCATTGCTCAAGAGGTTGCCTTGGTTGTCGGGCAGGCGCGGAGATTGACTGGAACTGAAGGTCAGAATGCGGTTGTCTCTGGGCAGAGCCGTATCTTTGGGCCACTGCTCCAGGGTTTGCGCAAGCTGCTGCGCTGAGGCTTTCGCAGCATGGGTATGAACCTGCTGCTCAAGGTGGATGGCGTACAGCACCAATAACAAGGTGGTAAAAAACGCCACCGCGTTGACGGCCCAGAACTTGTACTTCAGGGAAAGATCGCTAATCCACTGGCCCATGCACATCTCTTCCGTGTAATGGTTGGTAGCCCGCCGCGTGTGAACGAGGCTGAGGGTGTTCAGGTGTCTTATCGGCAACGCGGGCTTGGGGTTTAGGCCCTTAGGTCAAGAGCCTGCTTGGCAAAGTGCCAGCAGTATCGAGTAAAGCAAATTTTGGCCTATTGATCCTTATCAAACGCCGCCGATTCAGGTTGCCACCTGCAGCCTATTCATACCGACAGATTGAAAAACGTCATGGCAGTGGCGCTGGTGTGCGCGGCTACGTCCGCTTCGCTTTCCCCCCGATGCAGTGCCACTTCACGCAGCACCTCGGTGAGGAAGGCCGGTTCGTTGCGCCCGTTTTTCGGTTTTGGACGCAGGCTGCGTGGCAGCAGATAGGGGGCATCGCTTTCCAGCATTAAGCGTGTGCGCGGGATTTCTTTAACCAGCGGGTGCAGGTGGCTGCCACGTCGCTCATCACAGATCCAGCCGGTGATACCAATGTGCAGGTCCATGTCTAGGTAGTTGAACAGCGCGCGTTTTTCGCCAGTAAAACAGTGCACCACGGCAGCACTCAGTTGGTCACGAAAGTCACGCACAATCGCCAGCAGGCGCTCATCGGCATCTCGCTCATGCAAGAACACAGGTAGTTGCAACTCGACGGCCAGTGCCAGCTGCTGCTCCAGCACCTTTTCCTGTTGTGCGCGTGGGGAAAAGTCGCGGTTGAAGTCCAATCCGCATTCACCCACGGCCCGTACCCGTGGATCCTTCAGTAGGGCTGTAAGCTCGTTGTAGCTGTCACTGTTCCAACTGCTGGCGTCGTGAGGATGAATGCCTGCCGTGCTGAACAAATGTTCGCTGTTTGCGTCCAACTGCTGGCATAAAGCCAGAGCATTTTGGCTTTCGACGAGGCTGGTGCCCGTTAAGATCAGGCGTTTAACGCCCGCGGCGTATGCACGTTCCAAGAGCGCCTGGCGGTATTCGGCAAAGCTTGGGTGGGTCAGATTGACGCCAATGTCGATGAGTTGCATGGTGCACCCTGCTGTGAAGTGTGAGCAGCATAACAGAGCTTTTTATTCAGTTTAAAAGTCAATAAATACAGTGACTTAAGATGTGTAGGTGATGTTGCATATAACAATCGGCTGGTGTCTGTGGAGGGTCTGTGCGAACCTCCGCGCCCCGCGCAGGCGGCCAGTTGGACTGTACCTTGCAGGCGTTATGGCGCCTGTTGAACGTTTTCTTAACTAATTGCGCATGCTCTGGAGCCCTGATGTTGCGAGTGCTGCTCACCTGCTGCCTGGTGCTGCTGTCCTGCACGGCCATGGCGCGCGTGACTGGTCCACTTGAGGTCGAAAAACCCAGAGCGGTGCGCGATCTGGCCAGTATTCGCAGCAGCGGTGAGCTGCGTGTTTTGGTCAATCAGAGCCGCCACAGTTCAGGGATGGTGCGCGGCCAAAGCATTGGCATCGAGTACCAGCGGCTGCGTGCATTCGAGCAGTACCTCAACCGTAACGCGCAGGGCAATCGTGCTATTAAATTGACACTTGTCCCTCGGGCAAAAGACCAATTGCTGGCCGCCTTGCAGCGTGGTGAGGGCGATCTGGTGGCCCCTGGAGAGCTGCTTGATTTACCCCGTGGCAGTCAGTTAAGCGCCAGCGCGGCTATTCGCCGTGATGTACCGGTGATCATCGTGGCGCGACAAGGTAACCGCCGCTACCAGCGATTAGAGGACCTTTCCGGCCGCAGCCTGGCATTGCCTGCTGGCAGCGTGGCGGGCAACGCCATACGTGCGCTCAACCAGCGCTTGATCGACAGCAAGCGCTCGCCAGTGGTGATTGAGTGGGTGGACGCGAGCCTGGCGGTCGAGGATGTGCTGGAAATGGTTAACGCCGGCATTTTCAGCGTTACGGCGGTTGAGCAACCTATCGCCGAGCGCTGGGCCAAGGTGATGCCCAAGTTGCGTCTTGACCGCCATTTGCCGCTTTCCAGCGATGGCGACATGCGCTGGGTCCTGCGCCGTGACGCGCCCATGCTGGGTGCCAGTATTGATCGCTTTCTCAAAAGTTACCGCGATCCGGCTGACTTGGATGCCGTGTTTCAGCGCGTCTACCGGCGTTTGTACAAAGTCCACTATCCACTGGGTCGTACCGAGCGTCAGCGCTTGGAGAAAGTGCGCCCGGTGTTGCAGCGCTATGCGGCGCAGCATCAATTTGACTGGCTGACACTGGCCGCCGTGGCGTTCAAGGAGTCCACCCTTAATCCTGCTGCGCGCGGGGCGGGCGGGGCGACCGGGCTGATGCAAGTGACTCCGGCGGCAGCCAGCAGCGTTGGCGTGAGTAACATCGGGGTGTTGGAGAACAATGTGCAGGCCAGCGCCAAGTACTTGGCCATGATTCGCCGCAACTACTTCAACAGCCCGCAGCTTAATGAGCGCGAGCGTATGGCGTTCATTTTGGCGGGTTACAACATGGGGCCGCAGAGGGTTCAAGGGCTGCGCGCCGAAGCGCGGCGGCGCGGTTTAAATCCCAATCAGTGGTTTTTCCAGGTCGAACGAGTGGCCATGGAGCAAATGGGCATGGGCGTAGTCAGCTACGTGAATAGCGTGAACAAGTATTACCTGGCGTTTAATCGCGAGCGCTATTTACTGGAGCCTTAACGCGGCCTTTAAATCTAATTAGTAGATTGCTTTTAGCGGGTTTATCGACTTTTCATATCGGATAATTGATTTAATCTGCGCAGCATCACCCTCTACTACAGGAATGCTGCTCATGAATTCGCTTCTTAAACGTGTCACCCACACCCAAGCGGGCTTCGGCTTGACTGTGCTGCGTATCGTTGCGGGGCTGACCTTTGCTGCTCACGGCGCGCAAAAGTTGTTTGGCTGGTTTGGCGGCTACGGCCTTGAAGGGGTGGGGCAATGGATGGAAAGCATCGGCCTGGCCCCCGGTTACCTGATGGCCTTGATGGCGGGCAGTGCTGAGTTTTTCGGTGGGCTGGCGCTGATCCTCGGTTTGCTTGTGCGTCCTGCGGCGGCCATGTTGGCTGTGACCATGCTGGTGGCGATTGTCACCGTGCACTTGGCTAACGGGTTTTTCATGAGCAATAACGGCTATGAGTTTGCTCTGGCGTTGCTGGCAATCAGTATTGCGCTGGTCATCGAAGGGGCTGGCAAGCTGTCGCTGGATAAACGCATCGCCGGTTAAGCCAAACCCGTTTGAACAAGCCCACTTCGGTGGGCTTTTGCATCTTTAAGGTTGCAGTTCCTGCTGAGCAGACAGTTGTTCTGCGGCTTCCAGGCGCAGGCGTTCACGCTCATCGAAGTTTTCCACGGCCAGTTGATTGATCGCGGCGCGCTTATCGCTGGCGCTCATGCCGGAGTTATTTTCGATGGCTGCTTTTTCCTGACGGTACTGGGCGATGCGCTTTTTCCAGGTCTGTCGTTGTTGATCGAGCGTCTCAAGACGCTGGGTGGCTTCCGCACCGACCAGTTGCTGGCGCAGTTGACGGATCTGTTCAGGCTTTGCGCCTGCGGCTTGCAGGGCTGCGGTTTGCTGGCGCAGGTCGTTTTGTAACTGCGGCAGCACGGCGTCCTGCATCTCGGCGGGCAAGCTGTTGCGCAGCTGATCAATGGCAACGGCTTTGGCGTTGTCATCGAGCTGGCGATCATTGGCAATGGCCAGTCGTTGCAGGCTGAACTGGTTGTAAGCCTCTTCCCGGCCAAAAAAGGCCTGCTGGGTTTGGCTGTCGAACAGCCTTGCACGCAAGGCCTGCACCGCTGATTCGCGTTGGAGCAGTGCATCCAGGTTGGCCATTTGCGGCAAATCGCGCTCTAGCAGCACCAACTCGCGCTTGTAATCGAGGTACTGATTAAGCAGCGCCAGCGCTTGTTCACGGGCGTGAACCGGGAGTTGAGCGGCGATGTAGGCACGCAAGCGCGCGACGCTGGCGCGTAAAGGTTCCTCGCCTACAGCCGCGAGGAAGTAATCAAAGATACGGCGGATATCTTCGGTGATCAGCAGGTTGCCGTCCGCATCCAAACGAAACACACCATCTACATGCGTGCCTTCAAAAGAGCTGGGCAGGGTTTGCTGTGGGGCAGGTGTTTTGATGGCCGCCATGGTTTTTTGCGGCGTGGTGTGTGGCTGTTGGTTCTGCACGGTTTGTACAGGTGGTGTACCGACGTGCGGCGCGGATGCGGGTGTGGGCTGTAAGTAAAGCGCCAGAGCCAGGCACAGTGCAAAAAGCACGGGTAACAGGAGCAGAAGTTTTTTCACAGGCACTCATTCGAAACAATTGCAGCATGGACGATGTAGCTGAACCGGGGCTGCAAGCAGCCCCGGAATGCACTTACAAACCGGCGTTTTTCAGGCGGTTGGCATGTTGCCGATAGACCGTGACTGGATCGGTTTCAAACAGGCTGGTCAGCCCCAGGGTTTGGTTGACCTGATCCAGGTGATTCATGCGGTAGTTGTCGCGAATCACCTTGCCCATGCGTGAGCTGCAGCGCCCAACCAAGCCGTCGTTGGCTTCGCCGTTGAACGTCAGTGCTGTGGCACCGAGCAACAAATCACTGGGGTCAATGATATTGGTCACCGGGCTGGTGCCGCTCCACGAGAAGTAACGCACGCCATTCACGCTGTAAGCACCTTCACCACACGCCGTGGTGGGGATGCCTTGCGGGAACTTGGCGTTGAAGCGCGCCGCACCCTGGCTGTTGAGTGACTCCAGGGTGCCCAGTGCATTTTGCGGGCTGGTGCTGGAGCTGCCAGACAGGAAGTTGATCAACGACCCCAGGCCGTTGACGATGCCGGCCAGCAGCGTTTCGCCGGCTGAGCCAGGCGGTACCTGACGGATAAAATCGGCTGTGGCTGAACCTTTATGCGGTGCCCCGACGCTGGTGGCTGAGGCAATCAAGTTGGGGCTTACGGCTGCGACATAGCGAATGGTTGGGCCGCCGTGGCTGTGACCGATCAAATTGACCTTGGGCTTGCCGCTAATGGCCACAATCTCTTCAACCTGAGACAGTAATTCTTCGCCACGTGCTTCAGAGGTATTCAGCTGGCTGACTTCTGTGACATACACGCTGGCGCCGTCGCGGCGCAGGGCTCCCGGCACGCCGTACCAGTAATCAATCCCGAGAATGCTGTCAAAGCCGAGCATGCCGTGGCTCAGCACAACCGGGTATTTGGTTTGGGTGTAGCCGGAGGAGCCAAACCAGAAGGCGTGGGTGCTGCCAGAGGCTAGCAAACCAGCGCCAAGGCAAAGGGCGAGCAGGGTTTTATTGTTGTTCATGGGTGCTCTCATTGGATTTATCGGGCAGTTCAAGGCGTTCCTTGCAGTCAAAGCGCCTATCCCGAGACGCATATATCAGCGTGTTGATTTGGCACAAAACATGCCACTTAGTACATTCGTCCCTGCAAGGCTCTGGCATGGGGGTTATGCCTCAAGCAGGCGCTTGCTAAGCATTGCGTCAATCTGTGTTGTTGTTACGGCCTGACACGTGCAAGTGGTGGGCATGGGCCCCATCTGCTGTTCGCTGGTGCTGCTAAAGAGGTGTTCAAAGCAGCAAGCGAGCCCCTGAACAGCAAGGTGCCAATCAAAGGTTGGGGTGCTTATGTGTGCAGTGCCTGCCTTGACACCTTTGCGCGCGCTTCTCTAGGATGCTGACCCAAGCGCCGATTTAAACAGCTACTTGCGGGGCGCCGGGTTACCTGCTGATTGCAGCGCCCTGAGAGGAACTCCAAGGAGGCCTCGAAATACCGCTAAAGCGCTGGTTCGGTGTCGCCTCTCACCGCTGCCCAGCGGACCCAATGAGGCGGAGACATCACCATGCTAAGTCCCCAACCGCTTATTCGCCTGGCCCCGATCACCTCCAGGCTGACGTTTCGTAATCCGAAAATTCTTCTGGGTGGCAGTCATCAGCCGACACTTTTGCGCTACCTCGACGGCTGGCCGAAGCGCTGGCCTGGGCCGCGTACGTTCTTGATCAATTTTGTCCACGACGGCGAGTCTTTGGCGCGGTTTGCCAGCAATCGTTTCGACATGGCGGTTATTCAAGCGCCAGCCGCCGAGCAATTGGACGAAACCGTGCGCCAGCTAACGCGAGTCGCCCGGCAAGGGCTGATCACTCGGCGCTAAGCCCGAAGTGTTTTGGCTATAACGGCGCTGTATCCGCTAGGCTGATCAGCATTACTGAGGGAGTAGGCCATGTTTGAATCAGCCGAAATCGGCCGCAGCATCGACAAAGACACCTATGACGCCGAAGCGCCCGCTCTGCGCGAGGCCCTGCTTGAAGCGCAATACGAACTTCAGCAACAAGGCCGCTTTGCCGTGTTGATTTTGATCGATGGCATTGAGGGCGCCGGTAAGGGCGAAACGGTCAAACTGCTTAACGAGTGGATGGATGCACGCCTCATTCAGGTCAACACCTTTGATCAGCAAACGGATGAAGAATTGGCCCGCCCGCCCGCGTGGCGCTATTGGCGGCAATTGCCGCCCAAGGGGCGTATCGGCATTTTCTTCGGCAATTGGTACAGCCAGATGTTGCAGGGCAGGGTGCATGGACGGATCAAAAACGCCGTGCTCGATCAGTCCATCGACAGCACCCTTGGCATGGAGCGCATGCTCTGCGACGAAGGCACACTGATTTTCAAGTTCTGGTTTCACCTCTCCAAACAGCACATGAAGGCGCGCCTCAAAGCCCTGCAGGACGCCCCTTTGCACAGCTGGCGAATCAGCCCGTTTGACTGGCAGCAATCGAAAACCTACGACAAGTTTGTCCGCGTCGGTGAGCGCGTGTTGCGTCGCACCAGTCGCGACTATGCCCCTTGGTATGTGGTCGAGGGGGTCGATGAGTATTACCGCAGCCTGACCGTTGGGCGCATTTTGCTCGACGGCCTGCAGGCCGCGCTAAAAGCCAAAAACCGACCGCTGCCTCACCCGCATGCCGCGCCGCTGACCTCTAGCCTGGATGAGCGTGGCTTACTCGAAAGCCTGGACATGACGCAGACGCTGGATAAGGAAAGCTACACCGCACAACTGGCTTTTGAGCAGGCACGCTTATCCAGCCTGATGCGCGATAAACGTATGCGTAAGCATTCGCTGATTGCGGTTTTTGAGGGCAATGATGCGGCCGGCAAGGGCGGCGCGATTCGTCGCGTGATTGGTGCCCTGGACCCGCGCCAGTACCGGATTGTGCCGGTGGCCGCGCCCACCGAAGAAGAGCGCGCGCAGCCTTACCTCTGGCGCTTTTGGCGGCACATGCCACCGCGCGGCAAGTTCACCGTGTTTGATCGCTCCTGGTATGGCCGCGTATTGGTCGAGCGCGTTGAAGGCTTTTGCAGCACCGGAGACTGGTTGCGTGCTTATGGCGAGATCAATGATTTTGAAGAGCAATTAAGCAGCGCGGGGGTGGTGCTGGTGAAGTTCTGGCTGGCGATTGATCAGCAAACCCAGTTGGAACGTTTTAAAGCCCGCGAGCAAATCCCCTTCAAGCGTTTCAAAATCACTGAAGAAGATTGGCGAAACCGCGATAAATGGCCGCTTTACCGCGATGCGGTGGGCGACATGGTTGATCGCACCAGCACGGAAATCGCGCCCTGGACACTGGTTGAGGCCAACGACAAGTGCTTCGCCCGTATTAAGGTGCTGCGCACGATCAACGAGGCCATTGAAGCCGCCTTTGCCAAGGATTGAGCCGCTGGCCTGTGAGCCAAAGGATGGCTGCGCATATCCCTGATGAATGATCGTCGCCGAGCGAGATTGCGCGGTTTTATTCTCATGCCATAAAACCCAACAACATTGAGGTGTGGCATGCGTGAAGTGGTGATTGTTGACAACGTTCGAACCGGTTTGGCCAAGTCCTTTCGTGGCAAGTTCAATTTGACCCGTCCCGACGACATGGCTGCCCATTGCGTCAATGCCCTGTTGGCCCGTACCGGTATTGATCCAGCCTTGGTGGACGATTGCATCGTGGGTGCCGGTTCCAACGAAGGTGCCCAGGGCATGAACATTGGCCGTAATGTGGCCGTGCTGTCGGGGTTGGGCACCAACGTGGCCGGCATGACCCTGAACCGCTTTTGTTCCTCGGGCTTGCAGGCCATTGCCATTGCGGCTAATCAGGTGGCGTCCGGTTGCAGCGATGTGATTGTGGCGGGTGGTGTTGAGTCGATCACCATGACTCTGAAAAGCATGAACACGCAGAATCTGTTCAATCCTGTGCTGCAAAAAGACGTGCCGGGCATCTACTACCCGATGGGCCAAACGGCCGAGATCGTTGCGCGCCGCTATAACGTCAGCCGCGAAGCCCAGGACGCCTATGCCCTGCAAAGCCAACAGCGCACCGCACGGGCCCAAGCTGAAGGCTTGTTTGACGATGAAATCGTGCCAATGCACGTCAAGTATCAGGTTGAAGACAAGGCAACGGGTGAAAAGAGCATCGTCGACGGCATCGTTGCACACGACGACTGCAACCGCGCGGACACCACGCTGGAGAGTCTCGCCGCACTCAAGCCGGTGTTCGCCGAGGATGGCTCGGTCACGGCTGGTAACGCCTCGCAACTGTCCGACGGCGCTTCGATGACCTTGGTCATGAGCCTGGAAAAAGCCATCGAACTGGGCCTCAAGCCGCTGGCGTTTTTCCGTGGCTTTGTCGCCGCAGGTTGTGAGCCTGACGAGATGGGCATTGGACCTGTCTTCTCGGTGCCCAAACTGCTTAAGGCCAAAGGGCTGAGCATCGCCGATATCGACCTGTGGGAATTGAACGAAGCCTTTGCCTCGCAGTGCCTGTACGCGCGCGATCGTCTGGAAATCGATAACGCCAAGTACAACGTCAACGGCGGTTCGATTTCAATTGGCCACCCGTTTGGCATGACCGGTTCGCGTCAGGTCGGGCATCTGGTGCGTGAACTGCAGCGGCGTAACCTGCGCTACGGCATCGTCACCATGTGTGTGGGCGGTGGTATGGGTGCGACGGGCTTGTTTGAAGCGGTGCGCTAAGCCGCTCTAAACGCTTTGAGCAGGACATAAAAAACCGCGACATGTCGCGGTTTTTTTATATGCGCCAGCGTTTTAAAAGGAGCGGCTATCGATGATTTGGTTGGCCTGGATCATCCGGCGGATATAGAAGGCAATTTCTCGCTCAGCGTCGTCGCGATTGAAATAGGGGCCTTCCAGTGTGCCCTCGCGCGTGGAGAAGAAGTATTGGCCATTGACCGCGCAGACGCGCTCACTGCGGTAGTGGGTGCCTGGGTTGTGATCGATGGTGCGTTGACCAAACATGGTTAAGCCTCCTGCTTACGCTGTATGAAAATCAGTCTAAACCCCGTTTCCAGTGATGGTGAGTTGAACGACAAACGGTCTTTATCGAGTCAAATCGCACGTTTTGTGCTCGTTATCTGGGTTTTTGGCGCCAATTCATTGCCTGAATAGTGAAAGGCCATCAGTACAGTTGTGCTGTTTTGCACAGCTCGGCTGTGGCTGTGCTGCTTATCAGTCAGCCCCTAGAATGCAGTCACGCTGCACATCCCGCTTGGGGATACCGCAGCTTCGTATTGAGGCGTTTATGCATATTTCTTCGGGTCGCTGGCTGTACGGTCTTTTTCTTGCGCTGCTGACGGCGGTGCTGTGGGGCGTATTGCCAATCAAGCTCAAAGAGGTTTTGCAGGTCATGGATCCGGTCACCGTGACCTGGTTTAGGCTTTTGGTGGCCGGTTCAATACTGCTGGGTTATCTGGCGGCCAGTAGGCGCCTACCGACATTTCGAGCGCTGGGCAAGAAGGGTATCTGGCTGCTTGTGGTAGCGATTGCCGGGTTGACCGGCAACTATGTGCTGTACCTGATGGGGCTGAATCTGCTCAGCCCCGGCACCACGCAACTGGTGATTCAGGTGGCACCGATTTTATTGCTGATCAGCAGTTTGTTTGTGTTTCGCGAGCGCTTCAGCCTTGGCCAGGGTGTCGGCTTGCTGGTGCTGTTGATCGGTTTTGTCTTGTTCTTCAATCAACGCCTGCATGAACTGCTGACTTCATTGACGGCATACACCACCGGGGTGTTGATCGTGCTGCTGGCTGCATTTGTCTGGGCGTTCTATGGCTTGGCCCAGAAGCAGTTGCTCACCGTGTGGAATTCGCTGCAGGTGATGATGGTGATCTACCTGGCTTGCGCGGTGCTCATCACCCCTTGGGCGCATCCACTGCAAGTGCTTGAGCTCAACGCCCTGCAAGGCTGGCTGCTGTTTGCCTGCTGCCTGAACACCCTGGTGGCCTACGGCGCCTTTGCGGAGGCGTTGGCCCATTGGGAAGCCTCTCGCGTCAGTGCGGCGTTGGCGATTACCCCACTGGTAACCTTTGCCTCGGTGGCCTTGGCGGCCACTTGGTGGCCGGACCACGTGCAGCCCGAGCAAATCAATCTGCTGGCTTATGGTGGAGCCGTGTTGGTGGTTTTGGGTTCGGCCTTGACGGCGCTGGGGCCTTCGCTGTTGGCCGGTTGGCGCGCCCGTAAGGCGCGCTTGGCGGCGTTGGTTTAGCCGCCGCTCAGTTTGTTTTTTAGGCGCTTGCGCCTAACGCCTCTGCCTGACGCAACCAGCGCTGGCGCTGTTCCTCGGTGGAGGGGCGAATGGGCGCAAACTGGCTTAGACGGCGGGTTTTGATGCCGCAGAAACCGAGGATGGTGCGGGTCATTTGCCGATGCCCCGGTGCGCCGTAAACCCAGCGGAAATACCAAGGGGGCGTGTCCAGTGTGACCAGCAAATCAGCCGTACGCCCGCTCAGCAGCTTGTCCCACAGTTGCGAGCGGTTGCGGTACTTGAAGGCGAAGCCGGGCAGGAAGATGCGATCAAAAAAGCCCTTGAGCAGGGCAGGCATACCGCCCCACCAAATGGGGTAAACCAATACCAGGTGCTCGGCCCAATGGATCTGGCGCTGCGCTTCTAGCAGGTCGGGCTCCAATTGCTGGCTTTGTTCGAAGCCATCGCGCAGCACGGGATCAAAGTTCAGGCTCCCCAGCTTTAATTGCCGCACGGCATGGCCTTTGCTCTGCGCGCCTTGGGCATAGGCCTCGAACAGGGCATGGCAAAAGCTGTTGCTTTTGGGTGTGCCGAGAATCATCAAAATACGCTTGCCGTCACCTTCCAGTGGCGTCGCGCCGCTCTTTGTCGCTTCACTCATGTTTTCCGGCCTCCAGCATGTTTTCAGGGCGCACCCAGGTGTCGAATTGTTCATTGCTCAGGTAGCCCAGTTGCAGCGCTGCTTCGCGCAGAGTGGTGCCGTCCTGGTAGGCCTGCTTGGCGATCTGTGCGGCTTTGTCGTAGCCGATATGCGGGTTGAGTGCGGTCACCAGCATCAGGCCACGCTCTAGGTGCTCGGCCATTTTCGCCGCATCGGGCTGAAGACCAGCCACGCAGTGCTGTTGGAAGTTATGGCAGCCGTCCGCGAGCAAGCGTATCGATTGCAGCAGGTTATGAATGATCACCGGCTTGAACACGTTGAGTTGCAGATGGCCCTGGCTTGCGGCAAAAGCAATCGTTGTGTCGTTGCCGAGCACTTGGCAGGCCAACATCGACAGCGCCTCGCATTGGGTTGGGTTGACCTTGCCCGGCATGATCGAGCTGCCCGGTTCGTTGGCTGGCAAGCGCACTTCGGCAAAGCCTGCACGTGGGCCGGAGCTGAGTAAACGCAGGTCGTTGGCAAGTTTCATAAGGGCGACTGCGAGGGTTTTCAACGCACCTGATAGCGCCACCAACGGCTCGTGGCCGGACAGCGCAGAAAATTTGTTAGGCGCGCTGACGAACGGCAGGCCACTTAAGGCTGCCAGTTCGGCAGCCATGGCGTCGGCAAAGCCCAGCGGCGAGTTCAATCCAGTGCCGACTGCCGTGCCACCCTGGGCCAGTTCGCAGACGCTCGGCAGGGTGGCCAGGATTGCCCGTTCGGCGTAGCCCAGTTGCGCGACAAACGCTGACAGCTCCTGGCCAAAGGTCATGGGCGTGGCGTCCATCATGTGCGTGCGTCCGGTCTTGAGCAGGTGGGCATAGCGGTCGGCCTGCTCCTGTAAACCATCACGCAACTCGCGCAGAGCCGGCAGCAGTTGCTGTTTTACGGCCTGCACGGCGGCGATATGCATGGCGGTGGGGAAGCTGTCATTGGAGCTTTGTGCGCGGTTGACATGATCATTGGGATGCACCGGCGTCTTGCCGCCACGGCCGCTGCCGGCCAGTTCATTGGCGCGTCCGGCGATCACTTCATTGACGTTCATATTGCTTTGCGTGCCGCTGCCGGTTTGCCAAACCATCAGGGGAAATTGCTCATCATGCTGGCCTGCCAGCACTTCATTGGCGGCCTGCTCAATCAGCCAGGCCAAGTCGGCAGGCAATTCACCGATGCGCTGATTGACCCGCGCGGCAGCCTTCTTGATTAGCGCCAAGGCATGCACCACTGGCAAAGGCATGCGCTCCTGGCCGATGGCAAAGTTGATCAGTGAACGCTGGGTCTGGGCGCCCCAGTAAGCCTCATCGGGCACTTCCATCGGGCCCAGGCTGTCGGTTTCAGTGCGGCTCATGGTGGCTCTCCTGATGGTTGCGCATGCAGCAAGCCGATTGCCGGTTTGTGAATGCCAGCCTGGGCGTATCTCAGCTTAGGTCGCTGTGCATCACTAGAGGTTCAACATCGATGGCCGATTACCAGCGTGCGTGAGTTTCACCCACCCAGCCAAGGGCTTGGTTGACGGGGACACGTTCACCCTCAGGCCCGCGCAGCACGCCAGTAAAATGCCCAAACCACTGCTGAGTGTCGGCATAGAAAGGTCCGAGCCGCCGGTAGGCGCGGTGACGTTGACGTGGAGTGAAGGTCAGCTCAACGGCGTCATCGGCACTGTTGAGTTGCCAAGGTGCCAGTGGGCTTTGCGGGCTTTGGCTGATGTGGATTGGTCTATTCAGATGCTGGAGTTCACCGCCAAACCACAGGGTGTTTCAGACAGGCTGCTGTGATCGGTCCAGCCAGCGCCAAAATTGCCTGCAATACCGCCAGGTGCGGCGAAGGCGGCGCGGGTCCATTGACTGTTGAGTGGCCATACGCCGCGACCAAAATCCAGAGCGGCGAAGCTTTGGCCTGTGATGCAACCGTATTGCTCTTTACCCACTAACACCGTGCCGCTGCAGGGCAAGGCCAATTGCCGGCTGGTGGCATGAAAACTGTTCGGGCCCAGTGGCGCAACCAGATTGACTGAATCCATATGCGGCGGCCGCTGGATATCCAGTTCGGCCTGCAATGCCTGGCCACCGATGTCGGGTGCGTTGATGGTGATGCGGCTGCGCCCCGTGTGCTCGCTAACGTTGAGTTGCAAGCGCGGGTGATTGAAGTAGTGGCTGGCCTGCGGCTGATCCGGCAAATGGCAGCCGCGCGCGAAAAGGCTGTATTGGCTGCAGGCAAAAGATTGCCCATTCTGCAGATCGAGGAAATAAACCGCGACGTAACCCAGGTAATCCACATCCGCTTGGGTAAAGGACAACATCCAGCGCGGGGTGGTGATGCACCAATGATTCCAGCGTTTACGCCGCCCGAAATGACCGGGGATGGCGCAATCGACATTCGGCCGGGGCGACCAGCCAACTGCCTGGGGGTTGAGTTGGCCGCTGGGGTCGCACAGCGCAATGGCCGCGAATGGTTCGGTGCGGGTGAAACTATTCATCGGACACGTCCATGTGTGTGAGTAGCAGGCCTTTTGAGCCAACGTTCACTGCAGCCAGTTGGGTAAGGCCGCAGCATGCACAAGCAGCAGCTTGTAGGGCAATTACTGGCATTTTGGCCTTTCTACGCAGTGTGCGCCAGTGCACAGTTGTAGCTTGATCAAGTTGGCAGTCGCCAAGCTTGAGTCACATGCCTGCTTAAGCACAGAATGCGCGCACGTGAGCCAAACAAGGCTCATTCTTGACTAGGAGTCATACATGCCTCGCTTTACGGTTTTATGTGCGGCCTTGTTGATGGCCTGTAGCAGTGTTCAGGCGTTGGCTGATGCGAAAAGTCACGCCGCTGATGCCGAGCGTTTCTTGCTGCTGGCCCGCGCAGACAAGCTGGCCGTTCCGGTTTATGCCCAAGTGCAGCAGATGTTTGCCCAGCGCTTTGCTGAAAGTAATGCCCCGCAAAGCGAAAAAGCCCTGTTGGAAACCTACCAGGCGCAGGCCAATGCGGCCCTTGAGCAGGCGGTCGGTTGGGACAAGCTCAAGCCGGACATGGTGGCGCTTTACACCCGCACCTTCACCGAACAGGAAATGAAAGACCTGATTCGGTTCTACGAATCGCCCTTGGGTCAGAAAGTCCTGCAGCAGATGCCGACGCTGACGGCCCAGTCCGCGCAACTGACGCAAAGCAAGTTGGAAACGGCCGTACCCAAGGTCAACCAACTGTTGGCTGAAATGGTCAGC
This sequence comes from Pseudomonas sp. Ga0074129, assembly GCA_001465025.1. Lineage (GTDB taxonomy): Bacteria > Pseudomonadota > Gammaproteobacteria > Pseudomonadales > Pseudomonadaceae > Aquipseudomonas. The sequence goes on from LNDO01000045.1 coordinate 62,368, forward strand.
AAGCTGGCCCCGAAAAAAGCGGAGTAATCACGGTAATGGCTACAATTGATCTTTTGCGCGCTGCGCTCACCGAGTTACGGCCGCAGCACCTTGACCTGCTGGATGAAAGCCACATGCACAGTCGTGGCCTGGAAACGCACTACAAAGCGGTGATTGTCAGCGATGTATTCAGCGGGCTGAATGCGGTCAAGCGTCACCAAAAGGCTTATGCCAGCCTGGGTGATTTAATGGGGCAGATACACGCCTTGGCCTTGCACACCTATACGCCTGAAGAATGGGCACAGCAGGGTGTTGCGCCCGCATCGCCAACCTGCAAGGGCGGCCATTAAGCCGGGGCGATCAGTTAAGCGGCAGGTGTCTGAGGCAATTGGTCTCTACACCTGCTGCTGCAACCCACGTAAACTTCGCACCCGCAGGTCAGGCTGACGCCGGACGGCCTGTTTTTGCTATGCGCCATAAGGCGTTTGAGCGGCTTGTACCAATCTGTGCTGGGCTTGCCCGCGTTTCACGCCTGTAAGGGCAGAACAGTTGAAGGCCTTGGCTGCACCTGCCAACTCAACTGACATCGCTAAATCGGGTGTTGTGCCCGTGTTATCTCCCAGTCCGCCCTTTACGTGGGCGACTACTGAAGGAAAGTCTCATGACCGACAAAATCGTCGTTGCTGCGCTGTATAAATTCGTTTCCCTACCGGATTACCACGCACTGCGTGAGCCGCTGCTTGATTGCATGTTGGCGCAAGGCATCAAAGGCACCTTGCTGCTGGCTGAAGAGGGCATCAACGGCACTGTTTCCGGCTCGCGTGCCGGTATTGATGGGTTGATGGCCTGGTTCGCACTGGACGCACGTTTGGCCGATATCGACCACAAAGAGTCGTATTGTGATGAGCAGCCGTTCTACCGCACCAAGGTCAAGCTGAAGAAAGAGATCGTCACCCTCGGTGTGGCCGGTGTAGATCCGAACCAGAAGGTCGGCACCTACGTTGAGCCCAAAGACTGGAATGCGCTGATCAGCGACCCCGAAGTGTTGTTGATCGATACACGTAACGATTACGAAGTGTCCATTGGCACCTTCGAGGGCGCGATTGACCCTAAAACGAAGTCATTCCGCGAGTTCCCCGATTACATCAAGGCGCACTTCGACCCGGCCAAGCACAAGAAAGTGGCGATGTTCTGCACCGGCGGTATTCGCTGTGAAAAAGCCTCCAGCTACATGCTCACTGAGGGTTACGAGGAGGTGTATCACCTTAAGGGTGGCATCCTCAAATACCTGGAAGAAGTGCCGCAAGACCAGACCAAATGGCAGGGCGACTGCTTTGTGTTTGATAACCGCGTCACTGTGCGCCATGACCTGACGGAAGGCGATTACGACCAGTGTCATGCCTGCCGTACGCCGGTGTCGGTGGAAGACCGTCAATCCGAGTTTTACACCCCAGGCGTCAGTTGCCCGCATTGCTGGGACTCGCTGCCAGAGAAAACCCGTGCCGGCGCGCGTGAGCGGCAGCGCCAGATTGAACTGGCCAAGGCGCGTAACCAGCCGCATCCACTGGGTTTCAATCCCCGACTCAACCGCGAGGCTTAAGCATGCGTGCACGCCTGCTGTATGTGATGGACCCGATGTGTTCATGGTGCTGGGGCTTTGCTCCGGTACTGGAGTCCTTGGCTGAGCAGGCCGCTGCTGCGGGTGTTGGTCTGGAGTTGGTCATGGGTGGTTTGCGTCGTGAAGGCGTGGCCATTGATGCCGCTTCGCGCGTGCGTTACCTGGGCTACTGGCAAGCAGTTAATGCCAGCACCGGGCAGTTATTCAATTTCAATGATGGACTGCCAGAGGGGTTGGTGTACGACACCGAACCGGCGTGCCGCGCGCTGGTAACGGCCCGTGCCTTGGCACCTGAACTGGTGTTGCCGCTGAATCGTTTGATTCAGCGCGCGTTCTATACCCAAGGTGTGGATGTTACCCGCGCCAGTGTGTTGGTTGAGTTAGCCGAGCGCGCCGGTATCCCTCGTATCGTCTTTGCCGAGGCCTTCGACAGCGCCGCGCAACGGGCTGCGACGGCAGCCGATGTCAGCTGGGTGCAGGATCTGGGGATTGCAGGCTTCCCCACCTTGCTGGCCGAACGCAACGGACAGATGGCACTGCTGACCAACGGCTACCAGCCGCTGGATGTTTTACAACCCCTGTTGGGTCGTTGGTTGGAGCGTACTGTTAATGCATGACCGCCTGAGCTGGGCGCACATTCGCACGCTGGCCCTGCAGCATAAAAAAGCGCTGATCTGGGCCAATCTGGTCGCCATTTTGGCCACGCTGTGCAGTGTGCCAATTCCATTGCTGCTGCCGCTGCTGGTCGATGAGGTGCTGCTCAACGACGGCGATGCAGCGCTAAAAGTGATGGATAACTTCCTGCCCACTCACTGGGAAACCGCCGTCGGCTACATCGGCCTGATGCTGGTGCTGACGCTGTTTTTGCGCGGCGGTGCGCTGGTGTTCAACGTGGTGCAGGCGCGGCTGTTTGCTCGGCTGTCGAAGGACATCGTCTACCGAATTCGCATTCGTTTGATCGAGCGGCTCAAGCGCATCTCCCTGGCTGAATATGAAAGCCTGGGCAGCGGCACCGTGACCACGCATCTGGTCACTGACCTCGACACCTTGGACAAGTTTGTCGGTGAAACCCTCAGCCGCTTTCTGGTGGCAGTGCTCACTCTGGCCGGTACTTCAGCCATTTTGATCTGGATGCACTGGCAGTTGGCGTTGCTGATTTTGCTGTTCAACCCGCTGGTGATCTACGCCACCGTGTTGCTGGGTAAACGCGTCAAACACCTGAAAAAACTGGAAAACGACAGCACCGGACGCTTCACCCAAGCCCTCACCGAAACCCTGGAAGCCATTCAGGAAATCCGCGCTGGTAACCGCCAGGGTTATTTCCTCGGCCGCCTCGGTGGGCGTGCCAAAGAAGTGCGCGACTACGCCGTGGCCTCGCAGTGGAAGACCGATGCGTCGAACCGTGCCAGCGGCTTGCTGTTCCAGTTTGGTATCGATGTATTCCGTGCCGCGGCCATGATCACTGTGCTGCTTTCTGACCTGTCGATTGGCCAGATGCTCGCGGTGTTCAGCTACCTGTGGTTCATGATTGGCCCGGTTGAGCAACTGCTCAGCCTGCAATACGCCTTCTACGCCGCTGGTGGCGCGCTGACGCGGATAAATGAGCTGTTGGCGCGTAAAGACGAACCGCAATATCCCGGCAGTAGCGACCCGTTTAAAGGCCGCGCTACCGTGGGCATCGAGATCAGCGGGCTGACCTTTGCCTATAACGATGAGCCGGTGCTGAACCAACTCAACCTGAGCATCGCACCGGGTGAAAAAGTCGCCATCGTCGGTGCCAGTGGCGGCGGCAAAAGCACCTTGGTGCAGTTGCTGTTGGGGCTTTATACACCCCAGTCCGGAACCATATGTTTTGGCGGCAGCAGCCAACAAGAAATTGGCCTGGAAACCGTGCGCGAGCATGTGGCGGTGGTGTTGCAGCACCCGGCGCTGTTTAACGACAGCGTGCGCGCCAACCTGTGCATGGGCCGTGAGCGTGATGACGAGGCTTGCTGGCGTGCGCTGGATATCGCTCAACTGGCCGACACCATCCGCAGCCTGCCGCAAGGGCTGGACAGCATTGTTGGCCGCTCCGGTGTGCGCTTGTCCGGCGGGCAACGCCAGCGCCTGGCCATTGCGCGCATGGTGCTGGCCGAGCCGAAAGTGGTCATTCTCGATGAAGCCACCTCGGCCTTGGATGCCGCCACCGAATACGCGCTGCACAAGGCGCTCAACCAGTTCCTGCATGGCCGCACCACCTTGATCATTGCCCACCGCTTGAGTGCGGTGAAGCAGGCTGATCGCGTGTTGGTATTCGACGGTGGCAGCATCGCCGAAGACGGCGGCCATCAAGAGTTGATCGCCGAGGGTGGTCTGTACGCCAAACTCTACGGCCATTTGCAGCACTGATAGCAGCGCTGGGTCTCGGGCGGATGCCGCTTTTTCATCCGCCTTGAGACCGACTGGTGGATGGATGAAGCGCCATGCATCCTACGGTTTCTTCTAACGTAAAACTTTCACGCGGATTTCAGCCAGTAGCCCGGATGCAATTCGGGAGGGCCGGTGGTTGCCTGTAATGTTTGCGGATTGCATTTGGGCTAAGACTGCGGCCTTGCATCTGGCAGTTAAATCGACCGCCTTGTAAATCTTTCGTTACGCAGTTTGGGTGGTTGCAGTCGGCAAGCGCGCTGTTTTTCTCTGTGTATTGAAAACTTGCCGAAAGCACGGGCGCAAAGCCGGGTAGGGCATGTTGCAGCCGCTTGTGAGTGCACCTGCGCTCAGTTGTTATGAGGTCAATCCGCGCCGTTGCATGGCTGCAGCGGTTGATCACAACAACAACGAGGAGGCGCAATGAACGCCGTGAACAAGATTCAGCCGCACAACCCCATCGGCACCGACGGTTTCGAGTTTGTCGAATACACCGCGCCGACGCCCGAAGGTATCCAGCAGTTGCGCGAGCTGTTCACCGCCATGGGTTTTACTGAAACCGCCAAGCACCGCTCGAAAGAGGTCTGGTTGTTCCAGCAAAACGACATCAATTTTGTGCTTAACGGCAGCCCCACCGGGCATGTGCGCGAGTTCGGTTTGAAGCACGGCCCGAGCGCCTGCGCCATGGCCTTCCGCGTGCAGAACGCAGCCCAGGCTGCGGCCTATGTGGCGTCCCAAGGTGCCAAGCTGGTGGGCAGCCACGCCAACTTCGGTGAACTGAATATTCCCTGTGTCGAAGGCATCGGCGGCTCCTTGTTGTATCTGGTGGACCGCTTCGGCGACAAGAGCATCTACGACGTCGACTTCGAGTACATCGAAGGGCGCACGCCGAACGACAACGCCGTCGGCCTCAAAGAGTTGGATCACCTGACCCACAACGTTAAACGCGGGCAGATGGACGTGTGGTCGAGCTTCTACGAGCGCATCGCAGGCTTTCGCGAGATTCGCTACTTCGACATCGAAGGCAAGCTCACTGGCCTGCTGTCACGTGCCATGACAGCGCCGTGCAGCAAGATCCGCATCCCGATCAACGAGTCGGCCGACGACAAATCGCAGATCGAGGAATTTATCCGTGAGTACCACGGCGAGGGCATCCAGCACATCGCCCTGAGCACAGACGATATCTATGCCACCGTGCGCCAACTGCGCGCCAACGGTGTGCAGTTCTTGGCAACGCCTGGCACCTACTACGACAAGGTCGACACTCGTGTCGCCGGGCATGGCGAGCCCACCGATGTGCTGCGCGAGCTAAGCATCCTGATCGATGGAGCGCCGGGCGTCGGTACGCCTGGCGATGACGGCATTCTGCTGCAGATCTTCACCAACACAGTGATTGGCCCAATCTTCTTCGAGATTATCCAGCGCAAGGGTAACCAGGGCTTTGGCGAAGGTAATTTCAAGGCCCTGTTTGAGTCGATTGAAGAAGACCAGATCAAGCGCGGCGTGATCTCCGAGGAGTAATGCCATGAGCCGGCAATGGATCAGTTTCCCCCTGCGTGAAGGCGAGTGCTCGCGGCAAGCGCACTGCGACCTTCCCGAAGGCACATTTGAGCGCGAGATGGGCCGCGAAGGTTTTTTTGGCCCGACCGCACACCTGCACCACAAGCATCCGCCGACCGGCTGGATCGACTGGCAAGGGCCGCTGCGCCCGCACGCGTTCAACTTCAACAACATCGCCAGCGAGCGCGATTGTCCGCTGGCCGCGCCGCTTACCCTGCATAACAGTGATGTGAAGCTGCGGGTGTGGAAAACCCACGGGGCGATGCGCCACTTGGTGCGCAACGCCGATGGCGATGATCTGCTGTTTATCCATGAAGGGGCAGGGCATTTCTACTGCGATTTTGGCCACCTGTTGGCGCTGATGGAAAATTGACCCACCCTGCCGATTGAAATTTGACCCAGGGCGGATTGCTGATTTGTGCATCAGCAACTGTGGATAAGTTTAGCA
>LNDO01000046.1 GCA_001465025.1 Pseudomonas sp. Ga0074129
CGGCGTCAGCGAAGGTCATCTGCTTCATGGGGAAACTCAGCGGGTGGAATCCGGGTATTTTGCCAAAATCTGGAAGTCTTCTTCAGAGTTTCCCTAAGCCGTTCAAGTTTCAAGTGCCCCTGACTGCTTTGCTATGCAGTTGTGGCTTGGCGGTGCTGTTTGCTGTGCTGGCCTGGCAGGACGTGAATCGCCAGGCAGGTGTATCGCAGGGCGCCGGTTATGCCCAAGACAGCATGCGGCAAGACGCAAAGCCCCTCTCAATCGATGCCGTTCAACCCCAATCACCCTTAGTTGATCCGGGGGATGCTGCCGGTAGCCCGTCAGGTTATGCCGATATCGTCAGGCAAGACGCAGCACCTATTACCCGTGAATATAGCCAGCGCGAACAGCATGGTGTCTGGGTTAAGTGGGCCATTATTGGGTTGGCCATTCAGGTCTTGATGGCGTTGATGTTTTTTGCCGGCCGCTATGGCCAAAAGCACCAAGGCCTTCATGCAGATGCGCTCGTGGCGGCTCCCACCCAAGAGCCTGCACCCGCCAAAGAGTTGCTTGAGTTAGTGGCGTGGGCTCAATCGGCTTTTATCGAGACCGATGACCAGCGGGCAAGTTTCAACGCCTTGCTAAGTCGCATCTTGGCGCATACGGGCAGCTCATTTGGGTTTATTGGCGAAGTGCTGCGAGATAGCCATCATGCGCCATACCTGCGCACCTACGCGATCAGCAATATCGCCTGGGATCAGGCCAGTGCGGATTTCTATGCAGAGCACGCAGGCCAGGGCCTGGAGTTTCACAACCTCGATTCCCTGCTGGGTTGTGTTGTTCGCGATGCTGCTCCGGTGATTAGCAACGCCCCTGCAGAGGACTCTCGGCGCGGTGGTGTACCACTTGGGCATCCGCCCTTGGACACGTTTGCAGGGCTGCCGTTGTTTGCCAATGGTCAATTGGTGGGCATGTTAGGCATGGCAAACCGCCCGAATGGTTATGCCGATGATGTGGCAGAGCAACTCAAGCCGCTTCTGGCAACACTGGGGCAGTTGGTTGAGGCGTTGCGACGCGATGTTCAGCGCGAGTCTGCTCAGCAAAACTTGCAGCGCCAACAACAGGCATTGCGCGCACTCAACCAAATTGCCACGCTAAAACACTTGGATAGTCAGCAGCAAATGTGCGCTGCCCTGCAACTGGGTGCTGAGTTTTATGGCACCCCGCTGGGGTTAATCAGTCGGGTTGTCGGCGAGGACTACCAGGTGCTGGCGCAGTTTTCTCCGCCCGATACGCTGCAAGATGGCCAGCACTTCAATTTGGGCGAGACCTACTGCAGCCTGACGTTGAACGGTCGCGATGTATTGGCTATCGATCACATGGGTGCCAGTGAATATGCGCATCATCCCTGCTATCCCTCATTTCGACTGGAAACCTATATTGGCGCTGTTGTGCAGGTGGGCGGTCGGCCTTTTGGCACGCTGGCGTTTTGCTCTGCCGAACCTCGTGCAGTTCCCTTCGATGAGACCGAGCTGGAGTTCTTGCGTTTGTTTGCCCGCTGGGTCGGCGCCACATTGGAAAGCCAGCAGCAGGAGCAGGCTCGCCAAGCCTTGCTGCAGCGTTTAGATGAGTCGCAGCGCATCGCTCGCCTCGGGCATTGGGAGGCCAATCTTGAAGACGGCAGTCTGTACTGGTCAGCGCCGGTCTATGAAATATTTGGCCTGGATCCGGCAACCTTCATCCCAAGTGTCGAAGGCTTCAAACGTTACGTGCACCCAGACGATCTGGCTTTAGTCGAGGCGTCAGAGGCTCGAGTAAGCGAAGAGGGCTTACATAATGTGCGCCATCGCATCATCTGCCCGGATGGCGAAGTGCGTTGGGTGCAGGAGTTGGCAAGGTTGCAACCCAATGAAGAAGGGTACTTCGTACGCTTGGTCGGTACCGTTCAGGATGTCACCGAACAAGCCAGCGCCGAGGCGACGCTCAAGAGCCAGGGCGAACGCTTACAAAGCATTATCGAAGGCACTCACATCGGTACTTGGGAATGGAACGTGCAAACCGGTGCGACCGTTTTCAACGAGCGCTGGGCCGAGATTATTGGCTACAGCCTTGATGAGTTGGCACCTGTCGATATCAATACGTGGCTGAGTCACGCCCATCCCGACGATCTCGATCAATCGGCTGCGTTGCTGCATGCCCATTTTCGCGGTGACGCACCTTATTACGACTGTCAGTGCCGCATGCGACACCGGGACGGGCATTGGGTCTGGGTGCATGATCGTGGTCGCGTGGTGAGCAGGAGTGCTGACGGCCAGCCGTTGATGATGTTCGGCACGCATGCAGATATTACTGAAATGCGGGCACAGCAGGCGGCTGTGGATCAGGCGCGCGCTTCCCTGCAAACGGTGCTCGACTCTGCAACAGGGGTGAGCGTGATTGCGACCAACCCGCTTGGCAAAATCACACTGTTCAATCACGGGGCTGAGCGTTTACTGGGTTATGTGGCGGATGAAATTGTCGGCTTGCAAACCCTTGCTTTGCTTCATTTCAGTGAGGAGATCGAGTTACGCGGTCGCGAGTTAAGCCAGCAGCACGAAAAGCCGATTCATGGTTTTGAAGTGCTATTCCATCAGGCCCGCAGCGGCGAACCCGAAACCCGTCAGTGGGCTTACCAGTGTAAGGATGGCAGTTCGCGCCAAGTCAACCTGACGGTCAGTGCCATGTTCGATAAGCACGAGCAGATCACTGGGTTTCTGTGTATCGCCAGCGATATCAGCGAGTTGCAAGCCACCACGCGGTCGTTGCAGAAAAGTGAGAGCCGCTTTCGTGGGCTGGTCGCCAATCTGCCGGGCATGGTTTACCGCTGCGATAACGATGCTGATTGGACGATGCGCTACATGAGCGATGAAGTTCTCCAGTTGACCGGCTACCCGGCCAGCGACTTTATCAACAACCGGGTGCGGGCCTATGCCAGCGTGATCCACCCGGATGATCTGCACATTACCTACGAGTCCATTCCCGCAATTGAACGGCAGGAAACCTTCGAGCTGACCTATCGGCTCCAGCACTTAGCTGGCCACAGCGTGTGGGTGCGAGAAAAAGGGCGAGGCGAATACGACTCGAATGGGGCATTGCTCTGGGTGTCCGGTTTCGTCTGGGATATCAGTGACCGTAAAATGGCCGAAGATGCCTTGCGCGTCAGTGAGCAGCGGTTCAGCGGCGCCTTCAATACCGCACCTCAGGGCATGGCCATGGTGGGCTTGGACGGTCGCTGGCTGGAGGTCAACGATGCCCTGTGTTCGATGCTGGGCTATAGCCGTGCGGAACTTCAGCAGTTGGATTTTCAGCACATCACCCATCCCGATGACCTACAGACTGATCTGCAACTCCTGCAGCGCTTACTCAAGGGTGAGATCAACGATTACCAGTTGGAAAAACGCTACCTGGATAAGCAGGGGCGGGTACTTTGGATTTTACTGAGCGTCTCATTGGTGCGTGATGCACAGGGTCAGCCTTTGTATTTTGTTTCGCAAATTCAGAATTTCAGCGAGCGCGTAGAAGCTGAAAAGGCCGTTCGTGAGCGTGAGGAATACCTGAGTACCCTGCTGGATAACGTGATTGACGCGATTATCACCTTCAACGAACAAGGCTTGATTGAAACCTTTAACCCGGCGGCTGAGCACATCTTCGGCTGTCAGCTTGAGGATGTACTGGGTCGTCACATCAAGCTGTTGGTGCCTGCGGACAGTCCAGCGGTGGAAGGCGAATATCTGTCGCGCCATGTGCATAACCATGTCACGGCAAACCTTGGGGATGTCGTAGAGCTTGCGGCGCAGCGCTTTAATGGTGAGTCGTTCATCATGGAGTTGGCCGTGTCGCAGATCACTTATCAAGGGGCGCGTCGTTTTATTGCAGTGATCCGTGACATCAGTGAGCGCAAACGCATTGAACAAATGAAAAGTGAGTTTGTGTCCACCGTCAGTCACGAACTGCGCACACCGCTCACGGCCATTGCAGGCGCACTGGGGCTTATAAATGGCGGCGCCTTGGGTGCGGTGCCCGGTGCCATGCAGGATATGTTGCGGATTGCTCAGAACAACAGTCTGCGCCTGGGTGATTTGATCAATGACCTGTTGGATATGGACAAGCTCATCGCTGGCAAAATGACCTTCGATATTCGCCCCCACGCTTTGCAAGCGTTACTCGAAGCGGCGATTGAACAGAACCAACCTTACGCCGAACAGTTCCGCGTGCACTTGCAGTTAGTGACTGCGGCGAGCGACCTGCAGGTGTCGATAGACAGTCAGCGACTGGGCCAGGTGTTGGCTAATTTGCTGTCCAATGCGGCCAAGTTTTCCCCGCAGGGCAGCCACGTTGACGTTGCCGTGGTCAGCCTGGACGATCGCGCGCGAATCAGTGTGCGGGACTTGGGAGCAGGTATTCCACAGGCATTCCGTTCGAGAATTTTCAGCAAGTTTTCTCAGGCCGATTCCACCGACACCAGGCAGAAGGGCGGCACCGGGCTGGGCTTAGCCATCAGCAAGCAGCTAATTGAGAACATGGGCGGGCATATTGGTTTTGAGTCGTCAGAAAACCAAGGCAGTACTTTCTGGATTGAGTTGCCGCTTTTGGCCCGCTCATGAAGGCGTTTGCGGCTAGTGCCATACCGCTCGGGCTCTTGCTGGGGCAGCCGGTTACCTATAATCAGCCCTACGCTGAACAACCGCGTGTGGCATTGCAGTTATCGGGTCTGTCTATGTTCAGCAAGTTCTCTCAGGTCGACGCCAGTGGTACTCTCGACATAAGGGCGGTAAAATCGGATTCGCTTCAGTAGAAGGGCAGGGCTGCACCTTCTGGTTTGAAAAGCCTATTCACTCAGTTTCGACGAGGAGTGCAACATCATGAGCCAGCACCCAAGTCAGCCCAAAGTTCCGCCTAATGAGCCAAGTCGATTGGCCGCGTTGCTGGCGTTCGAGCTGCTGGATACGCCAGCCGAAGCCATGTTCGACAACATCACCGCATTGGCGGCACAAATCTGCAACACCCCCATTGCGCTGATTTCACTCGTCGATGCCGAACGACAGTGGTTTAAGAGCCGAGTTGGCTTGGGTGCAAGTGAGACGCCGCGTGAGTTGGCTTTTTGTGCCCACGCGATTAATCGCGACGAACTTTTTGAAGTTGAAAACGCGCTGTTTGACCCGCGTTTCAGTGAGCACCCACAGGTTAACAATGCCCCGGATATCCGTTTTTATGCCGGTATGCCGCTCAGTGATGGGCATGGGCATAACCTCGGTACCTTGTGTGTGATCGACCGTCAGCCGCGTCAACTCAATGAGCAGCAGCGTCAGAGCCTGAAAATGCTTGCCCAGCAAACCGTGCAGCTCTTCGAGCTGCGCTTGCAGGCACGGCAGCAGCGTGAACAAGCCGCTCTGCAACAGGCCATGTTAGGCAGTGCTGGCACAGCGGTGCTTGTGGTTGATCCCGATGGTTTGATTCAACAAGTGAGCCCTGGTGTTACCGCTTTACTGGGTTACAACGCTCCGGATCTGATCGGGCGACCGCTGGACTTGCTGCTTTGTCAGGATGATCACCAGCCAACCAAGCGCACGTCATCAACCAGTACCTTTCATGCCAATGGCCAATCGCAACTGCATGAAGTGCAGGTTCGTCATGGCGCGGGGCAATCGATTCCGGTGCTGTGTAACTTTTCACCTATCTGCATGGAAGGTGGCAGCGATCTTGGCTATCTGTGTGTGGTGCATGACCTGAGCTATCGCGAAGAGGCTCTGCAACGCTTGCAGCGTTTGGCAGCCCAGCTCCCGGGCATGGTCTATCAGTTCCAGCTTTTCGAGGATGGGCGCAGCTGTTTTCCTTATGCAAGCCAAGGCATCGAGATGATCTACGGCCTCACACCCGATGAGGTTCATGAAAGTGCCAGCGAAGCTTTTGCCAGAATTTATCCGGAAGATTTCAATTCGGTAAGCGCGAGTATTGTCGAATCGGCTGCCAGTCTGGACGTATGGCACCAGGAGTACCGTGTTTCACACCCCAGCAGAGGTGTCATTTGGGTGGAAGGGCGTGCCGCCCCGCAACGTCGCTCGGATGGCAGCATCCTGTGGCATGGCTTTATCAGTGATATCACTGAGCGCAAGCATCTGGAGCGGGTAAAAAATGAGTTTGTGTCCACGGTCAGCCACGAACTGCGCACGCCACTGACCTCTATCACAGGGTCTCTTGGTTTGATCAATGGCGGCGCACTGGGGGCGGTGCCTGATTCTATTAAAGAGATGCTCGCGATTGCTGAAGGCAATAGCCGTCGCCTGCGCCAGTTGATCGATGATTTGCTCGATATGGACAAACTGATTGCCGGCAAGATGCCGTTTAACCTGCAACCCATAAAACTCAACGACCTTCTCGCAGAATGCGACGCCAGCCACCAAGGCTTCGCTCATCAACTCGATGTTAACTTGCTGCATACCGATTGCCCTGACCTCTTCGTATTGGCGGACCTCCAGCGCCTGCAGCAGGTGCTGAGTAACTTGCTTTCAAACGCCCTGAAATTTTCTCCAGTCCACGGAACAGTCCGTCTCTACAGTGAGTTTGAGCATGACCGCGTGCGCATTCTGGTGAGTGACCAGGGGCCCGGAATACCAGCAGAGTTCTCTGCCCGTATTTTCGAGAAGTTCTCTCAGGTTGATTCGAGTGATCGCAGGAAAAAAGGTGGCACGGGTCTTGGGTTGGCCATCAGCAAGGAGTTGATTGAGCGCATGGATGGCAGCATTGGCTTTGTCAGTGACGCGCAAAATGGCAGCATCTTTTGGGTTGAGTTGCCACTGCACCGTGTGAACGATGCTGAGTGAGCGTACTCAAGGCGGTTTGTTAAATCTTCCCTGTGCTCCTCGTGCTGGAAGTGCTCAGGCTAATGCTCAGTGCGACTGGGTTTACCGGGCGCACTGATGCAGCCCCAGGGTAAGTAACCATCTCAGCGCTTAGGCGCATCCTCCATATTGACGATGATCCATCCGTACAAGCCGTTGCCAGAATTGCACTAGATGTTGTTGCGGCTGCTTTTTCTGCTAGTGGGTTGGTCGGCTGGTTTCTATATGTGTTCGCCGATATGGCCGCGCGCTGTTTGCCGTTATCATGGCGGCCTTCTTTGCTTCTGGATTCCTTCGTTCGCCATGAGCCAGCATTACCCAACCATCGCCGATTGCGTCGGCAACACGCCTTTGGTGCGTCTGCAACGTCTGGCGGGCAACACCTCCAATACGCTGCTGCTGAAATTGGAAGGCAACAACCCGGCCGGCTCGGTGAAAGATCGACCTGCGCTGTCGATGATCACCCGCGCCGAGTTGCGCGGTGATATCCAGCCTGGCGATGTATTGATCGAAGCCACCAGCGGCAACACCGGGATTGCCCTGGCCATGGCCTCGGCGATCAAGGGTTACCGAATGATTTTGATCATGCCGGACAACTCCACCGCAGAACGCAAGGCAGCGATGACGGCTTATGGTGCGCAGCTGATTCTGGTGGGCGGCATGGAGGAGGCCCGTGACCTGGCCTTGCAGATGCAGGCCGATGGCAAGGGCAAGGTACTCGACCAATTCGCCAACGGCGACAACCCGATTGCCCACTACACCAGCACTGGTCCGGAAATCTGGCAGCAAACGGCCGGGCAGATCACCCATTTCATCAGCTCCATGGGTACCACCGGCACCATCATGGGTGTGTCGCGTTTCCTCAAAGAGCAGAAGCCCGAGGTGCAGATCGTCGGGTTGCAGCCGATGGAAGGCGCGGCCATTCCCGGTATCCGCCGCTGGCCGCAGGAATACCTGCCGAAGATTTATCAGGCCGAGCGCGTCGATCGCATCATCGACATGGGCCAGCAGGAAGCTGAAGACGTGATGCGTCGTCTGGCCCGTGAAGAGGGCATCTTCTGCGGCGTTTCCTCCGGCGGTTCCGTGGCGGCGATGCTGCGCCTGTCACAGGAAGTGGAGAACGCGGTGATGGTGGCGATCATCTGTGATCGGGGTGATCGCTACCTGTCCAGCGGCGTTTACGACGCGGCCAGCCACTGATGGCCAAGAAAGACGGCGGTCTGCGCTTTCAGCCCAGCGGTGGTTCACGTGCTCCGCAAGTGCCGGTGGGCAAGAAGCAGAAGCTCTCCATCGAGCGCCTGGCCAATGATGGTCGTGGCATCGCGTTCGTCGAGGGGCGAACCTGGTTTGTCAGCGGTGCATTGGCCGGCGAACAGATTGAGGCGCGCGTGTTGGGTGCCCATGGCAAGGTGGTTGAAGCGCGGGTTGAGCGCATTCTTAACGCCAGTGCTGAGCGGCGTGCTGAACCCTGTGCGCACGCTAACGTCTGTGGCGGTTGCAGCCTGCAGCACATGCCCGCTGCTGCTCAGGTCGCCCTGAAACAGCGCATGCTCGCCGAGCAACTCAGTCGCCTGGCCAACCTTGAACCACAGGAATGGGCCGCACCGCTGATCGGCCCGGAATTGGCCTACCGCCGCCGCGCGCGGATTGCCGTGCGCTGGGACAATAAGGCCAAGCGCCTGGATGTCGGTTTTCGTGCGGCGGCCAGCCAAGACATCATCGCCATCAGCGCTTGCCCGGTGCTGGTACAGCCCTTGCAGCCGATTCTGCGCGCGTTACCCCAGGTGCTGCGTGAGTTGGATAAACCGCAAGCCATTGGTCATGTCGAGTTGTTCAGCGGTACGCTCAGTGCTGTGCTGATAAGGCACACCGCCGCCTTGGGCGAGGCTGATTTGGCGCGCCTGCACGCCTTCTGCGAAGCGCAGCAGGCGCAGTTGTGGTTACAGGGCATTGCTGAGCCGCAACCGTTTCAAGCTGAACAGCCGCTGAGTTACCGCCTGGATGCCTATGGCCTTGAGTTGGGTTATCAGCCGGGCGATTTTGTTCAGGTCAACCCGGCGGTGAACGACGCCATGGTGGCGCAGGCGCTGCAATGGTTGGCACCGCAGGCCGATGAGCGGGTGCTGGATCTGTTCTGCGGGCTGGGCAATTTTGCCCTGCCGTTGGCCCAGCGAGTGCGTGAGGTGGTGGCGGTGGAAGGGGTGCAGGTGATGGTCGAGCGTGCGGCGCTGAATGCCGCCAGCAATGGTCTGAGCAATGTGCACTTTTTCCAGGCCGACCTGTCCAACCCGCTGGCCGAAGCCAGTTGGGCGCAAGGTGGTTTTAGCGCGGCACTGCTGGACCCGCCGCGTGACGGCGCGTTGCAGGCGGTTCGGCAAATGGCCGCACTGGGCGTCAGTCGAGTGCTGTACGTGTCGTGTAATCCGACGACCCTGGCCCGCGACAGCGCCGAGTTACTGGCGCAAGGCTATCGGCTTGAGCGCGCCGGTATCCTCGATATGTTTCCGCAAACCGCGCACGTTGAAGCGATGGCGCTGTTTGTCAGGCAGTAAAATGTGGCACCGCAACTTGGTTTTGCCGGGGGAACCCCCATCTGGTTGCAACGGGCGTATAGGGATCGCGTCTTTAGTGGTTAAACCGACCGGCTCAAAGAAGCTGGCGCTTGTTCGGTGGGCGTGCAGCGCACCGTAGGGAAGGTAGCAAGATGGTTCAGGTCAGAGCACATCAGCCGATCAACGATGACGGCAGTATTAACCTAGAAGCCTGGCTCGATCACGTGCTGAGTGTCGACCCGGCACTGGACCGCAATGCCTTGCGTGAGGCGTGCGAGTTTGCCCGCGAGGCCGAGCAGCAAGCCAATGCGGCGAAGAATCTGTGGACCGAGGGCGCTTCAAGTTTCCGCTCGGGCCTTGAGATTGCAGAAATCCTCGCTGACCTCAAACTCGATCAGGATTCTCTGGTCGCGGCCGTGATCTACCGCTGCGTGCGCGAAGGCAAGGTGACCTTGCCCATGGTGCATCAGCGTTTTGGCACGGTGGTGGGCAAGTTGGTGGACGGTGTGCTGCGCATGGCGGCCATTAGCGCTTCGCTCAACCCACGTGATTCGCTGGTGCTGGGTTCGCAAGCACAGGTGGAAAACCTGCGCAAAATGCTCGTGGCCATGGTCGACGACGTGCGCGTGGCACTGATCAAACTGGCCGAGCGCACCTGTGCCATTCGCGCGGTAAAGGAAGCAGACGACGAGAAGCGCCAGCGCGTGGCCCGCGAAGTCTTCGACATCTACGCGCCACTCGCTCATCGCTTGGGCATCGGCCATATCAAATGGGAGTTGGAGGATTTGTCCTTCCGCTACCTAGAGCCTGAGCAATACAAACAGATCGCCAAGTTGCTGCACGAACGCCGGCTTGACCGCGAACACTACATCAATGAAGTGATGGGCCAATTGCGCGCCGAGTTGGAGGCCATGGGCGTCAAAGCCGACATCAGCGGCCGGGCCAAACACATCTATTCGATCTGGCGCAAAATGCAGCGCAAGGGCCTGCAATTCAGCCAGATTTATGACGTGCGCGCCGTGCGTGTGCTGGTGCCGCAAGTGCGTGACTGCTACACCGCGCTTGGCATCGTGCACACCTTGTGGCGGCACATCCCCAAGGAGTTTGACGACTACATCGCCAACCCCAAGGAGAACGGCTACCGCTCGCTGCACACAGCAGTACTCGGCCCGGAAGGCAAGGTGCTGGAAGTGCAGATTCGCACCCAGGGCATGCATGAAGAAGCTGAATTGGGCGTGTGCGCGCACTGGCGCTACAAGGGCACTGACGTCAAATCTGGCTCCAATCATTACGAAGAGAAAATCTCCTGGCTGCGCCAAGTGCTGGAGTGGCACGAGGAACTGGGCGATATCGGCGGCCTGGCCGAACAGTTGCGCGTGGACATCGAGCCGGACCGGGTTTATGTGTTCACCCCCGACGGTCACGCCATCGACCTGCCCAAGGGCGCAACACCGCTGGATTTTGCCTACCGTGTGCACACTGAAATTGGCCATAACTGCCGCGGTGCCAAAATCAACGGGCGCATCGTGCCGCTCAACTACAGCCTGCAAACCGGCGAGCAGGTGGAGATCATCACCAGCAAGCACGGCACACCAAGCCGTGACTGGCTGAACTCCAACCTCGGTTACGTCACCACCAGCCGTGCGCGGGCGAAGATCGTGCATTGGTTCAAGCTGCAAGACCGCGATCAGAACGTAGCGGCTGGCAAGGTTCAGCTGGAACGCGAGTTGGGCCGCCTGGGCTTGCCCCATGTGGATTTCGACAAGCTGGCCGAAAAAGCCAACTTGAAAACCAGCGAAGATTTGTTCGCCGCGTTGGGTGCGGGCGATCTGCGCCTGACCCAGTTGGCCAATCTGGCCCAGCAACTGATTGAGCCAGATCGGGTCAACGAACAGCTTGAACTGATTCCGCGCAAAGCGCTGGGTTACAAACCGGGCAAGCGTGGCGACATTCAAATTCAGGGTGTGGGCAATCTGTTGACGCAGATTGCCGGCTGTTGCCAACCGCTGCCGGGCGATCCGATTGTCGGTTACATCACCCAGGGCCGTGGCGTGACCATTCACCGTCAGGATTGCGCCTCAGTGCTGCAACTGGGCGGGCGTGAGCCAGAGCGGATTATCCAAGTCAACTGGGGGCCGGTGCCGGTGCAAACCTACCCGGTGGACATCATCATCAAGGCCTACGACCGCTCCGGTCTGTTGCGCGATGTGACTCAGGTACTGCTCAACGAAAGGCTCAACGTGTTGGCGGTCAACACCCGTTCCAACAAGGACGACAACACCGCTTCCATGTCGATCACCGTTGAGATTCCTGGCTTGGATGCGCTCGGGCGCTTGTTGGGGCGAATCAGCCAGCTGCCCAATATTATCGAAGCCCGCCGCCACCGAGTTTCCTGAGCTGCTGCACTCGGTGATACTGCGTTGAAGGGGGCGTGAAAAATGCTCATTGGCAAAAGCCAACTCCGCTTTTTCACGCCCCCTTCGCCTTGTCTGACCTTCGCTCGCGACGCTCAGGCCGTAGCCCGGATGAATGCCGGGGGAGACGTTTACGAAGGAAGCCTATGTACCAACTCGACGACCTACTGCACCTGATGGCCCGCCTGCGCGATCCGCAACACGGCTGCCCGTGGGATCTCAAGCAGGATTACGCGAGCATCGTGCCGCATACCCTCGAAGAAGCCTACGAAGTGGCGGATGCCATTGAGCGCGGCGACTTTGCTCATCTGCCCGGCGAGCTGGGCGATCTGCTGTTTCAAGTGGTGTATTACAGCCAGTTGGCCCGTGAAGAAGGGCGCTTTGACTTTGCTGAGGTGGTCGATGGCATCACCAGCAAGTTGATTCGCCGTCATCCCCATGTGTTTGCCGATGGCGATCTGTATGGCGCAGTGGATGTGCCCAAGCTGGATGAGGCCGCGGTCAAACAGCGCTGGGAAGCGATCAAGGCCGAGGAACGTGCCGAAAAGGCCGCCGCACCCGAGCAACTCTCGCTGCTGGACGACGTACCCACGGCGCTGCCGTCCCTAAGTCGGGCGATCAAGCTACAAAAGCGCGCCGCCCAGGTCGGCTTTGACTGGCCCGAGGCCTTGCCGGTGGTAGACAAGGTGCGCGAAGAGCTGGATGAAGTGCTCGAAGCCATGAGCGAGAACGATGCCGACGCCATCGCCGAAGAAATTGGCGACCTGCTGTTTGTCGTCAGCAACCTAGCGCGGCACCTCAAGGTAGAACCGGAAAGCGCCTTGCGTGCGGCCAACGCCAAGTTCGAGCGGTGCTTTCGTTTTATCGAGCAGGCATTGCGCGACGCGGGTCGCAACATGGAAGATTGCGCCCTGGACGAATTAGATGCGCTCTGGGGTGAAGCCAAAAAGCTGGAAAAACAAACCCCGAGTTGCTGAGCCCGTAGGGTGGATGACGCGTTACGATTACGCTGGGTACGCCCACTTAATATTGATGGTTGGAAAGGTAGGTTATGGCTCTCTCACTACGCGATCAGTTGCTCAAAGCCGGGCTGGTCAATGAAAAGCAGGTCAAGCAGGCCAGCAAAGAAAATCAGAAAAAACAGCGTTTGGAGCAAAAAGGCCACATCGAGAAAGACGACTCGCAAAAGCTCGCCGCTCAGCAGGCCATGGCCGAAAAGGCCGCCCGTGACCAGGAACTCAACCGTCAGCAACAGGAAAAGGTCGAGCAGAAAGCTCGCGCTGCGCAGATCAAACAGCTGATTGAAGTCTCGCGCCTGCCCAAACTGACCACCGAGGATTACTACAACTTCGTCGACGACAAAAAGGTCAAGCGCCTGTCGGTCAATACCCTGATGCGCAATAAGCTCAGCAGCGGCTCGCTGGCTATCGTGCGTCACGGTGGCGGTTACGAAGTGATCCCGCGTGAGGCCGCGCTGAAAATCCAAGAGCGTGACGCTCAGCGCGTGGTGCTGCTCAATACGCCGACCGAAGCGCCGGATGCCGATGATCCGTATGCCGCCTATCAGGTGCCGGATGATTTGATGTGGTAACGGTTAAGTCCTGTATGAACAAGCCGGGCACTTCGCTCGGCTTTTTTATGGCCGTACTTCGGCGTATTGGGCTTTTTAACTCAGTACGTTCAAGCAAAGCTGCGGCTGTTTACTGAACGCCGTGCAATAAAAAGCCGAGCGCTGGGCTCGGCTTTTTGCGCAACACAGGGTTTAGTCTTGGCGACCTGCAACCGCTTTACCGTTGACCGTGCCCTCTTTGAGCATGATCTGGTACTCCTTGCCGTCGGTCTCGACCTGGTGCAAGCGCACGAGGAGGAAATCCCAGTCTTTGGCAAACCACAGAATGGTCTTGCGGCTGCTTTTGGTAGGGTCGCGCACGCGCTCGACCTTGATCGCATCGATCAGACCGGCCTTGGTGCGTACAACTTCCTCACCCAAAACGCGGAAATCGTAGGTTTCCACCTCGTCGCCATCGACCACCTGGTAGCTCATGCTCTTGGTGCCGGCGGCGACGTCGTATTGCAACGCCAACTGATAGGTCGACTTGTCCAGCAGGCCACGGTTGAGCGGTAGCTTGACCGGTTTGTCGCGGTCATTGCCGGTGACCAGTTTGGCTTGCCAATCAAAGCGGTGTTCAACCTTCTTGCCTTTACCCAGGCCATTGCGCTCATAGAGGTAGCTCTGCGATTGCAGTGCATCGCTTTCCACGCGCAAGGTGCTTTCTTCCGTCACGCTGGCAACCAGCATGGAAGCTTCGAAGTTCAGCTTCCACAGGCCGTTATCCAGCGCTTCTAAGCTGCGTTCAGCGCTGCCACTGACGGGCAGTTGTTTCCAGTCGGCGGTGTAGCTGGCGGAGAAAGGTGTGAGCTCAACAGCCGCTGCTGGCAGGCTGATCAGTGCAAGTGCGAACAATAAGGCGCGACGCATGATGTCTCCCGTTTACGTTCGAATAAGGTGTCCGGTACTGGGTAGCAGTTGTTCGTCCAACTCGGCTCCGTGCGCCGTTAGCTGCAAACGGCCTTCGGCAAACCAGCGCACCGCCAGCGGGTAAATCACATGTTCTTGAATGTGTACGCGCTGCGCCAGGCTGCTGGGCGAATCATCCGACTGTATCGGTACCACTGCCTGTACGACCAGTGGTCCGCCATCGAGTTCCTCGCTGACGAAGTGCACGCTGCACCCATGCTCGCTGTCGCCAGCGTCCAGCGCCCGTTGATGGGTGTGCAGGCCTTTGTATTTGGGCAGCAGGGAAGGGTGGATATTCAGTAGGCGACCTGCGTAATGGCGAACGAATGCAGGCGTGAGAATGCGCATAAAGCCAGCCAGCACCACCAACTGCGGATCAAACGCATCAATCGCCTCAACCAATGCCGCATCAAAGGTCTCACGGCCGTCGAACTGCTTGTGGTCGAGCACGGCGGTGGCAATACCGACGTCTTGGGCGCGCTGCAGGCCGAAGGCATCGGCGCGGTTGGAAATCACCGCGCTGATACGTGCCGGATTAGCGTCGTGGGTGATGCTGTCAATCAACGCCTGCAAATTACTGCCGGAGCCGGAGATCAGCACCACCACATTGCACTGTGCCGACATTAGTGCTGTTTCAGGTTGTTCAGCACGACCTGGGCGGCACCTTCAGCGGCTTCGCCAATCTGGCCAATGACCCAAGGTTGCTCGCCAGCGGCGGTCAGGGTTTGCAGGGTGATCTCGACCTGATCCTGGGCCACGCAGATAACCATGCCGACGCCGCAGTTCAGCACGCGGTGCATTTCATGCTCATCCACGTTGCCTTTTTCCTGCAGCCAGTCGAACACCGCTGGGCGCGTCCAGCTGGCCACGTCGACCAATGCTTGTGCGCCTTTTGGCAGTACGCGCGGGATGTTGTCGAGCAGGCCACCGCCGGTGATGTGGGCCATGGCTTTAACTGCGCCAGTGTCCTTGATCAGCTTGAGCAGCGGTTTGACGTAAATACGCGTCGGTGCCATCAGCAGGTCGGTCAGCGGTTTGCCGTCGACCTGGGTGGTTTCGATTTCAGTACCGGAGACTTCGATGATCTTGCGGATCAGCGAGTAGCCGTTGGAGTGCGGGCCGGAAGACGGCAGGGCGATCAGCGCGTCACCTGCGGCGACTTTCGAACCGTCGATGATTTCAGCTTTTTCCACCACACCGACGCAGAAGCCGGCCAGGTCGTAGTCTTCGCCTTCGTACATACCCGGCATTTCAGCGGTTTCACCGCCAACCAAGGAGCAGCCCGCCAGTTCGCAGCCTGCGCCAATGCCAGTGACCACGGTGGCGGCAACGTCCACGTTGAGCTTGCCGGTGGCGTAGTAATCGAGGAAGAACAGCGGCTCAGCGCCACACACCACCAGGTCGTTAACGCACATGGCGACCAGGTCCTGGCCGATGCTGTCGTGCTTGTTCAGGTTCAGCGCTAGGCGCAGCTTGGTGCCCACGCCGTCGGTGCCGGAAACCAGTACCGGCTGCTTATAGCCAGCCGGTATCTCGCACAGCGCGCCGAAGCCGCCCAGCCCACCCATGACTTCCGGACGTGCGGTGCGCTTGGCAACGCTCTTGATGCGTTCGACCAGGGCTTCGCCCGCGTCGATGTCTACACCTGCGTCCTTGTAGCTGATGGAGGGTTGCTTGCTCATAGATCCAGGCCTTTAGGGGAAATTCGGGTTGGCACCATCGCGCAACGGCGACGGTCTGCGAAGGCGCGCGATTTTATCAGGCTTACCCGGCAGCGGCCACCCGCGTAGGTGTCGGAGGCAACGAGGGTTGTTTGGCCTGTGGATGGGCCAGCCATGCGCGGATAATGCTGTCGCAGCGCATCCGTTCGCCGATTAATGCGGGTGTTATCGGCTCTGCGGCTGTCTGCTGAGGCTGACTCTTGTTAATCTGCGGGGCACGTTACTTTCCGTCCGTCGAGAATTTGTCCATGCGTTTGATCCCCCGTGTGCTTCTAGCCTGCTTGTCGTGTGTCGCACTTCCTGCTTTTGCTGCGCCGGTTTCCGACCTGTATCAGGTGCGTGAGGCGGTCGCCGGCCAACAACCTGAAGAGCGTGCGGCCGCCCTTAGTCGGGCGCTGGACACCCTGGTATTGCGCCTGACCGGCAGCGCCGAGGCCCTGCAAAACCCGGCGCTGGCGGCCCTGCGCAAGGACCCGCAACAAATCGTCAGCCAGTTCGGTTACGAAGGCGATCGACTTCTGGTTGATTTCGATCCGCTAAGCACCGAGCGCAGTCTGCGTCAGGCCGGCTTGGCTCTGTGGGGTGCGAATAGGCCGAGCATTTTGCTTTGGTGGTTCAGCGATGCCAGCGACGGCACCCGCCTGATTGGCGATGGTCAGGATGCGGCGGCACCATTTACCCAGGCCGCCCAACACCGTGGTTTGCCGCTGCGGTTGCCTTTGGCTGATTTGCCCGAGCAGTTGGTCGCCGTGCCGGAGAATCTTATTGCCGATGAGCCGGGCGCTCTGCGTGAAGCGTCCGAGCGTTACGCCGCTGATGCGCTATTAGCCGTTGTGGCGCGTGAGTCCAACGGTCAATGGCAGGCGCAATGGCGTCTGTGGCTTGGCGACACGCTTGAGCAGGGGAGCGCGCAGGGTGCCGATCAAACGGCGCTGGCCGATGCCATCTTGCTGGCCGTGAATCAGCGCCTGGCACCACGCTTTGTCGTAGCGCCTGGCGCTGCAAGCGGGTTGACGGTGCAGGTACAAGGCGTCGATCTGCCGCGTTACGCCGAGTTGCAACGCATTCTCGAACCCTTTGCCGCACAACTGCTAAAGGTTGAAGGTGACACCTTGACCTTTAATGTCACGGCCAATGCCGAGCAACTACGCGCCCAACTCGGTTTAGCGCGTTTGCAGGAAGTCCCGGCTGAAGTGGCAGCACCGACAGATGCGCCGGCGGTGGATGTTAATCAGCCTGTGACGCAACCGCCTGTCCCGGCTGCTGTGCCTGCGACGGTAAACAATATATTGAAGTTTCGCTGGTAGACTGCCGCCTTTATTGCCGCAGGCTTAAAACCGCAGCGCAAGGCTGCGGTTTTACTTTGCAATGCTGCTTGGCCTGACCATGTAGCTATGGAGTGCAGAACATGATCGATTCACAGCGTTGGATATGGATTGCCGCAGGCGTGCTGTTGTGCGGTTTGCTTTACCTGTTGGCCCCGATTCTCTCGCCCTTTCTGATCGGCGTTTTGCTGGCCTATATGGGCGATCCGTTGGTGGATCGGCTTGAGCGGCACAAACTTTCGAGAACGTGGGGCGTGGTGGTGGTGTTTGCGCTGATCACTTTGATTCTGGTGATTATGCTGCTGGTCTTGCTGCCCATGCTGGGCAAGCAGTTGGTGCATTTGTACGAAATGATTCCGCAGGTTCTCGACTGGCTGCAAACCCAGGCGCTGCCTTGGATTCAATTGCAATTCGGATTGAACGACGGCTTCTGGCATTTTGATCAACTGAAATCGGCTTTTTCCGGGCAGATGGGTAAAACCACCGACATCGTTGGCTCGTTGCTTTCTACCGCTACTGCATCTGGCTTGGCGCTGCTGGCTTGGGTGGCTAATTTGCTGCTGATTCCAGTGGTGAGCTTTTACCTCATGCGCGACTGGGACTTGATGCTGAGCAGGTTGCGTAGCCTGTTGCCGCGCGGCCGTGAAGGTCTGGTTGTGCAGCTGTTTGGCGAATGCCACGAAGTGCTCGGCGCTTTTCTGCGCGGCCAGTTGCTGGTGATGCTGGCGCTGGGTGTGATGTATGCCACCGGCCTGATGGTCATTGGTCTTGAGCTGGGCCTGTTGATTGGCGTACTGGCGGGCTTGGCCAGCATCGTGCCGTATCTGGGCGTGGTCGTCGGGGTGGGTGCGGCGATGACCGCTGGCCTGTTCCAGTTCGGTCTCGATCCCTATCCGTTGTTGGGTATTGCCGCCGTTTTCGTGGTCGGGCAGATGCTTGAAGGCATGCTGCTGACACCGTTGCTGGTGGGTGACCGGATCGGTCTGCACCCGGTCGCGGTGATCTTCGCCATCATGGCCGGTGGTCAGCTGTTCGGCTTCACTGGCATTCTGCTGGCCTTGCCGGTAGCAGCGGTGATCATGGTTTTGGTGCGTCATCTGCATGATTTCTATAAACTTTCGGCCCTTTACGGTGAGCCAGTCGACGGTTCCGATGAACCGTCCAATCCAGCATGACACCCATACAACTGCCTTTAGGTGTGCGTCTGCGTGACGACGCCACGTTTGCCAATTACTACCCCGGTGCCAACGCGGCGGCCCTAGGTTATGTCGAGCGATTGTGCGAAGCCGATGCCGGCTGGACTGAAAGCCTGATTTATCTCTGGGGCGGTGAGGGTGTGGGCCGCAGTCATCTGCTGCAAGCCGCTTGTTTACGCTTTGAACAACGCGGCGAACCGGCGGTGTACCTGCCGTTGGCCGAGGTGGTCGAACACGGCACGGCACTGCTCGACAATCTCGAGCAGTGCGAGCTGGTGTGTCTCGATGATCTGGACGCGGTGGCGGGCAATCGCGAGTGGGAAGAGGCGTTGTTTCATCTGTTTAACCGCCTGCGCGACAGTGGCCGCCGCCTGCTGCTGGCCGCCGCTACCTCGCCCCGTGAATTGCCCATCAAGTTGCCCGATTTGCACTCACGCCTGACCCTGGCGTTGGTGTTCCAACTGCAGTCACTTTCGGATGAAGACAAACTGCGCGCTCTACAACTGCGTGCCTCGCGCCGAGGTTTGCACCTGAGTGATGAGGTCGGGCGTTTTATCCTCACGCGCGGTGAGCGCAGCATGAACGCGCTGTTCGAGTTGCTCGAACGCCTCGATCAAGCCTCGCTGCAAGCGCAGCGCAAGCTGACAATTCCCTTTCTGAAAGAGACGCTGGGTTGGTAATGCCCGCCTAAGCGCGTTCAAGCGATTGAGCGGGCCGTGTGGCTTAGGCCTCTCCTGCCAGCTTGCGCTCGTACTGAAAACGCCAGCGGGTGTACATCAACGCGGCGCAGAACAAGCTGAAGCTGGTCAGCGTTAGCAACCAGCCGTACAGCGCTTTGCTCGGGTCAAACGCGGCCAGCACGCCTTGGATAAAGTACAAATTGACCACAAAACAGGCCCAGGCGTGGGCGCGTGCGTTGCCAAGGATCAGACCGGGGGCCAGCAGCAGCAGCGGGGCGAACTGTACGCCGAGAATGACCCACAGCAGGTTGTCTGGCACGTTGGCGAAGCCGAGATTCCACGTCAGTAGCAGGGCGCCCAGGCCTAAAAAACTCACCAGGCTGGCGACCCGGCTGAGTGTGAGTCGTGGTTGCAGCCACTCAAGCGAGGGCAGGGGTTTGGCGGTTTTAGCCACGGGAACTCTCCAGTTTTGCAGCGGTTTGCGCCAGGCGTTGGCCGAGGGCGCGGCACAGGGCGGTTTCATGCTCATCGAGGGCACGTTTGCCGTCGTTGCCCGCGTGGTGACTAGCCCCGTAGGGTGTGCCGCCGCCGCGTGTTTCCAGCAGCGCGGACTCGCTATAGGGCAGGCCGGTGATGAGCATGCCGTGGTGCAGTAATGGCAGCATCATCGACAGCAGTGTGCTCTCCTGGCCGCCATGCAGGCTGGCGGTGGAAGTGAAAACGCCCGCCGGTTTACCCACCAATGCGCCGGTCAGCCAAAGACCGCTGGTGCCATCAAGAAAGTATTTCAACGGCGCGGCCATATTGCCGAAGCGCGTCGGGCTGCCGAGGGCAAGGCCGGCGCAGTTTTTCAGGTCATCCTGGCTGGCATAGGGGGCGCCCTCTGTTGGGATCTCCGGGGCGACGGCTTCACACTCGGCAGAGACCGATGGCACAGTGCGCAGGCGTGCTTCCAGCCCGCCCAGTTCTACGCCGCGGGCGATTTGCCGGGCCATTTCAGCGGTGGCGCCATGGCGGCTGTAATACAGCACCAGAATGTAGGATGCGCTCACGGCAGGATCTCCAGAATCTTCTCAGGTGGACGACCGATGACGGCCTTGTCGCCGGCAACCAGAATGGGGCGCTCGATCAACTTGGGGTGGCTAACCATGGCGGCAATCAGTTGGGCTTCGCTTAATTGCGTGTCGTGCAGGCCAAGGGCTTTGTATTCGTCTTCACTGCTGCGCAGCAATTGGCGGGCGCTGATGTCTAACTGGCTTAATAATTCGCGCAGTTGTTCAGCGTCCAACGGTGTTTCGAGGTAGCGCACGATGTGCGGCGTCAGCCCGCGTTCTTCCAGTAACTGCAGGGCGCTGCGTGATTTTGAGCAGCGCGGGTTATGGTAAAGGGTCAGATCGGTCATCTTGGGGTCGCCTGTTGCCTTTGATGGCCGCTATTCTACCCGCTTACCGCTACAGCGCCTGCGTCATGCTCGCGCAGGGCGTGCAAATGATTAGGGAGCGTGCATGCGGCAACGCGTGATCAACCTGTTGGAGTTCTGGCGTTTTTTGTTGCAGCGGTTTATCGCTGACCAAGGCCCCAATAATGCTGCTGCACTGACGTACACCACGCTGTTTGCGGTGGTGCCGATGATGACGGTGACTTTTTCCATGTTGTCGGCCATTCCGGCATTCCAGGACACCGGCGAGCAGATCCAGAGTTTTATCTTCCGTAATTTCGTGCCGTCTGCCGGTGAAACCTTGCAGGAGTATCTGCGCAGTTTTACTACGCAGGCTCGCCAACTAACCTGGGTTGGCGTGGTGGTTTTGGCGGCAACGGCGTTCTGGATGCTGGTGACCATCGAGAAAACCTTCAACGGTATCTGGCGTGTGCGCCAGCCGCGCCGGGGTGTTTCGAGCTTTTTACTGTATTGGGCCATTCTCAGCCTTGGACCGTTGTTGCTCGGCGGCGGCTTTGCCATCAGCACCTACTTCACCTCGTTGTCGTTGATTTCAGGGCCAGATGCGTTGCTCGGGGTGCAGGAGTTGCTGAAGTTCATGCCGCTGCTGTTTAGCGTGGCGGCGTTTACCCTGTTGTATGCAACGGTGCCCAATGCCCGGGTGCCTCTGCGTCATGCATGGTTAGGCGGTCTGTTTGCAGCCACCTTGTTTGAAGTGGCGAAGATGTTGTTTGGCCTCTATGTGCGCCTCTTCCCCGGTTATCAGTTGATTTACGGGGCGTTTGCCACCGTGCCGCTGTTTTTGCTGTGGATTTACCTGTCGTGGTTGATTGTGCTGTTCGGCGCGCAATTGGTCTGCAACCTAGGCGTTTCTCAGCAGTGGCGTAAACGCGCGCTGCCCCGCTTGCTGGTGGTGTTTGCGGTGTTGCGGGTTTTTTATGAGCGCCAGCAGATGGGCCTGAGCATCCGTTTGAGTGATGTGCAGCGCGAAGGCTGGCAATTGGCCGAGCACGAGTGGGAAGAAATACTGAGTTTTCTTGAGCAGCAGCATCTGGTTGCCTCAACAGGCGCTGGTTGCTGGGTGCTCAGTCGCGATCTCAGCCATTACTCGGTGCAGCAACTGCTCAGCCACAGCCCCTGGCCATTGCCCGCAATAGAAAGTTTGCCTGAGCAGCTTGATGAGCCCTGGTATCCGCAGTTGCGCGCGGGTTTGCAGCGTTTGCACAACGAGCAAGTGGGCTTGTTTACGACAGACCTGGCGCAATGGCTGCAACCACACAGCTCTTAACTCGGTGGCGAGTGACATAAAACGTCAGTTTACGGCGCGCTAATGCGGCCTACTTAACGTCGCATAGGCTGTGATGCGGCGAAGCAAGGTTCAATGGCGGCTGGCACACTTCTGGCTATGTCATGCCAGACGTAATCAGTCTGCCAGCAGGGCATGGCTTCGCGAGGTACAAGGGCGTTATGGCGGTAAACCCAAACAAAGTGATTTATCTGCACCAGCGTGACCCTAGTGCTGCGCTTGAGCGACTCAATCGCATTACAGGCCTCACCTTTAGCCAATGGCCGCAATCCTTGGTCGGGTGTGATGCGGCGCTTGAGCCGCTCGCGGAATGCACGACGGGTGATGACACGCTGCAGGTCGCCCATCACGGGCCTGCCGGTGAAATGCGCTCACGTTAGATGGTCAAAACGCGTGGCCAGGAAGGGCTGAAGACGACGCGTTAGGCCAGCGCCTGACGCGTGTCGAGTTGAGCCGATTCAACCGCTTGAACAAACAACTCTTCAACCAGCAGACCGCCAGCCGGTGTGGCCGAACGCAAGCGCACCTGCATCTGCTCGATTTTCTGCTTAACCGGCAAGCGTGCGACGCTCGACAGCAAAATCTTGCCGTGTGTATTGACCTTGCCATGGTCAATTACCACCTCGCGTCGGGTTGCGCCGTCCTGGTAACTGATGAGCAAAGACACCGCCACGTTGGCCAAACCAGGCAGGTGCAACCAAGTAGCAATATTGAACTCGGCCACGCGGCCTTCGTAAGGGGTGACCTGAAAGCGGGCGAGGCTGATGATGGTTGCGGGTACGTTGCCAATCAAGGTGTCGTGGGCATTACTCATGGGAGTGTCCGGGTAATAACGAATCGCGTCATGCGTGAGTGTGATTAATTATAAAACTGACCACCCCGACAAACTGTGCACTTGGCCGGTACTGCGCGTGACCGCTCTCGCAGTTTCAGCGTTTAGGCCAGTTGCATCGGAAAGCGCGTGACCGAGGCCGTCACCAGATTGGCGTTCGGCAGCGGCAGGATCGCCTGGTTATGCGCACTGGCCAATTGCAGCCAGATGTTTTCCCCTTCAACAAACTGTCCGTTAGGCAGCCACAAACCATGGTGCCAGCCATTGCCGGGCTCCGGCGTGCTTTGCAGAACGCCTGGATGGGTTTGTGCACTAGGCGCTCTGCGCAGCCAAACGGAGCGCGGTAAGCCTTTGAGGTAACGCAGCCCTAGATGCAGGCCTTCATTGTTAAGGTGCCGCCAGCGCACCAAAGCCAGTGTGGGGGTATCACTGTGGGTCAATAACACCAGTTGGCCGACCGTCAGCTGTGAAGCTTGCTCGGCGCTGCACAGTAAGCGCGCGCCGCCCGCGCTGGCATCAAGGGTAACTGCTGGGCTGCGCAGCGGACGTTGCTCAAGCAATTGCGCATGGATGTTGACCAGCCCGATCACCAATTCACAGGCGCTGCTTTGGTCCGCTCTGGAATGGCGTCGTTGCTGGCGGCCAAGCCAATGCTGCTGCACCCGCTCCAATACGTGGCGCTCGGCACTGCTTTGCAACGGTGCCGGTTCATGCAGTGCCACCAGCAGCGCACCCAACTCAAAACGGCGCAAGTAATCCGAGTTGCCTTGTGGCTGCTGGGCAAATGAGAGGTAGGGTTGCGGCTCGCTCAGGTCGACAATCGGGCCTTCAATCTCTTCGTCTTCATCCCATGGCAGCAAACGGGCCAGGCCGGCCAGCGGCGAGAGTGCGCCAAATAACAGCGCGCATTCGCCACTGGCAAGGTGAAAGGGGTTGCTCAAAGCCAGCAGCAACATCTGCTGGTACAGGCCGCGCAGGGTAATGGCCGGTTGCGGGTAAAACGCTGCCGCCACGGGCTCATCCAGGCAATCTTGATGCTCGCCAACCCAATACAGCAGGTGGCTGTCGCGCCACAGGCTGGCTGGCGGCTCTTGATAGAGTTGATAGTGACGCAGCAGGCTTTGCGCTAAAAAATGCTGGGCCATGTACAAACACCACGCCAGATGGGGTCTGGATGGCTGGCGACCTTGCAGAATTTGCAGCAACAAGCGTTTGAAGCCCACCGCCAACTCATTGCACAGGTGTACAAATAATGCGCTGGGGGGCGTGTCGCCCTGATAAGCCTTGCCGAAGTGGCAGTATTGATCGCTGAAGCTTTGCAGCGCGCGCTGCCTTTCGAGTAAGGTCATGGCGCTGCGGTTTAGCTTAAACAGCAGGGCGAGTACATGCTGCAAGGCCATTTCGGGTGACAGTGTGCGTGCCTGGGCCAGCTGTGTATTGAGGTCGGCCAGTGATGCGACGTCGGTGTCAAGGATGTCTGGCACTTCCAGGCGCAAGGCATCTAATGTCATATCAACCCTAGGAATTCAGGAGGCAAATGCATGGTCATGCGTTTCCAGGTGATCATTCGTGGTATCGCGGCACTCGGCTTGGGTTTGATCCTGGCCGGCTGTGCGCAAGACATTGGCGTCGATCAGCATGGACGAAAGGTAGCGGTTGAGCGCCTTGAAGGCCAGTGGTTAGTGATTAATTACTGGGCTCAATGGTGCGCGCCTTGCCGCACTGAAATTCCTGAGCTCAATGAGCTGGATGTAGAGCTTCGAGATCAGTCTGTTTGGGTCTTAGGCGTCAACTTCGATGCCCTGCAGGGTGAAAAGCTTAGCCAGGCCACAGAAGAAATGGGCATTACCTTCACTGTGCTCGCGCAAGATCCGGCGGAGCGCTTCCAGCTGCCGCGCAATGAAGTGTTGCCGGTTACTTATCTGATTGACCCTCAAGGGCGCATGCGTGAGCGGTTGTTAGGTGAGCAGAGCTCTGAGGGTTTAAAGGCGCGGTTAGCGGCGCTTAAAGCTGAAGGTTAGCCGGCGAGATTAGGGCTTCACGTACCAGAAATCATGCCAGAAGCCGACCACTTTGGCCGGGTAAGCATGCTTGCCCAGGCTGCCGTTGTAGCGCGCTAGAGCGCGATTGAGATCGCCATTTTCCTTGCGCAGGTAGTAGCTGAGAATGGTGCAGCCGTAGCGCAGGTTGGTTGCGTTATCGGTGAGATTGTCCTGCGGGCGACCCAGCTCGGCCTTCCAGAATGGCATGACCTGCATCATGCCCTGCGCCCCGACTGAGGAAATGGCAAAGCGATTAAAATGGCTTTCGGCATGGATCAGCGCAATCACCAAGTCTGGACGTAAACCAGCATGTGTGGCTTCGCGATGCACCAAGCGCAAGAAGGTCAGGCGTTCTTGCGCATCGGGAATGAAACGACGCATGCGCGTCGACATATCTAGCAGCCACACCTCAGCATCAAAACGATCGTCGAAGCTGTCGGCTTGCGCCACAGTGTGCTGCAGTAACTGTCGCAATTCGGGTTCCGGCGCCTGACGAACCGGCGCAGCGACTGCGCTGCTGATCAGCAGTGAGAGCGCTAAACCAGCCACGCTTTGCAGCATGGCGCGGTTAATCGTTGCCAGGGTCGGCAACCAGCCTGCCGGCATCTTGGGTCAGCGCTTGCAGAAACGCTTTCTGCAGCTCTGGATCGTTGCGTGTCAGCTCAATCAGGCTTTGCTCAAGCTCGCTGGCTTCTTCTTCAAGACCTAGCTCGGAAAGACGTTTGACCCGATGCACCCACTGGGCCACGTCATCACTTTCAAGGTCGTTATAAATCAGGTCGTGGGCTTCCTGCAGCTTGCCGCGCAGGGTGCGGCTGACCAGCAAGGAGGCGTCGGCACGGGCCGAACCTTGTTCATCCTCTACGGTTAACAGCAGCGTGCTGATGCGTGATACGTCCTTGTCGGCAAACGGGCTGTCGAGCAGGTTAAGGCGCAAGATGCCGTTGCGGTCGGTCAGTAGCTCGTGGCTTTCTTTGCCAAAGCTAACCTGCACTGGCCTTTCGGCCCAAGGCAGGCTGGAATATTCCATGCGCGCATCCTGGCGGAGCTCTTCAAGGTTGGCCAGACTTTGCTGCGAGCGACCATTGGACTCAACGTTCATGGCTGGATTGAGGCCGGCAAAGCCATAGCTAATCCAGTCCTTGGTGGCCGTATCCGGCAGACTGCCAAGCAACACCACGTTCAACGCGTTAGCACCGATACCCCCAACCACCGCCAGCGCACCCAGCGGTACTTCATACAGCTCACGCCAAGGCTGGTAGGGCGTGTAACGGTCATAACGGCGCGTTACATCGAACGCGGTGACCTCGAACGTCTTTTGTTCATAGACGCGAACGCGGCGCTGAGGTAACTCCAGCACGCGCGGTTCCCCCACCTCAATCAGCAAGCTGTGATCGAGCAATTTACGCTCGATACGTTCTTCATGCTCGCTACGTTGCGGCAGTTGGTTGGCACAACCGCTGAGGAACAACATGCCACCCGTGAGGGTGGCGATAAGGCTGAGGGTGCTTCGCTTGAACATGATGGCTCTTGAGATCAACGGCTGATGCGGGCCTGGATAAAGCTCAGGATGTCAGCGACGGGCACTGCCTGGGCTTCGGTTTCCTGACGGCTCTTGTATTCCAGATTACCTTCGGCCAGACCGCGGTCGCTTACCACGATACGGTGCGGGATGCCGATCAGCTCCATGTCAGCGAACTTGATGCCGGGGCTGGTCTTCTTGTCACGGTCATCCAGCAACACTTCAAAACCAGCGGCGGTCAGTTCGGCATACAGCTTGTCGGTGGCCTCACGCACCTGCTCGGTCTCATAGCGCAGCGGCACCAAGGCAATTTGGAAGGGGGCGAGGGTGTCGTTCCAGAGAATGCCGCGCTCGTCGTTGTTTTGCTCAATCGCGGCAGCAACGACACGGGACACACCAATGCCATAGCAGCCCATCGTCAAGATAACTGGCTTACCGTTCTCGCCCAGTACCTGGCAGTTAAGCGCCTGGCTGTATTTGGTGCCGAGTTGGAAGATATGCCCTACCTCAATGCCGCGTTTGATTTCAAGCGTGCCTTTGCCGTCTGGGCTCGGGTCACCGGCAATCACATTGCGCAAATCGCAGACTTTCGGCAGCGGCAGATCACGCTCCCAGTTAACGCCAAAGTAATGTTTGTCGTCGATGTTAGCGCCGGAAGCAAAGTCGCTCATCAAGGCGACCGAGCGATCGATGATGCAAGGGATTGGCAGGTTGACCGGGCCAAGCGAGCCAGGACCGGCACCGACGGCCGCACGGATTTCGTCTTCCGATGCAAACACCAGTGGGCTGGCGACTTCTTCAAGGTTGGCGGCCTTGATTTCGTTCAGTTCGTGATCGCCGCGCACAATCAGCGCCACCAGCGTGCCTTCTTTGGCTCCGTGGACAATCAAGGTTTTGATGGTTTTCTCAATGGCCAAGGCAAAGCCTTGCACCAGCGCATCAATGGTTTTGGTGTCCAGTGTTTCGACTAGGCGCATGGCCTCGGTGGCGGCTGCGCGGGCGGCTTCACGCGGCACAGCTTCAGCTTTCTCGATGTTGGCGGCGTAGTCGGAGGCGTTGCTGAAGGCGATGTCGTCTTCACCGGAATCAGCCAATACATGGAACTCGTGCGAACCCGTGCCGCCGATAGACCCTGTATCCGCTTGCACCGGGCGGAAGTTCAGGCCCAGGCGAGTGAATACGTTGCAGTAAGCCAGGTGCATGCGGTCGTAGGTTTGTTGCAAGGACGCTTGGTCCGCATGAAAGGAGTAAGCATCCTTCATGATGAACTCGCGGCCGCGCATCAAGCCAAAGCGCGGCCGGATTTCGTCACGGAATTTGGTCTGGATTTGGTAGAGGTTGATCGGCAGCTGCTTGTAGCTGTTCAGCTCGTTGCGCGCCAGATCGGTAATCACTTCTTCGTGGGTTGGGCCTGCACAAAAATCGCGGCCATGGCGATCCTTCATACGCAGCAGTTCAGGGCCGTATTGCTCCCAGCGGCCGGACTCCTGCCACAGCTCGGCTGGCTGAATGCCTGGCATCAGCACTTCGAGTGCGCCAGCGGCGTCCATTTCCTCGCGCACGACTTTTTCAACCTTGCGCAGCACGCGCAGGCCCATAGGCAGCCAGGTGTAAAGGCCGGAAGCCAGCTTGCGGATCATTCCCGCGCGCAGCATCAGTTGATGGCTGATCACCACGGCGTCGGAAGGGTTTTCTTTAAGAGTCGAGAGCAGGAACTGGCTGGTACGCATAATTGGCTGTTCTGTCGGTTGCAAGAGATTTTGAATGGCCCGCATTGTACGGTGCCTGCGTAGATGCGTACAGGACGGGACAGCTGTACTGCAGGCAAGCGGATATGCAGCGGTGGAAGAGGCATCTGTAGGAGCCAGCTTGCTGGCGATCAAGGCTTAGGAAGAGCATCGCCGAGACGTCGGACCGCAGCAAGTTGGCTCCTATAAAGGGTAGGGCAAAATCGCTGCGTATAACTTGAGATCTATGGGGTGCGAATTAAGGGTCCTGAATTCATAGAATAAGTGCAACGCTTGAAACGATAGGCAGAGGGCCAGCCACCGGTAGAATCCAGGCTCTCACACCAAAGGATTCAAGCGCAG
>LNDO01000047.1 GCA_001465025.1 Pseudomonas sp. Ga0074129
CGGCGTCGGCGAAGGTCATCTGCTTCATCGGAAAACTCAGCGGGTGGAATCCGGGTATTTTGCCAAAATCAGGAAGTCTTTTTCAGAGTTTCCCTAAACGCGCCATGATCAGATCAGGATTGCCACCCGGATCGACCACAATCGCCTTCTTAGTCAGCGGGTCGCCGATGATCGTGCAGTTGCACTGCAAAGGCCCGACGGGGAAGGTTTCGCGGATTAGCGCAAGTTGTGTGGCTGAACTCATGGTTACTCCTCAACGCGGTAGTCGCTGGGCAGTTTACCTGTCCATTTTTTGAACGCACGGCGAAAATTCGACGGGTCGCTGAAGCCCAGCAGGTAGGCGATTTCGTAGAGCGGCAGGTGGGTGGTGGTGAGGTATTGCAGGGCCAGGCTTTTGCGCACTTCATCGAGCACTTGCTGGTAGCTGGTGCCCATGTTGGAGAGGTGCCGGCGCAGGCTGCGGCCGCTGGTGTGCAGGGCTTCAGCGGCGCTGGCCAGGTCGGGGAAATCGCCGGGGCGCGCTAGTAGCAGGCGGCGCACGCGGGTCAGCAGGCCGTCTTGCACATCCAGGCTGGCCAGCAGCGCTTCACATTGCTGTTCGCACATTTGCACCGTGGCCGGATTGGCCAAGGCCATGGGCCGCTCCAGGTAACTAATCGGCATGCTGATGCGGTGATAGGGTTGCTCGAAGGCCACAGGCACGCCGAACAAACGCTCATAGCGCTCGGCATAGTGCGGCGCAGCATGAGAAAAGCCCACTTCAAGCGCTTGCAAGCGCTCGCCCACCAGAAAGCGGGCGATGGTGTAAAAGCTGGTGAGCAAGCCTTCGGCAGCAAAGCGGCTGAGCGGGCCCAGCGGCATAGTCTCGCTGGCGCGCAGTTCAATGCGCTCGCCCTGCTCGACCAATTCCAGCTCGAAGGTTAACCCCAGCACGCGGTAGTACTTGAGGGCGAATTGGATGGCCTTGCCCAGGTTGGCACTGGACAGCACCGCATAACCCAAAATGCCGTGGGTTGAGACATTCAGCCGTTGCCCCAGCAGCAGGCCCAAAGCGGGCTCGTCACACAGGCGCAGGGCGCTGCTGGTGAGTTGGGTGAAATCGATAAACGACAAGCGCCCTTGCGGGTTACCGAGCACTTCGGGTCGCACCCGCGCCTCGGCAAACAGTTGCGCGCGCGGTAAGCCGAGCGCTTCGACAAGATCGAGCAAAGCGGCGGCATAGGCCACCGGCACCAACTCGGCAGAGAAATTTAGTGATGGCTTCATAGCATTCTTATTATCTGGCCGGATATGACCACTGCCCGCGACGATACCCCTGTTGGGCAAAACGCGACAAGGCCTGACAGGTACGAAAGTACCAACCTGCAACCCAATCGGGTGCATATATGTGCACTCATACTCGGCACTTGTCACAGTGATCACCACAGCCGAAGGTTGGGCGTGCGAGGACGGGCGACAACCGCGCCCGACGACTGGTACAGACGTACCGCAATGGCCATAAATGACTGCAATTTTGGCTGTTGTGAACCTTTGCCGGTAGGCGCAGCGCCTCCATAGTGAGGCACGCTTCAGTCACAGACTCAGGGAGTCATCATGGCCAGCACCACCCCGGAAGGTTTGCAGATTCGCCCTCGGCATATGGATTTTGATTTCCCTAATCCGCTGCCACGCCATTGGCACAGCGGCGATGCGTTCAAAACCCATTTGTTTGATGCCATGTCGGTGTTGTTTCCCGATGGCGAACGCTTCTTTATCGACTCGGTGCGCCACTTCCGCGATCAGATCGAAGACCCGGTGCTGAAGGAGCAGATTCGCGGTTTTATCGGCCAGGAAGGCCATCACAGCCGCGAACACCTGGAATACAGCCAGCGCTTGAAAGACTTGGGCTACGACATCACCCGTATCGAAAAACGCGCGCAGGCACGCATTCGTTACACGCAGAAAAAGTTCTCACCGCAGCGACAACTGGCTGCTACGGCGGCGCTGGAACACATCACCGCGATCATGGCCGACGGTCTGTTGAGAGATCCGCAACAGTTGGCCGGTGCCCACCCGACGATGCAACGCCTGTGGCGCTGGCATGCGCTGGAAGAAACTGAGCATAAGGCCGTGGCGTTTGATGTGTACAACCAGGTGTGCGGCAGCCGCAAACTGCTGCGCCGGGCGATGGTGATGGGCACCTTCTTTTTTATGCTCGACACCACACGCGGCCTGGCCCACATGCTGCAGCGCGACGGCCTGTTGTGGAACTGGCGCGTATGGCGCGACGGCATTCAGTGGATGTGGGGCAAGGAAGGTGTATTCCGCCCGCTGATTAGCAGCTACCGGGATTTCTTCAAAGCCGACTTCCATCCCTGGCAGCACAACAATCTTGACCTGCTCTATCAAACCCGCCCTGAGTTTGATGCCCCGGTGCAGAGCCAGGCGGCTTAACACGGCTGATCAGCGCAACGAAAAAGGGAGCCAGCAGGCTCCCTTTTTTATGCCCATCCTGTGGCCCGGATGTCATCCGGGGCATTGCGCCGCTCCAGTAGACCGTCCCGGATTTCATCCGGGCTACGTAGCGGTGCAGTCACTCTCGTGGCAGACGCTTTAGCGGCGACATTCGGCTGTTGAAAGCGGCGCGGCTAAAGCCCCTCCCACAAGCACATCGGCTGTGCCGCCATTCTGTGGGAGGCGCTTTAGCGGCGACGTTAGGCCTGGAGAAAACGCAGGGTATCAGCAGCGCTTTGCTGGGGGATTTCTTCCATGGGGATGTGGCCGACGCCGGGGTAGGTTTTCACCTGAATGCTGGGTAAATCGCGCTGCCACAGCGGCACATGCTTGGGGGAAATCCAGCGGTCGCGTTCGCCCCAGAGCAACAAGGTCGGCGCTTGAATCTGCGCCACGCGCTCGCCGATCGTATGCAGCTCAGTGCGGTTGACGTTGAGCAACACGCGGAAGATATCCATCATCGCGCGGCGGTTGCCGGGGCGACGGCTGAGGTCGTTGTAACGATCCACCACACCCGCTTTGATCCGCGCAGGCTCGCCGTACACTTCTTTGATGCCTTGGGCGATCAGCGCGCGCGGCATCCACACCGGCATGGCGACGGTGGCGCCAGGCAAAGCGGCGGCGGCAATCATCCACGGCACGCGTTGCATGTGATAACCGGCGGGGTCGATCAGCACCAGTTTGTGCACGCGCTGCGGCTGCACCAGCGCGAAATTCCAGGCGATGTAACCACCCAGCGAGTTGCCCACAAGCGAGGCTTTAGTAACGCCTAGGTAGTCGAGCAGCAGGCCGAAGACCTTGATCATGCGCTCGGCGGAATAGACGCCATCGCGCGCCGGCCCGGTGAGGCCAAAGCCCGGCACGTCGAAGCGAATAACCCGGTAATCCGCCGCAAAAGCGGGCACCCAGTCATCCCAGGTGTGCAGTGAAGCCACCACGCCGTGGATCAGCACGAGTACGGGCTTGTCGCGGCTGCCTTCGTCACGGTAATGCACATTGAAGCCATCAAGCTCGATATAGCGCGAACCGTTGGCCGCATTGCCGTAACGTGCCTTGAGCTGCTCAAGTGGCAAGGCACCGAAGCCCAAACGGGCAAAGCCGGCCGACAGCGGCGGCATCAGCGGAAGACTGGAAGCAGACATGCAGGCACCTCTTGATTGTTGTTATGAGCGTGTATCAAACCACGCTCACCGCTGGCTGACGCCTAACCTAGGTTGAGCGCGGCAAGGGGCACAGCGAGGCGATCAACAAATCACTAAGAATGCGTTTGGCTTGCTCGATTTCATCGCGGCGGGCGGCGCGACCGAGCAACTCGAGTGACGCTGCTTCCATGGCCCAGATGAGTGCGCGATAGGTCAACGGCTCGGCAGCCGGGGTGTCGCCATGCAGACGCTCAGCAAGCAGGCGCGCCATTTCGCTGTGCGCCCGCTGCCGGTGAGCCGCCAGCGGTGAATCGCCGCGCAGGGCTTCTTCCTGCATCAAGCGGATGATCGGGCCAACGGCTAAGTGATAGTCGAAGTAGCGCCCGACCATGGCCTGCAACCAGGCTTGCGGGCTACCGGCGATGCTCTGCATTTCACGAAAGCGCGTCAGCAGCAAGGCCACGGCCGTTTGGTAGATGCCTTCGAGCACCTGCATCTTGTTTTCGAAGTATTTGTAGAAGGTGCGCCGCGAGACATTCGCCGCCAACAGCAAGTCATTGACCGTGGTCTCGGCCACGCCTTTGCGGGCAAAGACGGCAATCGCCGCCAGCTGGATATTGGTCCGTTGCAGGTGACCAATCAGCGGCCCTTCACCGTCCTGCTCTTGCTGCTGAGCCACGGCACCGTAGCCGCCGAGGTCTTCAAACACCGCACGAACGGCTCCCAACTCTGCTAACGCCTGCTGCATCTGTGCATGTCCCAACCAAGGCGCGGGTGACGCGCGGCGCGTAGCTGAGTACGCTGGCGGTATTGGCAATACGCGACAGCGTCAAAGCCCCCGACCACGCTCTGTCCGCAGGATTATTCTTGTGCCGCACACGCTAACACCCCGCTACATCCTTGCGCTGGCCATCCTTTTGCTGGTTTTGTTCAGCCCCGTCCAAGCGGCGCAGTTGTTCTACCTCGGGCAAAAAATCCCCGACATTCACAAGCCGTGGAACAGCACCGATTACCAGCAGTTACTGGAGGCGTTGAGCAAGGTCGACAGCACCCAGCTCAATGCCCTGCCCCGGCGCAGCGGCGAATTCACCGGGCCGATCTATGAGCGCATGGTCAGCGAGGAAAACTTCCGCCCGCAGCTCAATATTTATTCGCCATTGGAGCTACGGCAGAACGAAGCCCGCGAGGTTTTATTCCGCCTGAAAGAGCTGATGCGCCTGTACTTTGATTTTCGCGCGGTGCAACAGCCCTATGCCGCGGAGGCATTGGGGCTGATGAGTTACTCGATGCGCCAGCAGGCCGTGTTGTTCACCCTGACCACGGAGTTTTGGATGACACTCTCCGCTGCTGAGCAAAGCAACCCGGTGCGCCTGCAAGGCCTGCATGAAACCAAGGCCGCCGCTGCGATGCTGACGTCCAGCGCACTCGACTACCTTGGGCTGACCAAACAATTTGGTCGCGACGAATTGCTGCTTTACAGCGCCGAGCTGAGTAAACAGTTGCCCGAACTTTTTGTGCATTTGAGTGGCGATGTGCGCGCGCTGCTGCTCGCGCGCATCAGCCAGTTGGCTGAGCAGCATCCCAACAGTGATGTGCAAATCACCATGACCGAGTTGCTGCCGGTGCTGACCAGTATTGAAGAGGATATACAAGGCAAACTGGCCGCTACGGCGGCGCAACCACGCAAGGCGGCCACACCCAGCCTGGACTTGAGCGTGCCGCAGGAGTCAGCGCAGCAGCCCTAAGCCCTTGGCCCGCGCCACTGCTTGAGTGCGGCGCTCCACGCCCAGTTTGCTATTGATGTGGCGGGCGTGGGTCTTCACCGTGTGCAGGGAGATAAACAGGCTGTCGCTGATTTCCTGATTGGAACACCCCTGAGCAATCAGCTGTAACACCGCCAACTCACGCGCACTCAGGGCATCAACCACGCTGGCGTAGTCGTCCTGCACCAGCAGCGGCTCAACCTGCGGCAACAGTTGCTGCAAGGCCTCGATCAGTGGGCTCGACTCCTGCAGCAGCAATTGCTGGCGCAGCCACTCAGGTTGTTTGACCAGTAACCCCTGAAACGGCAACAACCCGCCACCGGCAGCCGTTTGCAAGGCGCTGCACATTTGTTGCTGAGCTTCACGCTCACGCCCAGCGTCGCGCAAGAGTTCGGTTAACTGCACTTGGGCAATAGCGCCCAACAACTGGCCACCGGCGTTTTGTGCCAGTTGGCTCAGCCCGCGCAGGCGGCGCTCGGCCAGTTCATCCTCACCACGCATGCGTTCAAGGGTGGCCAGGTGCAATTGAATATGCAGCGGTAGCTGCGGATGAAATTCCGGCGCGGCCGCTGCCTGTTCGCCGCCATAGGCTTGCAACAAGCGATCAAGCCAGACACCGGCCAATTCCGTCTGGCCCTGACGCAGCCACAACTCGCACTTGATCAGGGTGATCATTGCCAGGTAGTAAATGGGCGGAATGTCCCAAATGTGCATCAAGCGCTCAGCCTCAGCCAAATAGGCAAAAGCTTCGGACAAGTTACCGGCACGTCCCTCAAGGTGGGCCAGCACACAGTAACCAATCAGCACGCTGATATCACGGCAGGCGCGCGCTTCATTAATACCGGCGTGCAGGCGCTGCCGGGCTTGCTCCGGCTGCAAACGCAAACTCAACAGATACCCTTCATACAATGTCAGGCGACCGCGCGCGGCGTAATGACGCTGTGAAGAGAGGCCCACCAGCCGTTGCTGACCTTGGCGCACCTCATCCAGCGCGCGCATCACCTCACCGCGCGCCTGCAAAACCCGCGCACGGTCGTAGTGGGCTAAAGCTTCAAACAGCGGGTTACCCACGCGCTGGGCCAACTCTAGGGCTTCGCGATTCAAACCACGCGCACGCCACAAATCACCATAAGCGATGGCCAGGTTGGCAAGGCTGGACAGGCACATCAAGCGCTGGCCGTAGCGGTCGAGCGGCAAACAACTGAGCGCCTCCGTGCAATACGCCTGAGCGTTGACGCTGTCGCCACGACCACGGGCAATCACCCCACTCAATGCCAGCCATTGCGCGAGCAAACCTTCCTGCTCGCTGCGGCTGCTGGCCGGTAGAAACCGTTGCAACTGCGCCAGCAACTCTTCGGCGGCATCCAACTGGCAAGCCAAAGCCAAGGCCCAACCGTAGAGCAGGATCAGCCGTGGCGTGCTGGTGAGCAGGCTGTCGGGCAAGTCCATTTTCCAGCGCAGCAGAGTCGCCACATTTTGCTCGGCCAGCAATTGCTCTTCCGAGAGGTTCTGCACCAAGTTGGCGGCCACATCCGGCTGACCGGCGCGCAAGGCTTGCTCAATCGCCTCGTCCAGCATCCCGGCGCTGCTAAACCAGCGGCACGCACGCAAATGCAGCCCAGTGCTTGGCTGCGGGCGACTGCGCAATAAATCCGAAAACAGGTGGTGATAACGAAACCACTTACCTTGCTCGTCCAGCGGCACAAGAAAGACCTGATGGGCCTGCAAGTGACGCAGAATGGCCGCGCTGTCATGGCCGTCGCGCAGGGCATCGCACAACTCGGCGCAGAAGCGATCCTGGCTGGCGGTTTCATAGAGAAATGCCTGAACGTCGGCGGGCTGGCGCTCGATAACCTCTTCAAGCAAATAGTCGTGGATCAGGCCATTGGCCCCCTGAGCAATGCTGCTTAAGGCACTGGCATCTTGCGCCTCGCGCGCGGCCAGCGACCACAAGCGTAAACCGGCCACCCAGCCTTCACTGCGCAGCAGCAACACAGATTGCTCATCGGCTGACAACTCGGCCCCTTGCAGGTTAAGCAGCGCCGCGCTTTCCGCATCGGTCAGGCGCAAATCATGCTCATGCAACTCGAGCAGTTGACGCGACAAACGCAAACGCGCCAAGTGCCAATCCGGGCGCTGGCGACTGGTCACCAGCATCAGCAGTCCGGGCGGCAAATGGTTAAGGAGAAATTGTAAACAGCGGTCGAGCACCGCTCCTTGCGCCAAGTGGTAATCATCTATCACCAGCAGTAACGGCTGGCGCGGATCCAGGCGCGTGGCCAGTTCATCTAGCAACGTGTCGAGCCACTCTTCGAAAGCAAACGGCTGATGGCGCTGGCGTAAGCGCAGTAACCCGAGGGCGTCTTGCCCAACGCCAGGGTAGAACTGCTGCAGCCCGGCAAGCAAACGTTCAAGAAACCGCCCAGGATCGCTGTCGCGAGCACTCAGGCCAAGCCACAAGCTCTGCCAGTGGGCCGGGAGATGCTCGCAAAACTCGATGGCCAGCGAGCTTTTACCGAAGCCCGCCGGTGCACTGACCAGCAGCAGACGCCCGGTCAAGCCCTCCAGCAGGCGCTCACACAAGCGCGGGCGCGGAATGTAACTGGCGGGCAGCGGCGGCCTGAAAAAGTGCCCGCCTAGCGCGTTGGCCGCCGAATCTAAAACAGGTATTGGAGACAAATCAGTCATTAGCCCGTTTCATGTAGTTACCCGTCATTGGCACTACCTACTTGCGCAGCCTAGCGCCTTAAGCCTGGCTTTTGAAGCCCTGAGATCGCTTGGCAAATAACCCGCAGTAATTGCGTGACGCTTTTTTCAACAAAACACAGCCATAAAAAAACCGGCCTTTACAGGCCGGTTCTTTATGCAACATCAAGCAGGTTTAGCGAACGCCCGCCTGGCGCAGGGCCGCTGGGGTGTAATCACTTTCCTTAGCAGGGTAGTCGAACTCGTAAGCACTTTTCTCTTCGTTCTTCATACCCAGAGCCAAGTAACGACCGGACAGCAGGTCATACAAAGTCTCTACGCTGTACCACGGTACTTGCTTGTCGTAGTAGTACTGAGCATGAGCCTCAGCTACACGCCACAGGGTACCGCGACCGTCGTAATGGTCGATTTGGGCTGCTTGCCAAGTGTCTTCGTCAAGGAAGAAGTCACGCTTGGCATAGATGTGACGCTCGCCAGCTTTCAGGGTTGCAGTTACGTGCCATACACGATGCAGCTCGTAACGGGTCAGGTCCTGGTTGATGTGGCCAGCTTTGATGATCTCGTCATACTTCAGCTTCGGCGAGTCCAAACGGTAGCTGTTGTAAGGAATGTAGATTTCCTTCTTACCGTTGAGTTTCCACTCATAACGGTCTGGAGCACCGTTGAACATGTCGAAGTTGTCTGAAGTACGCAGACCATCAGCTGCAGTACCTGGGCCGTCATACGACACCTGCGGAGCACGGCGCACACGACGCTGACCGGCGTTGTACAGCCACGCCAGACGTGGCTCTTTTACCTGGTTCAGGGTTTCGTGCACCAGCAGGACGTTACCGGCCAGACGCGACGGAGCAGTTACACGCTGCTTGAAGTAGAACAGCACGTTGCTTGGCTTGCTGGCATCAGCATCTTTCAGCGCACCACGGAAGGTGAACTCATCCTGGAAGTAAACCAGGCTGTAAGA
Source organism: Pseudomonas sp. Ga0074129 (assembly GCA_001465025.1). Classification (GTDB taxonomy): domain Bacteria; phylum Pseudomonadota; class Gammaproteobacteria; order Pseudomonadales; family Pseudomonadaceae; genus Aquipseudomonas. The sequence continues at coordinate 9,066 of LNDO01000047.1, forward strand.
ACCATTGGCCTGCGGAGTTGCCTGGGTAACCAGACGCTTCACGCTGCCACCGCGATAACGGGTGATGTGGTTCCAGATCGCTTCCAGACCGTCCTTCGGAATCGGGAAGGGGTTAGCCTGCTCGAAGTTCTCCAGACCGTTACCGCCCTCGACCATCTTGGTGTTCAGCGCATTACGCTTGGAAGCTTCCAAAATGAAATCCGGCATGGAGGCCGAACGGTGTGTGGTGAACACCGGCATTTTGTAAGTTTCTGGGTAACGCTTGAACATCGCCAACTGACCTGGGGTCAGCTTGTCTTTGTACTGCTCTGCGTTCTGCGCGGTGATAACGAACAGCGGCTGCTCGCTTGGGAATGGATCGGCCAGGAAGCCAGCCGCGTCTACAGCACCGGCATTTTTAGGCAGACCACCGGTCCAGGCCGGGATCGAACCATCGGCGTTACCCGCCATCTCAGCACCCACTGGCGTCAGGGTAGTACCGAGCTTGGCCGCTTCATCCGGCGATACGGCTGCCATCACACTACTGGCCAGCAGCGAGAGGGCCAGCGCACCGGTTTGCAGCAGACTTTTTGTTGTTTTCATAGTCATAGTCGTCCTCAAAATCTCGTCCGCTTACTTAGAAGTTCACGCCAAAGCTGAGCGCAACGAAGTCACGGTCAGTGGAAGTGTTGTATTTACCGTCAAAAAAGTCGGTGTAAGACAGGCTGGCGGTGTAGGTGTTTTGGTAGTCCGCATCCAGACCCAGGCTCACAGCCTTAGCACCCTCAGTGAACAAGCCGTTCGGGCCATAACCGTCAACGTCATGCGACCAGGCAACACTTGGGCGCAGGTTTACGCCGGCGAATACGTCCGGGTAGTCCCAGATAGCACGAGCACGGTAGCCCCAAGAGGTGGAGGTCACGAAACCATCATCTTCGCAATAGCGGCTTACGTTCTTACCAGAGTTACCGTTAAGGATCTGGGAGCAGGTTTCCCTAAAGACAGGGCCGCTAGGACCAACAGCTACTACCGTAGGCGGCAGTGGGCCTGGACCAAATACAGGATCACGGCCATAACGAACTTCATCAGTACTTTCCAATCCACCTACATGAACCACACCAACTTCACCGACCAGTGTGAGGCGGTGTGCGCCCATGACCTGGTCAAAGAAGTGGGTGAATGTAGTCTGGAATTGGGTGATCTCTTTACGGTTATAACCATGCAGATCATTACCAGCTGTACCATTTAGAAGGGATGCATTAGCAAAAGCCCCGCCCAACAACTTCACACCACCATAAAGAACATCAGTCGAGTTGATTTGGACCGGCGCATTTGGACGGTAGCTCAAATCACCCGCCCAAGAAGTACCAGTAGGGAGAGTGGTTGAGAAGCTCAGGCCGTACAGTCGGATATCTTCAGGATATTCCATAAAGTATTCGGAATTGCCTGCAACATACAGCGGACTAGTAGCAGCAGCAGCAGCAGCACGGGCAGCAGCAGCAGCAGCAGCATTACCTGGATTGGCAGCTGCAAAGGCAGCAGCAGCACGGGCACCAGCACTTGCAGTAGCGGCTGCACTGTAAACGTTTTGACCTGCGGCAGTTGCACTAAAAAATGGAGCGCGACTGTGGTAGTTCATGAAATAGGCACCAAACTCGGTGTCTAGCGGCTCAAACATGTAACGGAAGGCTAACCCCCACTGACCACCGTCACGAGCATCACGGTCTGCGCCACGAGGAACAATTACCCCCTCGCTCGTCCCAGAAATGGCGTTAACACCAAAAGGAGCTAAAGGCCCAGCACCCGTAATGAGCCCATTAACGCCAGCTATTTGAGCCGGCGTAGCACTAAGTACGTTCAGATTGTTCGCACAACCATCCGCTACGATATCGGCCTGCGAAAAGAAGGTGCCGCAGTTATCGACAACTGTCTGTTCCCAATCAAGCTGATAAAAAGCTTCAGCAGAGAGATTCTCAGTCAGGCTCTGCGCCACATAGAACATGTTGACTGGGATCAAGCCCTCTTTGATCTCAGCACCGGGACGACGGAATGCAGACACATCGACCGGGTTAATTTCGTTGATGCTGTTACGAATAAAGGTGCTTTCACCCCAGCTAACAACTTGCTTGCCTAAGCGGACAGAGCCAGGCTGCTCGCCAATGGCATAATTGTGATAAACAAACGCATCGAGAAGTTGAGCACCTGAAGATTGCGCGCCTTCTTTACGGTTGCTATCACTTACGTCTTTAAACTCGCGACCTTCGTCTTTAAGTTCAAAGTCATACCAGTACTTACCACGAAGGAAGACGCCGGTATCCCCATATTTCAATTCAAGGTCATGAATACCTTTGAATATTTTCGAGAACGTCTCACCCTTTTCGAAATTCAGGCGACCGTCATCAGAAGTTTGCGACAGGCCATCACCACCGTTGTTCTTACCATACAGGTCTTTATCAGCACCCTTCACTGACCAGCTTGAGCCAACGGACATCGAAGAATCGAACTGACCTTCGATCTCACCGATATTAAAAGTAACGCCGAATGCAGGTGCGGCGAGGGTGGATGCGAGGCTGACGGCCAGTGGCAGTTTTGCCAGGCGCCAGATTTGTTTAGTTTTTGTCATCGACGCTACTCCATGTGTTTTTTGTTATGGATGGTGCGGACTATAGCCAGCGGGTACTGCTGCATGATCCCTCTAAAGTGTGATTTGCAGCCCTCAGGCACTCTGGCTCGCAGGTTTCGGCGTGTTTGTCGCTCCCGACCGAACCAAGAATGGGTTGTTAAGAGCAATTAGCAAGCCAAACGCTTGTTTGACTGAGCAGTCACTTAA
>LNDO01000048.1 GCA_001465025.1 Pseudomonas sp. Ga0074129
TGCGCTTGAATCCTTTGGTGTGAGAGCCTGGATTCTACCGGTGGCTGGCCCTCTGCCTATCGTTTCAAGCGTTGCACTTATTCTATGAATTCAGGTAGGCTGCCATTAATTAAATTTTGCTTGCCAGGCGTGTGCGCCTGTTTCAGCCGCAAGTGCAGCATAAGCACTTCGGCCTGTTCTGAAGGAGTAAACATGGCGGTCTACAATTACGACGTAGTGGTGCTGGGTTCGGGCCCTGCGGGTGAAGGCGCGGCAATGAACGCGGCCAAGGCCGGACGTAAGGTGGCCGTGGTGGACAGTCGCCGAGAAGTGGGTGGCAACTGTACGCACTTGGGGACTATCCCCTCTAAGGCACTGCGTCATTCAGTGCGGCAGATCATGCAGTTCAACACCAATCCGATGTTTCGCCAGATCGGTGAGCCGCGCTGGTTCTCCTTCCCCGATGTGCTTAAAAGCGCTGAGCGGGTAATCGCCAAGCAGGTTTCGTCACGCACCGGTTACTACGCACGCAACCGCATTGATGTATTTTTTGGCACCGGCAGTTTTGCCGATGAGCACACCATTGAAGTGGTCTGCGCCAATGGCGTGGTCGAAAAACTGGTGGCTAAGCAAATCGTTATTGCCACGGGTTCGCGTCCTTACCGCCCGGTCGATGTGGACTTTCATCACCCGCGTGTATACGACAGCGACACTATCCTGAGCCTCACACACACACCGCGCCGGATCATCATTTATGGCGCTGGCGTGATCGGTTCGGAATATGCCTCGATCTTCAGCGGTTTGGGTGTTCTGGTCGATTTGATCGATAACCGTGACCAGTTACTCAGCTTTCTCGATGCTGAGATTTCCGATGCGCTGAGCTACCACTTGCGTAACAACAACGTACTGATTCGTCACAACGAAGAGTATGAGCGTGTTGAAGGGGTGGAAAACGGCGTTGTCCTGCACCTGAAGTCTGGCAAGAAGATTAAAGCGGATGCGTTTTTGTGGTGTAACGGCCGGACGGGTAATACCGATCAGCTTGGGCTTGAGAATATTGGCATCAAGGTCAATTCTCGCGGTCAAATTGACGTTGACCAGAATTACCGCACACCGGTGGCGAACGTCTATGCGGCAGGCGATGTAATTGGCTGGCCGAGCCTTGCCAGTGCTGCGTCTGACCAGGGTCGCTCAGCAGCCGGAAGCATTGTCGATAATGGAAGCTGGCGTTTTGTTGATGACGTGCCTACCGGTATTTACACCATTCCCGAGATCAGCTCGATTGGTAAAACTGAGCGCGAACTGACCCAGGCTAAGATCCCCTACGAAGTAGGTAAGGCGTTCTTCAAGGGCATGGCGCGCGCACAGATTTCCCATGAGCCGGTGGGTATGCTGAAGTTGTTGTTTCACCGCGAGACGTTGGAAGTGTTGGGCGTTCACTGCTTTGGTTATCAGGCGTCAGAGATTGTGCACATCGGGCAGGCGATCATGAGTCAGAAGGGCGAAGCCAACAGCATTAAGTACTTCGTGAACACTACCTTTAACTATCCGACCATGGCGGAAGCCTATCGCGTTGCCGCGTTCGATGGCTTAAACCGGCTTTTTTGAGGGGCTCCGGCCGGTGGCCTGAGCCGGCCGGGGAGAACCCGCTCAGCGACTCCTGCGACTGGCGCTGGCCTAATCGCGAAAGTTTCTGACCAGGCTTAAAGAAAAACCGGCACGAGTGGCCGGTTTTTTTCGTCTTCGATTTGCTTCAGGCAGTTTTCAGTAGCGTGTTGACCGCAAGGCCAGGGAAGTCGGTGATGATGCTGTCTACGCCAAAATCAGCCAGGCGGCGCATCAGTGCCGGCTCGTTGACTGTCCAGACAGAGACATGCAAGCCGGCTTTCTGTGCTTTGAGTAAACGCTCCGGTGTGCAAAGCGTCCAGTTCAACGCCAGCAGATGGCAGCCGTAATGCTGAGCCACTTTCAGTGGGTCGAGCCAGGCGTATTCAGCCACTAGGCCGCGTTGCAGGTGCGGGGCGTGTTGTTGTAGGGCACTGAGCACTTCGCGAGAGCTGGAGGTGACGGTGACTTTATCTATCAGGTTATAGCGCTCAGCCAATTCGGCTATGGCCTTGACCATGCGCGCCGAGCGCACCTTGGAGGCGCTTTTCACTTCAAGCTGCCAGTGCTCAAAATCGCATTGCGCAAACAGCTCTTCCAAGCGCGGAATCGTGCAGGGTGAGACGGCACCAGGCCCGCCTTTACGCGCGTCGTAGGTCACCAGTTCAGCGGCGTCGTGCTCGACGACTTTTCCGCGACGTCCTGTGGTGCGCTTGAGGGTTGGGTCGTGAATCACCATCAGTTCGCCGTCGCGAGACAGGTGTAAGTCCAGCTCGCAGCGGCGTACGCCATGTGCAAGGCATTGTTGGAAGCTGGCCAAGGTGTTCTCAGGTGCTTCGCCTTTGGCCCCACGGTGTCCGTAGATAACTGTCACGGTTACTCCTTGTCGATCTTGACTGCGCCGGGCTGATGATGACGCACGCTGTTGATCACGTGTTTGTGTTCAAAATAGACCGTGAACTCACGGTAGTCCCAGCGTGTGATTGGCGGATTGCCGATGCTGGGGTGTTCTTCGTCAGCCAGGCCAAAGCGCTCCAGTACAGATCGTTGTGATTCACCGAACTGCGGCAGGCTTAAACTGCCTGCGCCTTGCTGACCAATCGGAATGAGCAAGGTTTCGGCAAAGCAAGCCGGCGGTAGCAGTAGGGCTAAAAGCAGGATCAGACGTGGCATGCAGGCTCGAGGTCAGGGTTGTAAAGGTTGTTCGCGGGCTATGCGCCGTTCTAGCGCCTGGCGCTGCAGGATGTGCCGGGCGATAAGCTGGCGTTGAGTGTCGGTGAGTGTTTCAAACTCGGCGCCGATCTCAAACTGCTGGGATGGCAAGGGCCTGCAATGTGCGACTTTGGCACGCAGCAGCAGGCCGAGCGCCTGCGGCATAAGCACCATTTTAAGCGCAATGTGAGCGCCCGCAGCAATCGGCTGGGCATTGTTGAAGCTAAGGCCGCCTTCAGACAAGCTGACTTTACGTGGTGCACCGATGTCACGCAGTAGGCTTTGTGCAACCGCCTGTCCCAGCAAATCAATGCGCTTGTTAATCACCTTGAGGTAATTGGCCAGAGTGCGGTCGCGTTCGCTAATGTGGCGCAGCAGATGCTGCGACTCAAAGTCCATCAGGTGCAGGTCGCTGAGTAAATTGAACAACGGCGAGCCGTCGTGAAGCTCGTCACTGGCGAGGGCTTCAGCGCCCGAAAGCAGGGTGAATTCCAGTGCGATCGTATCGTCTATACGATAGTATTCGCGGCGATCATCTTCATCTTGAGTCGGCATGGCGAACCCATGGCAGCAGTAGTGGTCAGAGTGTAAGGCTGCAGGCCAAGCCCCGCCACAAGGACGTTTCCTTTTCCCTCGAATCAGCCCCCGACATGTTCAGACCTCTGTTCGTTTTTATCGGCACGCGTTACACGCGGGCCAAACGCCGTAACCACTTCGTTTCCTTTATATCCCTGACCTCCATGATCGGGCTGGCACTTGGCGTGCTCGTGATGATTCTGGTGTTGTCGGTGATGAATGGTTTCGACCATGAGATGCGCACGCGTGTGCTGGGTATGGTGCCGCACGCCACGGTTGAAAGTGCCACGCCGATTAAAGATTGGCGCAGCCTGGCAAATCAGGCGCAAAGCAATCCGCGGGTGCTGGCGGTGGCGCCGTTCAGTCAAATGCAAGGCTTGCTGACCAATGACGGCAAGGTGCAAAAAGTGCTGATCAATGCGGTCGATCCGCTTGAAGAAGCCAAGGTGTCGATCATTGATAATTTCTTCCAGCAAGGCCGCCTCCAAGCCTTGCAGCCCGGCGAGTTTGGCATGGTGCTGGGCGACAAGGCCGCCGCCAAGCTGGGTGTCGGCATGGGCGATAAAGTGACCTTTGTTGCCCCGGAAGTCACCGTGACGCCAGCGGGTATGTTTCCGCGTATTAAGCGATTCACTGTGGTGGGTATTTTCCATGTTGGGGCGGGTGAGATTGATGGGCATCTGGTGATGACCCATGTGCAGGATCTGGCGCGCTTGCAACGTTGGAACGTGGATCAAGTGCAGGGCATCCGTCTGAAATTCGCTGATCTGTTCGAAGCCCCGCGCACCGCTTGGGCGCTGGCGCAAACATTGGGTGAGGGCGATTACTATGCCCGCGACTGGACCCGTACCCACGGCAACCTGTACCAGGCCATCCGCATGGAAAAAGCCATGATTGGTCTTTTGCTGCTGCTGATCGTCGCCGTCGCTGCTTTCAACATCATCTCCACCCTGGTGATGGTGGTGACTGACAAGAAAGGTGATATCGCCATTCTGCGTACGTTGGGTGCAACACCGGGCCAAATCATGGCGATTTTCATGGTGCAGGGTACGGTGATCGGGGTGCTGGGCACCGCCATTGGTGCGGTATTAGGTTGCCTTGCGGCCCTGAACATCAGCCGCGCCATTGCTGGCCTTGAGCGTTTACTGGGTATTCAGTTTCTTAACGCTGATGTGTATTTCATTGATTATCTGCCGTCGCAGCTCATGCTCGCTGATGTGGTCATGGTATGCGCAGCGGCGTTGATTCTAAGTTTCTTTGCCACCCTCTATCCCGCTTGGCGCGCTGCGCGAACCCAGCCTGCTGAGGCGCTTCGTTATGAGTAAGTTGAGTAATCAGGCTATGCAAGATCGTGCCGTGTTGAGTTGCCGCAACCTGGGTAAAAGTTACGACGAGGGCCCGCAATCAGTGGTCGTTTTGCAGGATTTGCAGCTTGAGTTGCATCCCGGCGAGCGCGTGGCCATTGTTGGCAGTTCCGGATCGGGCAAGAGCACCTTGCTCAATATGCTCGGTGGTTTGGATACACCAAGCACTGGCAGCGTCTGGCTGGCTGGCGAGGAGTTGTCGGCGCTGAATGAAAAACAGCGTGGCCTACTGCGTAATCGCGCACTGGGGTTCGTTTATCAGTTCCACCACTTGCTGCCGGAATTCACCGCGCTGGAAAACGTCTGTATGCCTTTGTTGATTGGTCGAACGGCCATCAAAGAAGCACGTCAGCGCGCGACGGCGCTGCTGGAGCGCGTGGGGCTTGGGCATCGTTTGGCGCACAAACCGGCGGAACTGTCCGGGGGGGAACGCCAGCGTGTAGCGATTGCTCGGGCGTTGGTCAATCAGCCAGGCCTGGTGCTGCTCGATGAGCCCACGGGTAACCTTGATCAGCACACGGCACAAGGTATTCAAGATCTGATGAAGGAACTCAGCCGTTCCTCGCAGACCGCCTTTCTGGTGGTGACCCACGACATGGATCTGGCGCAGCAAATGGATCGCATTCTGCGCCTGGAAGGCGGTAAGTTGGTGGCAGCCTGATGTTTCGTCCGTTGAGTATCTTTATCGGTATTCGCTATACCGGGGCCAAACGGCGCAACCACTTTATTTCCTTTATCTCGATGACTTCGATGATCGGCCTGGCCCTCGGTGTGCTGGCGATGATTGTGGTGCTGTCGGTGATGAATGGTTTCCAGAAGGAAATGAGCACCCGCATCCTCGGCATGGTGCCGCACGCGAGCATCGCCGGCGCTCAGCCGCTGAATGATTGGCAGGTGGTGGCCGATGCCGCGCGGCAGCATCCTGAAGTGGTTGCTGCAGTGCCGTTTGCCGAACTAGAAGGCATGTTGTCTGTGCGCGGGGCGATGCAGCCTGTGCAATTGCACGGTGTGGATCCTGCGCTCGAACCGCAGGTCTCAATCATCGATCAGCACATGCAGAAAGGCCGTTTGAGTGACCTGCGTGAAGGTGACTTTGGTGTGGTGATTGGTGAAATCACCGCGCGCCGTTTTCAGCTGGGCGTAGGCGACAAATTGGCGCTAATCGTGCCTGAGTTGAGCAGTGTGCCGGGTGGCATTAGCCCGCGTATGCAGCGGCTCAATGTGGTCGGCATCTTCAAGGTCGGTGCAGAACTGGACAGTTCGCTAGCCTTGATTCACGTGGCTGATGCCGCATATATCCAACGCATGCAACCCGGCCAGGTGCAAAGCGTGCGGTTAAAGCTAAAGGATTTGTATCAAGCACCGCAGGTGGCGGCACAGGTGGTCCGCGAGCTGGGGCAGGGCTATGTCAGCAGTGACTGGACATTGACCCAGGGCAGCCTGTTTAGCGCGATGAAAATGGAAAAAACCATGATCGGTCTGCTGCTGCTGCTGATCGTTGCGGTCGCCGCGTTTAACATCATCGCCACACTGATTATGGTGGTGGCAGACAAGGGGGCGGACATTGCGATTCTACGCACCCTAGGCGCAACGCCGGGCCAAATCATGGGCATCTTCATGGTGCAAGGTACTGTGATCGGTGTGATCGGTACGCTGGTTGGTGCGGTGCTTGGCATTTTTGCAGCACTGAATGTCAGTCAGTTGGTGGGCTGGATCGAGCGCTTGAGCGGTCAGCAAGTGATGAGCTCTGATGTGTATTTCATCAGCAATCTACCTTCAGAGCTGTTGCTCTCTGATGTTGTGCTGATCTGCGGTGCGGCTTTTACCCTGAGCTTTCTTGCGACGGTTTATCCGTCCTGGCGCGCGGCTCGCATTCAGCCAGCGGATGCCCTGCGCTACGAGTAGTAGGCCGCATTCGAGGTGGGCTAAAGGCAGTACTAACCTGTCGAACATAAAAAAGCCGTCATTATTTGACGGCTTTTTTATTACGGCTGGAGACGGCGTTTCTCCTGGCGCTTGCGCCAATTGTGACCCACCCACCAGCGCCAATAAGCATTCACGCCGAAGTAGCCAATCGCGGCCAGCAAGAGGCCGAGCACCAGCGACCCAAGGTAGAGCGGTTGCCAGTGAGTCTGTAATACATGCCCCACCCAGCCTAAGGTTATGTGATCGGGCATTTGCAGGCTTGGTGTATTCATTAACCAGGCGCCGAACGTGTAACTGCAGTAAAAAACCGGAGGCATGGTGATCGGGTTTGTAAGCCAAACCAGACCTATAGAAATCGGCAGATTGGCACGTGCCGGGACGGCAATAGCGGCAGCGGCTAACATTTGCATGGGCATTGGAATCATTGCCCAAAACAGGCCGATGGCCATGGCGCGCGATACCGAGTGTCGGTTCAGATGCCAGAGGTTGGGGTCATGAATGAGGCTGCCCAGAAAACGCAGGGACTTGTTGTCCTTGATACGGTCTGGGTGAGGCATGTAGCGCTTGAATAAACGACGCGGCATGAAGACTCTCTGGCAGGTAAAAGCGCCGACATTATGCACCCATCGCTGACCAGCTGCTTTCACACTTTGTGACAGCAGATAAGTACAGCGTAAGGCTTTAGCAAAAGGCTATCTGACTCAAGGAGCGAGTCCATGCGAACTGCACTGTTGGCGTTGGTGGCCGGGATGTTGCTGCTACGTTTCCTCCCGAGCTTGCCCCCGCCTTGGGCTTTGTTGCTTATGCTAGTCGGCGGCATTCTCTTGTTGCCCTGGCGCAGTTATCCCATTGCCTTGTTTCTGTTTGGTTTCACCTGGGCCTGTTTTTCCGCTCAAACAGCGCTGGACGATCGACTGGCCCCTGAGCTGAACGGTCGCACGCTCTGGTTGCAGGGGCGAGTGGTGGGGTTGCCGCAAGTCAGCCAAGGCGTGGTGCGTTTTGAGCTTGAACAGGCGATTTCACGCCGTGCCGAGTTGCCACAGCGACTACGTCTGGCTTGGTACGGCGGCCCCGCCATTCACGCCGGAGAACACTGGCGTTTGGCGGTCAAGCTTAAGCGAGCGCATGGCTTGGTCAACCCGCAGGCATTTGATTACGAGGCTTGGCTGCTGGCGCAGCGCATCGGTGCCACTGGTTCGGTGAAAAGTGGGCAGTTGCTGTCGCCTGCCAGTGGTGTAGGGGCTTGGCGTGATCGTTTAAGGCAGCAGTTGCTGGTCACACCTGCGCATGGTCGCGAAGGTGGTTTGACGGCTTTGGTGTTGGGCGATGAGTCGGGGTTGTCGAGCGCCGATTGGCAGGTACTGCAAAATACCGGCACGGTGCACCTGATGGTGATTTCGGGTCAGCATATCGGGCTATTGGCGACGCTCTTGTATGGTTTGATTGCAGGGCTGGCGCGCTTGGGCTGGTGGCCTCGCGCATTTCCGTGGCTGCCTTGCGCCTGTTTGTTGGCATTCAGTGGGGCGCTTGCCTACGGCGGGTTAGCCGGTATGGATGTGCCGGTGCAACGCGCCTGTGTGATGGTCGGTCTGGTGCTGTTATGGCGCTGGCGCTTTCGTCAGCTTGGTCTGTGGTTGCCTGTGCTCGTCGCTCTTGTGGTTGTGCTGTTGGCAGAGCCACTGGCCAGTTTGCAGCCTGGGTTTTGGCTGTCGTTTGCTGCGGTGATGTTGCTGATCCTGATTTTCAGCGGCCGTCTGGGTGCCTGGTCCTGGTGGCGTTCATTGCTGCGCGCACAATGGGCGATGGCGGTTGGTTTGCTGCCCTTGCTTTTGGCGCTTGGCTTACCGGTAAGCAGCAGCGGGCCGTTGGCCAATCTTGTGGCAGTGCCCGTTGTGGGTTTAGTGGTGGTGCCGCTGGCGCTGCTGGGCACGTTGCTGTTGCCTGTACCCTGGCTCGGGGCGTTTCTATGGGGCATCGCCGGCTGGGTGCTTGATCTGCTGTTTTTACTGCTCGTACGTGTTGCGCAGTGGCTGCCTGCCTGGTTGCCCAGCGATCTGTCCGTTGGGGTTTGGTTGTTGATCGCGCTGGGGGCGTTGCTCCTATTGCTGCCTGCGGCGCTGCCAATGCGCAGTCTGGGTGTTCTGATGCTGTTGCCCTTAGTGTTCAGCCCACAGCAGCGTCCAGCACCGGGCCAGGCTGAGGTTTGGATGCTTGATGTGGGGCAGGGGCTGTCGGTGCTGGTGCGCACCCATAAACATAACCTCTTGTATGACGCCGGCCCACGGTTTGGCGAGTTCGATACCGGGGAGCGGGTGGTGCTGCCTTCACTGCGGGCGCTGGATGCGCGAGGGCTGGATCTGTTGTTGCTCAGCCATGCGGACAACGATCACGCCGGAGGGGCTGAGGCAATTGTGCGCGGGTTGCCGGTCAGTCATGTGCGCAGTGGTGAGCCTGGCCAGTTAGCAGCCAATCTGCGGGCCGAGGCGTGCGTCAGTGGTCAGCATTGGCAGTGGGATGGCGTTAGCTTTCAGACCTGGCATTGGGCGCAGGCCCGCGATGGTAATCAGGCGTCCTGCGTGCTGTTGATCGAAGCTAACGGTGAGCGTTTGTGGTTGACCGGTGACATCGACAACCATGCCGAGCGCGCGTTGTTAGGCAGCGGTTTGCCCATGTCAGCGCAGTGGTTGTTTGCGCCTCATCATGGCAGCCGCAGTTCATCCTCGGCTGACCTGTTGGCGCGGGTCAGGCCACGTGCGGTGCTGGTCTCCCGTGGTGCGCACAACGCCTTTGGCCACCCGCATCCTGAGGTGCTTGCCCGTTATAGGGCGCTTGATGCTCAGGTGCTGGATACCGCCCAGCATGGTGCGGTGCGTATCCATCTGGGCGCATTTGAGCCTGCACAGAGTTTGCGTGATCAAGCGCGCTTTTGGCGGGAAAAATGAGAACGGCAGCGGTCGGCGGCACCGTCACCCTATGCTAGAGTGACGCCACTTTTGTGAGGGGGATCTGCCACCGTGTGGGAACTGGTCAAAGCTGGCGGCTGGATTATGCTGCCGATCATTCTGTGTTCTATCGCTGCTGCCGGCATCATCGCCGAGCGTTTGTGGACCCTGCGGCCAAGCCGCGTAACACCGCCGAATCTGCTCGGGCAGGTGTGGAAGTGGATCAAAGACAAAAAGCTCAATAACCAGAAGCTCAAGGAACTCCGTGCCAGCTCGCCGCTGGGGGAGATTCTCGCTGCCGGCTTGGCCAACTCCAAGCATGGTCGCGAGATTATGAAGGAGTGCATTCAAGAGGCGGCCGGACGCGTTATTCATGATCTGGAACGCTACCTCAATGCTCTGGGCACTATTGCCGGTATCGCGCCGCTGCTTGGTCTGCTCGGCACCGTACTGGGCATGATCGAGATTTTCAGTTCGTTTATGGGCTCAGGCATGGCCAATGCGGGCTTGCTCGCCAGTGGTATTTCCAAGGCACTGATCACCACGGCCGCAGGTCTGATGGTGGCCATCCCTGCGTTGTTCTTCCACCGTTACTTGCAGCGCCGTGTTGATGAGTTGGTGATCGGCATGGAGCAGGAAGCGATTCGCCTGGTGGAAGTGGTGCAGGGTGATCGTGACGTCGACATGGGCGAGGACAAGGCGTGAAATTCCGGCGTAAACCGCGGGAAAACGTCGAGATCAACCTGGCCTCGTTGATCGACGTGGTGTTTATCCTGCTGCTGTTTTTTGTGGTCACCACCACCTTTACCCGTGAGACCCAGCTCAAGGTTGATCTGCCGGAGGCTGCCACTGGCACGCCGCCCGAGCAGACCGAACTGAAGCAGTTGGAGATCCTCATTGCGGCTGATGGCACCTACTCGCTGAACGCCAAACAGTTGCTGAAAAGTGATCTGGACGGTTTGATGGCTGCATTGCAGAAAGAGTCGGATGGCGATAGCAGCCTGCCGCTGATCATCAGTGCCGACGCCAAGGCGCAACACCAAGCGGTGATTACTGCCATGGATGCGGCCGGCAAGTTAGGTTTTGCGCACTTGCGTATGACCACCGTCGAGGCGCAGGCCGCGCCTTGAGGTGTGTTTGCCGATGAGCCTGGCCGAACGCATCACGGCAGCCTGGTACGCCGATCACCCAGCGCTCGGTTTGCTGCGGCCACTTGAGTGGCTGTACCGCGCGGTGGTACAGCGCAAGCGCGCGCGCTTTCTGGCGGGTGATGGTCGTATCTACCGTGCCCCTGTGCCGGTGGTGGTGGTCGGTAATATCACCGTCGGCGGCACCGGCAAGACCCCCATGATTCTCTGGATGATCGAGCATTGTCGCCGTCAAGGCCTGCGCGTTGGCGTGGTTAGCCGTGGTTATGGCGCGCAGCCTCCGCACCTGCCTTGGCGTGTACAGGCGGATCAGCGCGCCGACGTGGCTGGCGACGAGCCCTTACTGATCGTGCAGCGCAGCGGTGTGCCGCTTATGATTGACCCTGATCGCAGTCGCGCCGTGGCCGCGTTGCTGGCAGAGCAACCGCTGGACCTGATCCTCAGTGACGACGGCCTGCAGCACTACCGCTTGGCCCGTGACCTTGAACTGGTGCTGATTGACGCCGCGCGTGGTTTGGGTAATCGCCATTGCCTGCCAGCTGGCCCGCTGCGTGAGCCAATCGAGCGTTTGCAAAGTGTCGATGCGCTGCTTTACAACGGCGCCGCCGCTGATCCGCAGGGTGGCTACGGCTTTACCCTGCAGCCGCAGAACTTGGTCAATTTGCGCAGTGGCGAGGCGCACGCGCTGACGCACTTCCCGCCTGGTCAGGCGCTGCACGCCGTGGCAGGTATTGGCAACCCACAGCGTTTCTTCAATACCCTCGAAGGGCTACACTGGCGGCCTGTTGCGCATGCCTTTGCTGATCACGCGCCGTACAGCGCCGAGTTGCTTAATTTCAGCCCGGCACTGCCGGTGCTGATGACCGAAAAGGATGCGGTCAAGTGCCGAGCCTTTGCGGCTGACGATTGGTGGTACCTAGCGGTAAACGCTGCGCCTTCGGCTGCGTTTGTCGCCTGGTTTGATCAGCAATTGCAGCGTCTTGTGCCGCGCACCTGATTGTTCTGATCACTCGGCCAGCCCCGCTCGCCATTGCAGTTGCTTTCTACCAAGGACCTCCCATGGACCCGAAACTACTCGATATTCTCGCCTGCCCACTGTGTAAGGGGCCGCTCAAGCTCAGTGCCGACAAAAGCGAGCTGATCTGCAAAGCCGATGCGTTGGCTTTTCCGGTGCGCGATGGCATCCCGGTAATGCTGGAGAGCGAAGCACGCACCCTCAACGTCGACGAACGCCTGGACAAGTAAATGAGCACTGCTTTTACCGTTGTCATTCCAGCGCGTTTCGCCTCCAGCCGCCTGCCGGGTAAGCCGCTGCAAGACATTGCGGGCAAACCGATGATCCAGCATGTCTGGGAGCAAGCATGCAAAAGCAGCGCTCAACAGGTTGTGGTGGCGACCGACGATGCGCGCATCGTAGAGGCTTGTCAGGGCTTTGGCGCGCAGGTGCTGCTGACCCGCGTCGACCATAACTCCGGCACTGATCGTTTGGCTGAAGTGGCCACGGCGCTGGGTTTGGCAGCAGATGCCATTGTGGTCAATGTGCAGGGTGACGAGCCGCTGATTCCGCCCGCGATCATTGATCAGGTCGCCGCCAACCTGGCCGCTAACCCACAAGCCGCCATCGCCACCCTGGCTGAGCCGATTGAGGATGTGCAGGCGCTGTTCAACCCTAATGTGGTCAAGGTGGTCAGTGACAAAACCGGCCTGGCCCTGACTTTCAGCCGTGCGCCGCTGGCCTGGGCGCGGGATGCCTTCGCCAGCAGTCGTGACGAGTTGCCAGCTGGCGTGCCGTATCGTCGGCACATCGGCATCTACGCCTACCGTGCGCAGTTTCTGCATGACTTCGTTAGCTGGGGCCCTTGCTGGCTGGAAGACACCGAATGCCTGGAGCAGCTGCGCGCGCTCTGGCACGGCGTGCGTATCCATGTTGCCGATGCATTGGAGGCACCGCCTGCTGGCGTTGATACACCGGAAGACCTGGCGCGGGTTCGTCGCCTGCTGGGGGCCTGATGCGCGTTTTGTTTGTCTGCCTGGGCAACATCTGCCGTTCGCCAACAGCTGAGGGTGTTTTACGCCACAAGCTGCGTGAAGCCGGACTGCAAGCGCGCGTCGAGGTCGACTCGGCTGGCACTGGCGACTGGCATGTGGGCAAGGCTGCGGATCTGCGCACGCGTCAAGCCGCGCAGCAGCGTGGTTATGACCTCTCGGCATTGCGCGGTCGGCAGGTTCAGGCGGCAGATTTCAATGCCTTTGACCTGATTCTGGCCATGGACAACAGTAACCTGCGTGATTTGCAGCAACTGCGCCCGGGCAATGCCACGGCTGAGTTGGATCTGTTTTTGCGGCGTTATCAGCTGCAACTCGATGAGGTGCCTGACCCTTATTACGGCGGCGCAGACGGTTTTGAGCAGGTGCTAGACCTGATCGAGCAGGCTTGCGAAGGCTTGCTACGTGAAATCAAGGGGCAGCTATGAGCCTGCAGGTGCGTACTCAGGTATCGCTAAAGCCGTACAACAGTTTTGCCGTTGAGGCGCAGGCCAGTCATTTTGCCGAGGCGCAAAACGACCAGCAGGTGCGTGAAGCGCTGGCCTATGCTCAGGCGCAACAACTGCCTGTGCTGGTGCTGGGCGGCGGCAGCAATCTGCTGCTCACGGCCGATGTGCAGGCGTTGGTATTGCGTATGGGCAGTCGCGGTATCCGCCTGCTCAGCGATGACGGCGAGCATGTGGTGATCGAGGCGGAAGCGGGCGAGCCCTGGCATCCCTTCGTGCTGTGGACGCTGGCGCAAGGGCTTGCCGGTCTGGAAAATCTTAGTCTGATCCCTGGCACTGTGGGCGCTGCACCGGTGCAGAACATCGGTGCCTACGGTGTTGAGCTTAAGGATGTGTTTGTTGGCCTGACCGCTTTGGACCGCCGGACTGGAGAGCTGCACGAACTCACGCTGCACGATTGCGACTTCGCTTACCGCGATAGTCTGTTCAAGCGTGAAAATGGCCATTGGCTGATTTTGCGGGTGCGCTTTGCGCTTAGCCGCAAGGCCACGTTGCACCTGGATTACGGCCCGGTGCGCCAATGGCTGACGGAGCAAGGCATTGCGGCTCCCACGGCGCTGAACGTCAGTCAGGCCATCTGCGCCATTCGTAGCGAAAAGCTGCCCGATCCTGCTGTGTTGGGGAATGCGGGGAGTTTCTTCAAAAATCCGTTGGTGTCGGCTGAGCAGGCGCAACGCTTGCGCATTGAACATGCTGACTTGGTGGCTTATCCGCAGGCCAATGGTGAGGTCAAGCTGGCGGCTGGTTGGCTGATTGAGCGGGCTGGCTGGAAGGGTTTTCGTGAAGGCGATGCGGGTGTGCATCGTTTGCAGGCGCTGGTGCTGGTTAATTACGGCTCTGCTACGGGGAGCCAGTTATTGGCGCTGGCGCAACGTATTCAAGCAGATATCAAGCAGCGTTTTGCGGTTGATTTAGAGATCGAGCCAAACCTGCTTTAAACACGCTGCCGCTAGTAATAAACAGCGGATTGACCGCGTTTTTAAACGACCATAAACGCAAAAGGGGATGCCGAAGCATCCCCTTTTTTATGGCGAGGCGAATCAGGCTTGTGGCTTGACTGCTTCTGCTTCGTGCTGCGGTGCTTCAGTTTCAGTTTCAGTTTCAGTAAACAGTGAGCTTTGCGGCTCAGGGCTTACTTCGGCTTCTGCTGGCGCGGCATCAGCTTTCGCTTCGGCTGCGTCAGTCTCGGCAGGTTCCTGGGCTGCAGTTTCAGCCACAGCTTCGGCTACAGGCTCTGCAATCACCGGTTCAGCAGCCTCAACGGGTGCGGCAGCGGCGGGTGCTTCAGCAGCTTCACGGGCCAGGCGTTCGGCTTCACGCTGACGACGACGCACTTCGCGCGGATCGTTCGGCGCGCGACCGTTGCTGCTAACGGCGACTGCTGGTGCAGCGTCGGCAGCTGCAACTTCAGCCACTACGGCTTCGGCAACCGGCTCGGCAGCAGCGACCACTGCGGCTTCTTCAACAAACTCTGCGACAGAGGCTGGCGCCTCTACTGCAGCAGGTGCTGGTGCAGCTTCGGCGGCAAATACAGGCGCTTCACTGGCTTCGACAACCGGGCTGCTTACCGCTTCTACAGCAACAGCTTCAGCGGCGGTTTCAACAACTGCTGATGGCGCTTCAGTGGCAGCGACTTCACGTGGTTGCTCTTGCTCGGCAACTGCCGGTGCTACTTCAGCGGCCGTTTGCACGGCTTCTTCTGCGCCAGTGATAACGGCGGCAGTGACTGCTGCTGCAACGACTGCGTTATTGGCATCGACTGGGGCTTCTGCGGTTTCTTCGCTGCCTTCAATCGGATTACCGTTGGCATCGCTCTGACGCTCACGGCGATTGCTGCGGCGACGCTGGCCACGCGAGCGGCGACGTGGACGGTCACCACCTTCGCTGCCTTCCTGTTCATCGTCCTGCAGGGCTTCTTCAGTGTTCAGCGCCTCTTCATCGCCGGCCACAGCGGCCTGTTCGGCACGTGGTTGGCGCTCTTCACGCGGTGCGCGCGGCTGACGCGGTTCGCGTTGCGGGCGCTCAGCGCGTGCTTCTTCGCTAACGGTTGCGCTATCACCTGGCGCGGCATCCAGCGGCTCACGCAGTTCGCGTGGCTGGCGCTCTTCGCGTGGCTTACGGTCACGTGGCTGGCGCTCTTCACGCGGTGGACGCGATTGGCGCACTTCCTGCGGCTCGCGAACTTCTACGACGTCACGCGGGCTGCGTTCTTCACGTGGCGCACGTTCCTCGCGCGGTGCGCGCTCCTCACGTGGTGCACGCTCTTCGCGGGCCACGCGTGGCTGGCGTTCTTCACGCGGTGCACGTTCTTCACGTGGGCCACGCTCCTCACGAGGTGCGCGGTCTTCGCGCGGTTTGCGCTCTTCACTGCGACCACCACGGTTGCGATTTTGCTGACGACCGTTGCGGCGGTCATCGCTGCGCTGCGGGCGCTCGCTGGTTTTCTGCTCGACAACGGCAGGCTTTTCTTCTTCCTTGCTGGCGAACAGGCTGACCAGTGATTTCACCAGGCCTTTGAACAGGCTGGGTTCGGCAGCAGCTACTGGCTGCGCAGCAACGCTTTCAACCGGTGTTGGCGCGGTGCGCTGTGGCGCGGTCTTGATCGCGGCTTCCTGGCGAACCAGGGTGCGCGTGGCGGCGGCCTGTTTTTCTTCTTCCACTTCAATGGTCGCCATTTCATAGCTGGATTGAATGGATTGGGCTTCCGGGCTGTCGTCACGGATGCGCGTTACTTCGAAGTGCGGTGTTTCCAGATGGTCATTCGGAATGATCACGATGCGTGCACGAGTACGCAGCTCGGTTTTGGTGATCGAGTTGCGTTTTTCGTTGAGCAGGAAGGCGGCAACTGGAATTGGCACTTGCGCGCGTACTTCGGCGGTGCGGTCTTTCAGGGCTTCTTCTTCAATCAGGCGCAGGATCGCCAGCGACAACGACTCGACATCACGAATGATGCCCTGGCCGTTGCAACGTGGGCAGACGATACCGCTGCTTTCGCCCAGGGATGGACGCAGGCGCTGACGCGACATTTCCAGCAGGCCAAAGCGCGAGATGCGCCCGACTTGCACGCGTGCACGGTCTGCTTCCAGGCTTTCGCGGACTTTTTCTTCAACAGCGCGTTGGTTCTTCGCTGGCGTCATGTCGATGAAATCGATCACGATCAGGCCGCCGATATCACGCAGACGCAACTGGCGGGCGATTTCTTCAGCCGCTTCCAAGTTGGTCTGCAGGGCGGTTTCTTCGATGTCGCTGCCTTTGGTCGCACGCGCCGAGTTGATGTCGATGGACACCAGGGCTTCGGTCGGGTCGATGACGATGGAGCCACCGGACGGCAGTTTCACTTCGCGCTGGAAGGCAGTTTCGATCTGGCTTTCGATCTGGAAACGGTTGAACAACGGCACGCTGTCTTCATACAGCTTGATCTTGCTGGCGTACTGCGGCATCACCTGGTTGATGAAACTCAGGGCTTCCTGCTGCGCTTCGATGCTGTCGACCAGCACTTCGCCGATGTCCTGGCGCAGGTAGTCACGGATGGCGCGGATGATGACGTTGCTTTCCTGATAAATCAGGAAGGGTGCGGCGCGGTCCAGTGAAGCTTCTTTGATCGCGGTCCAGAGTTGCAGCAGGTAATCCAAGTCCCACTGCATTTCTTCGCTGGAGCGGCCTAGGCCGGCGGTGCGCACGATCAAGCCCATGTCGCTTGGCGCAACCAGGCCATTCAGCGCTTCACGCAGTTCATTACGCTCTTCGCCTTCGATACGGCGTGAGATGCCACCGGCGCGCGGGTTATTTGGCATCAGCACCAAATAACGACCGGCGAGGCTGATAAAGGTGGTGAGGGCTGCGCCTTTGTTGCCGCGCTCTTCTTTCTCGACCTGAACGATGACTTCCTGGCCTTCCTTGAGCACGTCTTTGATATTGACGCGGCCTTCTGGAGCCTTGCTGAAGTATTCGCGGGAGATTTCTTTGAGCGGGAGAAAACCATGGCGCTCTGAGCCGAAGTCAACGAAAGCGGCTTCGAGGCTTGGTTCTACGCGGGTGATTTTCCCTTTATAGATGTTGGATTTTTTCTGCTCACGGGCGCCGGACTCGATGTCCAGGTCGTAGAGTTTCTGCCCATCTACTAGGGCAACACGCAACTCTTCGGGTTGAGTTGCGTTAATCAGCATTCTTTTCATGTAGTACCGTCGGTTTCCGGTGCTGGCGGAAGCGGCGTTCGGCACACACGACTTCAGGGTCGGTGTCAGGTGCGTCAGGAACGGTCGTAAAGCGTTCCAGTGTCTAGCGGCGATCAGCCAATTGTGCTGGACCGCGACGGACGTCTCCTGCTCGCTGTGATAACAGAAAGCACTAAGTCAGGAGGAGGAATCAGCTGTCGGTAGCGGACGAGATAAAGCGTCTTGGTAAAGCGAGCTGCTACGCGGACCAACAGTTGTACATCTCCACCCTACACGTATCGCTGAAACTCGGGTGCCGCTCGCGAAAATCCGCAGCGGGTTAACTATTAACGCAACTGTCCAGAGGGGCAGGTTGCGCATCATGGCTTAAAGGCTTTATTTCCGAGTTATTCTCAGCCTTGCAGGCTTTCATTCGTTGAATAACCCGTCGGACGGCCTCACGTCCCGAATGGATTGCGTTGGTTGGGGATGGCAGTTTTGGCGATCATCCGCTAACCAGGCCGCTTTTGGCGGCTTTGCGACTATAGCAGCAATGATTAAGTGCTTCAATTCCATAAAAAATTGTTATGATTGCGCGATGACTAATCCTTCCCCTCCAACCTCCGGCGTTCAGCTGCTCGAGGTTGCGCCGGAACTTGCCGGCCAACGCATTGATAACTTTCTGCGCACCCAGCTCAAAGGTGTGCCCAAGACTCTGATTTACCGGATTTTGCGTAAAGGCGAAGTGCGCGTAAACAAAGGTCGGATCAAGCCCGAGTATAAATTGCAGGCTGGCGACATTATTCGTGTGCCACCACTGCGTTTGGCTGAGCGCGATGAGCCTGAGCCACTGGCGCAGGGTCTTCTGCAGCGTCTCGAGGCTGCAATCGTCTACGAAGACAAGGCGCTGATCGTGCTCAACAAGCCTGCGGGTATTGCCGTGCATGGTGGTAGCGGTCTGAATTACGGGGTGATTGAAGCCTTCCGTCAGTTGCGTCCAGATGCAAAAGACCTGGAGCTGGTGCATCGCCTGGATCGTGATACTTCCGGTCTGTTGATGATTGCCAAGAAGCGCAGCATGTTGCGTCACCTACATGAAGCCTTGCGTGGTGATGGTGTAGATAAGCGCTATATGGCGCTGGTTCGCGGGCATTGGGCGACTGCCAAGAAGCAAGTTAATGCGCCGCTACTGAAGAGTAATCTGCGTTCGGGTGAGCGCATGGTTGAGGTCAATCCTGAAGGTAAGGAGGCGCTGACCATCTTCCGTGTGCTGCGTCGCTTCGGTGAGTTCGCAACCTTGGTCGAGGCCAAGCCGGTGACCGGTCGTACCCATCAGATTCGTGTGCATGCGCAGCATGCCGGTCACTGCATTGCCGGTGACAGTAAGTACGGCGATGACGATTTCACCAAGGAAATTCGCGATTTAGGCGGCAAGCGTCTGTTTCTTCATGCTTATGAGTTAGTCGTGCCGCTGCCCGAGGGT
This sequence comes from Pseudomonas sp. Ga0074129, assembly GCA_001465025.1. Classification (GTDB taxonomy): domain Bacteria; phylum Pseudomonadota; class Gammaproteobacteria; order Pseudomonadales; family Pseudomonadaceae; genus Aquipseudomonas. The sequence continues at coordinate 18,942 of LNDO01000048.1, forward strand.
GGGCAGCTCAAGCTTGAGGCTCCGGTCGATGAGGTGTGGGCGCGGACTATGGAGCGTCTTGGTGCGTGACTGTCCGGAGCTTGGCTACCAACTGCTGATCTTTGATTGGGACGGCACGCTGGTTGATTCTATTGGTCGGATTGTCATGGCCATGCATCTTGCTGCGGATGCGTGCGAATTGCCTCGCTGCACGGACGAGCAAGTGCGCGGCATTATTGGCCTGGGGTTGCCTGAGGCCATTCGCAGTTTGTACCCGCATTTAGATGATGTCGATCTTGCCAAGCGTCTGCGTCAAAGTTACAGCGACAACTATCTGATGCTGGAGGCTGAGCCTTCTGCCTTGTTTCGGGGTGTGGCAGAAGGCTTGGCGTCGTTTCGTGCGCAAGGTTATCGTCTGGCGGTGGCTACGGGCAAAGGCCGGCATGGTTTGCAGCGGGTTTTAGCGGATCGTGGTTGGCTTGATTACTTCGATTACAGCCGCTGCGCCGATGAAACGGCCAGCAAGCCTGACCCGTTAATGTTGCACGAAATTCTGGCGCAGAGTGGTGTTGCTGCAAATCGAGCCCTTATGGTTGGAGATTCCTCCTTCGATTTGTTGATGGCGCAGCGTGCTGGAATGGATTGTGTGGCGGTGGGCTATGGCGCGCAGCCGTTGCAGGCGCTGCGTAAGTGTCAGCCAACGCTGGCCATTGAATGTTTTACCGAGTTGCATGCCTGGCTAGACGGGCGTGCGTCTAATCAGTCAGTTGGGGTGGTATTGCATGACAGATGAATGGAAGGCGTCGGCAGCGGCTGATGGTGACGGTAAAAGTTGGCAGTTGCTGGAGAAAACGCTGCTGGCTGGTGTGCAAGAGCAGCGTCGAGCAAGGCGTTGGGGGATTTTCTTCAAGCTGCTCACGTTTACTTATATCTTTGGCGCGCTGGCTCTTTTCTCGCCCATGCTGGCGATGAAAACGAGCGCGACTACAGGCAGCCACACTGCTGTGATCGAAGTGCGTGGGATGATTGCGGACCAGGAAATGGCCAGCGCTGACAATATTGTAAGCAGCCTGCGCGCGGCGTTTGAAGACGCAGGGACCAAGGGCGTTATTCTGCGTATCAATAGTCCTGGTGGTAGTCCGGTGCAGTCGGGTTATATCTACGATGAGATTCTTCGCCTGCGTGCTGAGTATCCGGCGGTAAAACTCTATGCCGTGATTACGGATCTGGGGGCGTCAGGTGCCTATTACATTGCCAGTGCGGCAGATCAAATTTATGCCGATAAGGCCAGTTTGGTTGGCTCGATTGGTGTGACGGCGGCGACTTTTGGATTTGTCGGTGTGATGGAGAAGCTGGGTGTTGATCGCCGGGTTTATACCTCGGGTGAGCACAAGGCGTTCCTTGATCCATTCCAGCCGCAAAAGGAAGAGGAAACCAAGTTCTGGCAGGGAGTTCTGGAAACAACGCATCGCCAGTTCATCGCCAGCGTCAAGCAGGGTCGTGGTGACCGCCTGAAGACTGCCGAACATCCAGAGTTGTTTTCCGGTTTGGTCTGGTCGGGCGAGCAGGCGCTGCAGTTGGGCTTGATTGATGCGCTGGGTAGTACAAGCTATGTAGCGCGTGAGGTGATTGGCGAGAAGGAGATCGTCGATTTCACATTGCAGGAGTCGCCTTTTGATCGCTTCGCCAAAACCCTTGGCGCAAGCATGGCTGAGCGAATTGCGTTGTGGATGGGTTTCCAAGGCCCTGTTATTCGCTAAGGCTTTAACTGCCCGTAAAAAAGCCCGGCCATTCGCCGGGCTTTTGCATTATGGGATATCGATGCCATTGACCAGTAGCATGTCGACAAGTCGAATCAGTGGTAGCCCGATCAGGCTGTTGCTGTCACTGCCCTCTGTGCTGCGAAAAAGGCTGATGCCCAATCCTTCAGACTTGAAGCTGCCTGCGCAGTCAAAGGGTTGCTCGGCTTCCAGGTAGCGTGTGATTTGTGCTTCGCTAAGTGGGCGGAAGTGCACGATAAATGGCACGCAGTCGGTTTGTAGCAGGCCGGTGGCTGTGTTTAAAACCGTCAATCCGGTCATAAATGTCACGCTATTGCCGCTGGCGGCGCGCAATTGCTCGCAGGCACGCTCGAAAGTGTGCGGTTTGCCGAGGATCTCTGTGCCAAGCACCGCGACCTGATCTGAGCCGATGATCAGGTGGTGCGGGTGGCTGCTGCTCAGTGCGTGTGCTTTTTCCTGTGAAAGGCGGCGAACCAGTGCTTCAGCACTTTCGTTTGCCTGGCGAGATTCGTCGATTTGCGGCGCGATTGATGAAAAAGGCAGGCGCAGGCGGCTGAGTAGTTCGCGCCGGTAAGGTGAGCTGGAAGCCAGTACCAGAGGCAGCACGGTCAAATTCCTTCTGGGGATTTAAGTGGTGGGCGATTCTAGCGGTCGGTTCGGGTGCTGGACAGGCCGAATTTCCTTTGACAGGGGCGGGTTGCATCCCTAGAATGCGCCGCCTATGTCAAATGGCCCGATTCCACCTCACGTTGATCCGCGCAAATTAGCCGATCGCAGTGCCACCCTCGAAGGTGAACTGCAACTCGCAGATTTGCAGCGTCTCTGCGGCCCGCTTGCCGATAACCAAGGCATGGTGCGTACGAAGTTCTTCTTCGAGCGCGACGAGCGCAATGCTGTGGTTTTTCACAGCGAGCTTGAGGTTGAAGTCAAGATGGTTTGCCAGCGTTGTCTTGAGCTGGTTGCTTTGCCGATCTACAGCGCGTGTGATTACGCTGTGGTTAAGGAAGGCGGAAACACCCAGTCAGTGCCGCAAGGCTATGACGTGATTGAGTTGGGTGAAGACCCATTGGATCTGCTGGCGTTGGTTGAAGAAGAGCTGTTGCTCGCTTTGCCCATTGTCCCGGCTCATGACCCTAAAGATTGCCAGCAGCCGGCCGGCCTCGATGAGCCCGAGTCGAGCGTGGACGAGGTAACGCGGTCCAACCCGTTCAATGTATTGGCGCAGTTAAAGCGTGACCCAAACGTTTAGGAGTTAATTAGTTATGGCTGTTCAGCAGAACAAAAAATCCCGTTCCGCCCGTGACATGCGTCGTTCGCACGATGCTCTCGACGCAAGCACCCTATCGGTTGAGAAAAGCACCGGTGAAATTCACCTGCGTCACCACGTATCGCCAGAAGGCGTTTATCGTGGTCGCAAAGTGATCGACAAAGGCGCTGACGAGTAATCCTTGTCCGCCTCGATCATCGCGATTGATGCAATGGGTGGGGACTTCGGTCCCCACTGCATTGTTCCAGCCAGCATTGCATGCTTGGCTGAATTCCCTTCGTTACACCTGGTCCTTGTAGGCCAATCCTCTTTGCTAGAACCGTTGATTGCACGCCATCCAGGTGTCGATCGTACTCGTCTGCGTGTTGAGCAAGCGGCCGAAGTCATCACGATGGACGAGCGTCCTGCTCAGGCCCTACGTGGCAAGCCCAATTCATCAATGCGCGTGAGCCTCGAATTGCTTCGCAATGGCGCCGTGCAAGCCTGTGTCAGTGCCGGTAATACGGGCGCGTTGATGGCGTTGTCGCGTTATGTGCTGAAAACCCTCCCGGGTATTGATCGGCCGGCCATGGTGACAGCCATTCCAACTCAGTCTGGTTTTTGCCATCTGCTGGACCTAGGTGCGAATGTTGATTGCAGCGCTGAGCATTTGCATCAGTTCGCCGTGATGGGCTCGGTGACAGCGGAAGTGCTTGGCATGAGTCGTCCTCGTGTGGCGTTGCTCAATGTCGGTACCGAAGACATTAAGGGCAATCAGCAGGTCAAACTGGCGGCCAGTTTGTTGCAGCAGGCCAGCGGCCTTAATTACATTGGTTTTATTGAGGGCGATGGTCTCTACCGTGGTGAGGCCGACGTGGTGGTGTGCGACGGTTTTGTCGGCAACATCGTGCTCAAGTCCAGTGAAGGGCTGGCAAGCATGATTGCGGCTCGCATCGAGACCATATTTACGTCGAGTTTTACTGCGCGAGCGGTCGGTTTGCTGGCATTGCCGCTGCTGCGACGGCTGCAGGGGGAATTGGCTCCTGCGCAGCATAATGGCGCGAGCTTTGTGGGCCTGCAGGGTATCGTGGTCAAAAGTCACGGATCCGCAGGGCCCGAAGGCTTCAAAAGCGCAATTCGACGAGCTTTGCGGGAGATTGAAGAGAATCTGCCTCAGCGTTTGCATGGCCGCCTGAGCGAACACCTGCTTTAGAATGTGACCGCACAGGCAGGCTCGTCATCCAACTGTCAGCTTGTTGCGCTTGGCTATGGCTGACGCGTATTACCGACGATCACGATAATTAGGAACCGGTTTCCATGTCTGCATCTCTCGCATTCGTCTTCCCAGGTCAGGGTTCCCAGTCGCTGAACATGCTCGCCGAGCATGGTGCGCAGCGACCTGTGATTCTTGAAACCTTCGCCGAGGCTTCCGAGGCTCTCGGTTATGACCTCTGGGCTTTGACCCAGCAGGGTCCCGAAGAACAACTCAATCAAACCGACAAAACTCAGCCGGCGATTCTTACCGCCTCTGTAGCCCTATGGCGTGCCTGGCTTGCCGAGAGCGATGCGCGCCCGGCTTTTGTTGCCGGGCATAGCTTGGGTGAATATTCAGCGTTGGTCGCGGCGGGCAGCCTGTCTTTGGCGGCAGCCGTCAAGTTGGTTGAGCACCGTGGCCAGTTGATGCAGCAGGCAGTGCCAGCCGGGCAGGGTGGTATGGCCGCGATCCTGGGTTTGGAAGATGCTGATGTGTTGGCAGCTTGCGCCGAAGCGGCGCAGGGTGAAGTGGTCAGTGCAGTGAATTTTAACGCGCCGGGTCAGGTGGTCATTGCAGGTGGTGGTGCTGCTGTTGAGCGCGCCATTGAGGCGTGTAAGGCGCGTGGCGCGAAACGAGCGCTGCCATTGCCGGTTAGCGTGCCATCGCACTGTGCATTGATGCGCCCAGCGGCTGAGCGCTTTGCTGAAGCCGTTTCGATCATCGATTGGCAGGCCCCACAGATTGCCCTCGTGCAAAATGTCAGTGCGACCGCCGTCACCGATCTTGAAGGTCTTAAGCGTGATCTGTTGGCGCAGCTCTACAGTCCGGTACGCTGGGTCGAGATCATCGTATGTCTTTCGGCGCAGGGTGTGACGGACCTGGTTGAGTGCGGTCCTGGCAAGGTTTTGTCGGGGCTTAACAAGCGCTGTGTGAAAGGCATCAATACCCATAACCTGGATACCCCGGACGCATTCGCGGCTGCGCGCGCGAGCCTGGTTTGATTAAGGAGAAACGAGATGAGCCTGCAAGGTAAGGTTGCACTGGTCACTGGCGCGAGCCGTGGTATTGGTCAGGCGATTGCCCTGGAGTTGGGGCGTCAGGGTGCCATCGTGATTGGCACTGCCACATCCACTTCAGGTGCCGAGCGTATTGCAGAAACCCTCAAGGCCAATGGTATTGAGGGTGCGGGCTTGGTGCTGGATGTAAGCAACGATGAGTCGGTGGCGAGCACGCTGGAACATATCCAGCAACACCTTGGTCAGCCGCTGATCTTGGTCAATAACGCCGGTATTACTCGCGATAACCTGATGCTGCGAATGAAGGATGACGAGTGGTTTGATGTCATCAATACCAACCTGAGCAGCTTGTACCGTCTGACTAAAGCCGTACTGCGCGGTATGACCAAAGCGCGTTATGGTCGCATCATCAACATAGGCTCCGTGGTCGGTGCTATGGGCAATGCGGGGCAGGTTAACTATGCCGCTGCCAAGGCCGGTCTTGAAGGTTTTGGTCGTGCGCTGGCGCGTGAAGTGGGTTCGCGCTCGATTACCGTGAACGCCGTCGCGCCGGGCTTTATCGACACCGATATGACCCGCGAATTGCCGGATGCGCAACGTGATGCGTTGCTGACGCAAATTCCGCTGGGCCGCTTGGGGCAAGCCGAAGAGATCGCGAAAGTGGTCGCTTTCCTCGCTTCTGATGGCGCGGCTTACGTCACAGGCGCTACTATCCCTGTGAACGGCGGGATGTACATGAGCTGAATGTGACGGATGGCTTCAGAAAACTGTCATAGATGCTGTCTAAAATCCGTTATAAAGCTGCAACAGGTTTGTAGGCAGGTCGTTGAAGTGTTTTGAGGCGCCCCAGCATTACGCTTGAAATGCTAAAAACCCTTTCTATACACTTGGCCTCATATCAGTGGCCAAGATTTGTCCCATTAGGAGTGAGAACAACGTATGAGCACCATCGAAGAACGCGTCAAGAAAATCGTTGCCGAGCAACTGGGCGTCAAAGAAGAGGAAGTAACCAACAGCGCTTCCTTCGTTGAAGACCTGGGTGCCGACTCTCTTGACACCGTTGAGCTGGTGATGGCTCTCGAAGAAGAATTCGAGACTGAAATCCCGGACGAGCAAGCTGAAAAAATCACCACCGTTCAGGAAGCGATCGACTACGTTACCGCTCACGCGTAAGACGTATTCGTCGGATCCCGACTCGGAAAAGCCGCACTCCCTTACAGGTGTGCGGCTTTTCTTTAAGCGCATTCCAAGCGTTGAAAACTAGAAAAGGAGATTGCTGTGTCGCGTAGACGCGTCGTGGTTACCGGTATGGGTATGCTGTCGCCATTGGGTAACGATGTGCCGAGTAGCTGGCAGGGCATTTTGGCCGGGCGCAGTGGCATCGGCCTGCTTGAGCATATGGACCTTTCCGCTTTTTCCACTCGCTTTGGTGGTGCGGTAAAGGGCTTTAATGTTGAGGAATACTTGTCCGCCAAAGAGGCGCGCAAGCTCGATCTGTTTATTCAATATGGTCTGGCGGCTAGCTTTCAGGCCATGCGCAGTTGTGGTCTTGAGGTCACCGATGCCAACCGTGAACGCATTGGTGTGGCCATGGGCTCCGGTATCGGCGGCCTGACCAATATCGAGAACAACTGTAAATCTCTGCATGAGCAGGGGCCGCGGCGTATCTCGCCGTTCTTCGTGCCTGGCTCGATCATCAATATGATTTCCGGGTTTCTGTCGATCCACTTGGGTTTACAGGGGCCTAACTACGCCATTGCTACGGCATGCACCACGGGTACGCATTGCATCGGCATGGCGGCTCGCAACATTGCCTATGGCGAAGCCGATGTGATGGTGGCCGGTGGCGCTGAGATGGCTGCCTGCGGTCTCGGTATGGGTGGCTTTGGTGCCGCCCGTGCGTTGTCCACGCGCAACGATGAACCCACCCAGGCCAGTCGTCCGTGGGATAAAGACCGTGATGGTTTTGTCTTGTCGGACGGCGCGGGCGCGTTGGTGCTCGAAGAACTCGAACATGCCAAGGCGCGCGGTGCGACTATTCATGCTGAGTTGATCGGTTTCGGCATGAGTGGCGATGCCTATCATATGACCTCGCCACCGGAAGACGGCGCTGGCGCAGCGCGTTGCATGGTCAATGCCCTGCGTGATGCCGGTATCACCCCGGATCAGGTGCAGTACATCAATGCCCACGGTACGTCGACATCGGCTGGCGATAAGGCTGAGGTGGCGGCTATCAAGGCCGTGTTTGGTGAGCATGCGTATAAATTGGCGGTCAGCTCGACCAAATCCATGACCGGGCATTTGCTAGGCGCGGCCGGTGCCGTCGAGGCAATTTTCAGTATTCTGGCGCTGCGTGATCAAGTAGCCCCGCCGACCATCAACCTCGACACGCCGGACGAAGGCTGTGACCTCGACTTTGTTGCGCATCAGGCCAAAGCCATGCCGATTGATGTCGTGCTGTCCAACTCCTTCGGGTTTGGCGGTACCAACGGCTCGCTGGTGTTCCGCCGGTTTGTCGATTGATGTTGTGTTGGGTGGATGGTCAGCCGGCAGAATCGCTGTCCATCAAGGATCGCGGCCTGGCCTATGGCGATGGGCTGTTTGAGACCATCGCTGTCAGTGCCGGCCTTCCTGTGTTGCTTGATCGGCACTTGGCGCGACTGGCTGACGGTTGTGTTCGCTTAAAAATCCCCGTTGATCTCGCTGCTGTGCGCACGCAGTTGCTGGTATTCAGTCAGCAGCTCGGCGAGGGCGTAGCCAAGCTGATACTGACCCGTGGTGACGGTCAGCGTGGCTATGCACCACCGTGCCCAGCACAGCCGCGTTTGTTGCTGCAGGGTGCCGCCAGGCCGGTTTATCCGAAGGCCAATGCTGAGCAGGGTGTGCGCTTGTTTGCGTGTGTGACCCGTTTGGCTGAGCAGCCCTTGTTGGCGGGGATGAAACACCTTAACCGTCTTGAGCAGGTCATGGCGCGCGGCGAGTGGCAAGACAGCGAGCATGCCGAAGGGTTGATGCTGGATGTCAGTGGGCGGGTGATCGAAGGTGTGTACAGCAATCTGCTGCTAGGCAGCGGCGGTGTACTGATCACGGCCGACTTATCGCGCTGTGGGGTTGCCGGCGTGATGCGGGCTGAGTTGTTGGCCCAGGCGGCGGAGTTGGGTATTGATTGCCAAGTGCGCGATATCAGTGTTGATGAACTGTTGGCCGCTGATGAGGTGATGCTGTGCAACAGCGTCTATGGTGTGTGGCCGGTGCGTGCATTGCGCACCCACGACTGGTCGGTCGGCCCGCTCACCCGTAAACTGCAGGCCATTGCTCGCGACCTACTGGACTGCTGATTTGTGATTCGCAAAATTCTGTTGCTGCTGGAAGGCGGCATCTTGGTGGCTGCTTTGCTGATTGCGCTGGCCGCGTGGCAGCAGCACCGTGTACTGCATAAGCCGCTCAACCTGACCGAAGAATATCTGGTCGACGTACCCGCTGGAGCAACGCCCGGTGGCGTGCTCAATCGTCTGGAAGCAGAAGGTGTGCTTGATCAGGCATTTTGGGTTCGTCTGTACTGGCGTTTTAATCTGCGCAACCAAGCCTTGCACAGTGGCGAGTACCGCCTGACGCCCGGCACTACAGCGCTCGACATGCTGGGGCAGTGGCGGCGTGGTGAGGTGGTGCAGTACAGCCTGACGCTGGTTGAGGGCTGGAACTTCCGTCAAGTGCGCGCAGCGCTGGCCCGTGAAGAGCGCCTTGAGCAGAGACTGGGCGGGTTGAGTGATGCCGACTTGATGAAAGCGCTCGATTTGCTAGGTTTGAATCCTGAAGGTCGCTTCTTCCCTGATACCTACAGTTTTGTGCGCGGCATGAGTGATTATGACCTGCTCAAGCAGGCGTATGCTCGTCTGGAGCAGGTGCTGGCCGAAGAGTGGGCCGCGCGCGCCAAGGGCCTGCCTTACAAAGAGCCCTATGACGCACTGATCATGGCATCCATGATTGAGAAGGAAACTGGCGTGGCCTATGAACGTGCTGAAATAGCCGGGGTGTTTGTGCGTCGCCTGCGCATTGGTATGCGCCTGCAAACCGACCCTACGGTGATTTACGGCATGGGCGAGCGTTACAAGGGCCGCATTACGCGAGCTGACTTGCGCGAGCCGACACCCTATAACACCTACACCATTGATGGCATGCCGCCGACGCCGATAGCCCTGGTTGGGCGTGAAGCTATTCATGCTGCGCTCAACCCGCTGGATGGCACCACGTTGTATTTCGTGGCCCGTGGCGACGGCACGCATGTGTTTTCTAATACCCTGGAGCAGCACAATCGCGCCGTGCGAGAGTTCCAACTCAAGCGCCGTGCAGATTACCGCTCCAGTCCCGCTCCGGCGAAACCCAACAACGATTAAGGACAGCCTGTGAGCGGTTTGTTTATTACCCTGGAAGGGCCCGAGGGCGCTGGTAAAAGCACCAATCGTGATTACCTCGCCACCCGTTTGCGTGAGCAAGGGATTGATGTGCTGTTGACCCGCGAGCCAGGCGGTACGCCGTTGGCTGAACGCGTACGCGAATTGTTGCTGGCACCCAGTGAAGAGCCAATGGCGGCCGATACCGAATTGCTGCTGGTTTTCGCCGCACGCGCCCAGCATCTGGCGCAGGTGATTTGTCCCGCGTTGGCGCGCGGTGCCGTGGTTTTGTGTGATCGCTTTACCGATGCGACATACGCGTATCAGGGCGGTGGTCGTGGTTTGTCCGAGGTGCGTATTGAGGTGTTGGAAAACTTCGTGCAAGACACCCTGCGCCCCGATTTGACGCTGGTGTTTGATTTGCCGGTGGAAGTGGGTTTGGCCCGCGCCGCCGCGCGCGGTCGACTGGATCGTTTTGAGCAGGAAGGTCAGTCGTTCTTTGAAGCGGTGCGTCAGACCTACCTGCGTCGCGCAGCGCTGCAACCGCAGCGCTATTACATTCTGGATGCTGCGCAGTCCTTGGCTGGCGTTCAGCAGGCGTTGGATAACCTGCTGCCGCAGTTGCTGGAGCGCGTTCGTGGCTGAGGCCTATCCCTGGCAAGACGCGTTATGGCAACAACTGGCGGGGCGTAGCCAGCATGCTCACGCCTATCTGCTGCATGGCCCGGCGGGCATCGGCAAGCGGGCGCTGGCTGAGAGGCTGATGGCGCGCTTGTTGTGCCAGCGCCCGGATGGGCTGAACGCTTGCGGCCAGTGCAAGTCATGCCATCTGCTGGCGGCCGGTACGCATCCGGATAACTACATTCTGGAGCCGGAAGAGGCCGATAAAGCGATCAAGGTTGATCAGGTTCGCGATCTGGTCAGCTTTGTGGTGCAGACCGCGCAGTTGGCAGGGCGCAAGGTGGTGTTGGTCGAACCCACTGAGTCGATGAATATCAACGCCGCCAACGCGTTGCTGAAAAGCCTGGAAGAGCCTTCCGGCAATACCGTGCTGCTGTTGATCAGCCACCAGCCTAGCCGCCTGCTGCCTACGGTGAAGAGTCGCTGTGTGCAGCAGGCCTGCCCGCTGCCGAGTGAGGCCATGAGCTTGGCCTGGTTAGCGCAGGCGTTGCCGGGCTGCTCAAGTGAGGACCACCACGAATTGCTGTTTCTGGCTGCCGGCTCACCGTTGTTGGCGGTGCAGATGCATGAGCAGGGCGTGAGTACTCAGCGCGCTTTGGTTGTTGATGGGGTTAAAAAGCTGCTCAAGCAACAGATTGCACCCAGTCAGTTGGCTGAAAGCTGGAATGCGGTCTCGCTGCAGTTGTTGTTCGACTGGTTCTGCCAGTGGTCGCAGTTGATGCTGCGCTATCAGTTGACGCAAGACGAAGACGGCCTCGGTCATGCCGATATGCGCAAAGTGGTGCAATACCTGGCGCAGAAAACCCCGCAGAGCAAGGTGTTGAACATTCAGGATTGGTTATTGGCGCAACGTCAGAAGGTCATCGCTAAGGCTAACCTTAACCGTGTACTGCTGCTCGAAGCCCTGTTGGTGCAGTGGGCAAGTTTGCCCGGGCCGGGCTAGAATCGGCCATTAAGTGAATAAAATCAGGAATGCCGCATGAGTCTGCCTCCTAACTTGGGCCCGCGTAACGGAATTTTGTCGCTGACAATCAAAGACAAATCCGTGCTCTATGCCGCTTACATGCCCTTTATCAAAAATGGCGGCCTGTTTATTCCTACCAACAAGAATTACAAAATCGGCGATGAAGTTTTCATGCTGCTCAACCTGATGGATGAGCCAGAGAAGATTCCCGTGGCTGGCAAGGTGGTCTGGATTACCCCAAAAGGTGCTCAAGGCAACCGTGCAGCCGGTGTCGGCGTGCAGTTCAACGACGGTGACAACACCGCGCGCAACAAGATTGAAACCTACCTGGCGGGTGCGCTGACATCCGATCGTCCTACCCACACCATGTGATGGCAGCCCGAAGCTGCAAGCCGCAAGCGACAAAAAGCGCTGGCGTTAACGCGTTTATGTGTGGCTTGAAGCTTGCCGTCTGAGGCTTAGCTATGTTGATTGACTCTCACTGCCACCTCGATCGCCTTGATCTGAGCGCCTACGCAGGTTCTCTCGATACCGCGCTGGATGCGGCGCGTGCGCGAGGTGTTGGTCATTTTTTGTGCATTGGCGTAAGTGCTGACAATGCGGGCGCTGTTAAAGGCTTGGCAGAGCGGTATGCCGATGTTGATTGTTCGGTGGGCGTTCACCCGCTGGACCTTGAGCCCGGTGCCGCGCCAGCGTTGGAGTGGCTGCTGGATGAACTGAATCATCCACATGTTGTGGCCATCGGCGAAACGGGGCTGGATTACCACTACGAGCCGGAATCGGCCGCGCTGCAACAGGCGTCTTTTAGGCTGCACCTGCAGGCCGCGCGCATCACCGGCAAACCGGTAATCGTGCACACCCGTGAAGCGCGCGCGGACACCTTGGCTCTCTTGCGCGAAGCGGCGCTGCCTCAGGCCGGTGTGCTGCACTGTTTTACCGAAGACTGGGACATGGCCAAGGCCGCGCTGGATCTCGGCTTCTATATCTCGCTCTCGGGTATCGTCACCTTCCGCAATGCCGATGCCCTGCGCGAGGTGGCGCGGCAAGTACCGCTTGACCGCCTGTTAGTGGAAACCGACGCACCTTACCTCGCCCCTGTACCGCACCGTGGTAAGCCAAATGTGCCGGAGTATGTGCGTGATGTGGCCGAGTACCTGGCAGTGCTGCGCGGCGTGAGCCTTGAGCAGTTGGCTGAGCAGACCACAAACAACTTCAAACGCTTGTTTCCCCTGGCTCGCGTGAGCTGAGTCGAGTAGCTGAAGGTTGAAATCTGAGGTGGCGTTTCTGGCCTCGTGCAGGCACAGGTTGATCTGGCGAGCGTAGGCGGCCTGTCTGGGGTAGGCGTCGCTTAAGTATCTCGCCCGTGCTTTGCAGTGGGGCTCAACGCAAACCCAGTGGTTGCGTGCAAGCGTCAGACGCAGAGCCAAAAAAAACCCGGACTCTGGGGGATGAGTCCGGGTTAAGACCATTAGGAGTAAATCAAGGCACGCGGTCCACGGTACCTTGCCTGATGGGACGCTTGGGGGGTACGTCGCACATCAGTACCCATCAGTATTGGTGAAGATTGCGTATCGTCCAGGCCATTTGGCGGCATTTTTAAACGGATTTGGAATACGCGACGCGCTGCTGAGTCCTCAAGCAGTGGCCAGCGGGTGTGGTAGAGCCGAAACGGCTGCGGATAACCACGCGCAGATTGCAAACAGGTGGGAGGCACGAGTCCGGCGTGGTTCCGGCGTCGCGATCCGGGAGGGTGGGGAAACTCGGCATGAGCGGCGTACATGGTCGGATGATCCGTGCAATTTGTCGCTAGTTAGGCATAATACGCGCCTTCGATTTTTTGACCCCTTAGTCCCTTTATGCATAAAGAACCCCGCAAGGTCCGTGAGTTTCGCCGCCGCGAACAGGAAATTCTCGACACAGCCCTGAAGCTCTTCCTCGAACAGGGTGAAGACAGTGTGACTGTGGAAATGATTGCCGACACGGTTGGTATCGGCAAAGGCACCATCTACAAGCACTTCAAATCCAAGGCGGAGATTTACCTGCGCCTGATGCTGGATTACGAGCGCGATCTCAACGAGTTGCTGCACTCGGCTGATGTGGATCGGGACAAGGAAGCGCTGTCGCGCGCCTACTTTGAGTTTCGCATGCGTGATCCGCAGCGTTACCGCCTGTTTGACCGCCTTGAAGAAAAAGTGGTCAAGGGCAATCAAGTCCCGGAGATGGTCGAGCAACTGCACAAGATTCGTGCCTCCAACTTCGAGCGTCTGACCCAGCTGATCAAAGGCCGTATCGCCGAAGGCAAGCTGGAAGACGTGCCGCCGTACTTCCACTACTGCGCAGCCTGGGCGCTGGTGCACGGCGCGGTGGCGCTGTATCACTCGCCATTCTGGAGCAACGTGCTGGAAGATCAGGAAGGCTTCTTCCAGTTCCTTATGGACATCGGCGTGCGCATGGGCAACAAGCGCAAGCGCGAGGGCGATACACCGGCCAGCTGAGGTATTCAGCCGGTGGATAAACACGCTGAGGCAGGGGGTGTGCCCTTATACTCGGCGCACACCCTCGCTGGAGTTCCGCATGATCGTTGATCGCCAGGGCAGGCGCTTTCGTAACCTGCGCATCAGCCTGACCGCCGCCTGCAACTATGCCTGTACCTACTGCGTACCCGACGGCAAACGTCTGGTCGCCGCGCAGAATGAATTGTCAGCCGACGCCATGCTGCGCGGCGTGGCCTATCTGATCGAAGCCGCCGGTATTGAGCGTTTGCGTATTACCGGCGGTGAGCCGCTGGTCAGCCCCAAGTTCGATACGCTTTTGCGCGGTGTAAGCCAGTTGGGCTTGGCGGACATCAGCTTGACCAGCAACGGTCAGTTACTGACGCGCAAGCTGCCCTTGTTGCTGGAATGCGGCATCCGCCGCTTGAATATTTCTCTCGATACCCTGGATGCGGCCGCTTTTAGCAGCATTGCCCGTGGCGGCGACTTGGCCAGTGTGCTCCAAGGTCTGGGGGAGGCGCGCGCCGCTGGGATGCAGATCAAGGTCAATATGGTGCCGCTGCGCGGGCAAAACCTTGATCAGGTGCTGCCGATGCTTGATTACTGCCTGGCCAATGGCTTCGAGTTGCGTTTTATCGAGTTGATGCGCATGGGCCATTTGGCCCGCGACAATCAGACGTTTCAGCGTCAGTTTATCGGCATGCCGGAGTTGCTGACCCTGATTGGCAGCCGTTATGACTATGTGCAGGCCGATGCGCCTGTGGATGCCACGGCGCTACGCTACGCCATTCCAGGTGTTGGGCATTTTGGCGTTATCGCCAACGAAAGTGTGCCGTTCTGCCGGACGTGCTCGCGTTTACGTTTGTCGTCCACAGGCTGGCTGCATGGCTGTTTGTCATCGAGTAACCGCCACTATGTGGGCGATCTGCTCGACAAGCCGCGTCATCAAGCCCTGCCAGCGCTCCAGGGGCTGTTGGTCAAAGCCTTGGCTGATAAGCAGGATGTGGCGTTTTCCGGTGGCGTGACCGTGATGAAAATTATCGGCGGCTAAGGTCGCCCGTGGTGTGAGCTAAAGCATGCAAACGTTTCCCATCAGTTACATCGAACCGGTGTTCAGGCCGCCCAGTGAAGCCCATTCGCTGATCTTGCCGGTTACCAACGGCTGCTCGTGGAACAAGTGCACGTTCTGTGATTAGTTATCCCTAAGTGAGCCCCTAGAAATCACCGAAAAACCCTAGTTCCTTGCGGTTTTGAGGTTAATCATTGACCCCATGGTCATTTGGCCCGCTCTCCCCCTGTAGTAGTTACCCCAGAAAAGTACACGTTTTCCCAAATCGCATGAGCACAAAGTCATAGCGTAGGAACCAGGTCGCATCAGAGTCGGCCAGGAGCGATAGACCTCAGAGGCAGCATCGCCTGACAGTGCTGCCGGTCGCGGTTGTCCTATCGCTGACCATCTGATCCGGCTTACGCACAATTAGTGCAGCCTATATAGGTGAGCAAATTGCTTAGGACTGACCTGGGCTGGAATCTCGAGTAAACGCCACTCTGCTAGGTGGTAGTAACTGCATTGAGTTGAGTTGCGGCGCTAGGGGCGTCCTCATCATTCTGGTTGAGTCACTAACCAGAGTTCACATTATGCCCAATCCACTCAACCTCTTCGATGTCATTAAACACAACGTCGCCTCACACTTCGCCGCTCAGAGAACGCGGTGCTTTCATGGCTTTCGAGAGGATGCTTTACAAAAGATATCGTCCTACGTTCAAGGTTTGGGGGAGTGATCAATGCCAACAATCCTTGAGTCGTCCCACCGAGAATTCAGATCTTTTTTGGTCGATGCAACTGGCCAACAGCATGTCCTGCCAGTCATCGTGACCGAGCACGGAGTTCTGGAACAGTTTGCTCGATACATGCATTTGAATCACCGAAAGAGCCGTTCTTGGCAGGATTCTTCGGTTTTTGCAGTGCGGCTGCTGTTGGAATTCATGGAGGCCAACCATGCTTTCTATGACGAGCCGCGCATGCTGTTCACTGCGTTTTCCGATGCATTGTTCACGGGTACTGTCTCGAACATCGGCGATCCTTCTGGTCTGTTGTGGCAGCCCAGACAGCCGGATGACGCTGGTAGGCTGATCGGCCATATCACGAAGTTCACCGATTGGCTGGCGCTCGTCACTGAGGACGCAATGCTTCAGCTTAATCCCTGGCGACAAGCGACTTGGCATGAAGAACGGCTGAATTGGGCTGCGTATTCGCATCGTAGGGACAACGCATTCCTGTCACACCTTTGGCGCTCCAAACCGCAGACGAGCCAGTCCAGAGCAGTGCGCTCAAGAACGCTGCCGGTGGAGCGGCAAACGCCCGCCAAGGCATTTCCAGAGGGATATTTTGAACTGTTGGTATCCGAGGGTTTCCGCAGGCGGACGCGAGATTCACGAGGGCCGACAGACCTTCGCAATGTCCTGATTACCTACCTCATGCACTATGGCGGAGTGAGGCTGTCCGAAGCGCTGTCGCTATGGATCGATGACGTTAGCGTAGAGGACGGGGAGGTCATCGTCCGTATCTATCACCCTGAGTACGGGCTGACACCTGGCGGTAAAACCAACCGAGCTGCTTGCCTGCAAAGCCAATACGGGCTGCAACCCCGCAATAGGCTGGTGAAGGCGACAGATCCACTGTTTCTCGGCTGGAAGAACGGACTGATTACCGACCCGCAACGTCGCTGTTTCGAGATGTTCTTTTATCCCTATGATGCTGGGCAGGTTTTTGCTGGCCTGTGGCGTGACTACCATCTTAAACAGCGGGTGAAGCCGAAGGTTGGCGAAGCTCACCCTTATGCCTTCACCAACAGGGCCGGCCAGCCATATTCGCACCGGATGTTTCGCAAGGCTCACAAGTTGGCTGTTAAGCGGATCGGGTTGGTGTACGAGAAGATGGAAGGCAC
The DNA here is from genome assembly GCA_001465025.1 of Pseudomonas sp. Ga0074129. GTDB lineage: Bacteria > Pseudomonadota > Gammaproteobacteria > Pseudomonadales > Pseudomonadaceae > Aquipseudomonas. The sequence goes on from LNDO01000048.1 coordinate 35,695, forward strand.
CACCCCGCACGGTCACCGCCATGCATTTGGTCAGCGTTTGGCACGTGATGGAGCTTCGCAACTCACGATTAGGAACGCCATGCACCACGTTTCGCTCGAATCAAGTCTGATCTATACGCAGCCTACGGCGAAACAGATGCGTGAAGAACTCCGCGATTTGGAGTGCCGAATGCGCTTGCGGCATGCACAGGCCGACTGCTTAGTGAGCAAGGACTGAAGCTAATGCCAGCCAAGAAGAATTTTTATACCTACCCCGAGGCCCAAGCCGCCGCTCAGGCGCTGTGCATCAATAGTTTTTCTGAATACAACAAGCGCTACCGCGAAGACCCGAGGCTGCCGGCCCAACCCAATATGGCCTATGCCGACGCCGGCTGGATCGACTGGTACGACTTCCTCGGCAATAAACGGCCCGATTTCTACCCGACCTACTCCGAGGCCCAAGTCGCCGCTCAGGTGCTGAGCATCAAGAGTCGTTCTGAATACAAAAAGCGCTTTCGCGAAGCCCCGAGGCTGCCGGCCAGCCCAAATTACTCCTATGCCGACGCCGGCTGGATCGACTGGTACGACTACCTCGGCAATGAACGGCCCGACCTTTACCCGACCTACGCCGAGACCCAAGCCGCCGCTCAGGCGTTGGGCATTAAGAACCAGCCTGACTACAACAAGCGCTATCGCGAAGACCCGAGGCTTCCGGCCCAACCCAATAAGGCCTATGTCGACGCTGGCTGGATCGACTGGTACGAACTCCTCGGCAATGAACGGCCCGCCCGCTACAAGACATACGCCGAGGCCCAGGCGGCAGCCCAGGCACTGGGCATTAAGAGCTATCCTGACTACAACAAGCGCTACCGCGAAGACCCGAGGCTGCCGTCCAACCCCAATCAGGCTTATGTCGACGCCGGCTGGATCGACTGGTACGACTTCCTCGGCAATAAACGGCCCGATTTCTACCCGACCTACGCCGAGGCTCAAGCCGCCGCTCAGGCGTTGGGCATTAAAAATCAGCCTGACTACAGCAAGCGCTACCGCATAGCCCCGAGGCTGCCGGCCAACCCCAATCAGGCCTATGCCGACACAGGCTGGATCGACTGGTACGACTTCCTTGGCAATGAACGGCGAGACGCCTACCCGACCTACGCCGGGGCCCAAGCCGCGGCTCAGGCGCTGTGCATCAAGAGTTTTTCTGAATACAACAAGCGCTACCGCGAAGACCCGAGGCTGCCGGCCCAACCCAATAGGGCCTATGCCGACGCCGGCTGGATCGACAGGTACGACTTCCTCGGTAATGAGCGGCCAGATCTCTACCCGACCTACGCCGAGACCCAAGCCGTCGCTCAGGCGTTGGGCATTAAGAACCAGCCTGACTACAACAAGCGCTACCGCGAAGACCCGAGGCTGCCGGCCAGCCCCAATCAGGCCTATGCCGACGCCGGCTGGATCGACTGGTACGACTTCCTCGGCAATGAACGGCCAGACCCCTACCTGACCTACGCCGAGGCCCAGGCGGCAGCCCAGGCACTGGGCATTAAGAACTATCCTGACTACAACAAGCGCTACCGCGAAGACCCGAGGCTGTCGGCCCAACCTTATAAGGCCTATGCCGACGCCGGCTGGATCGACTGGTACGACTTCCTCGGCAATGAACGGCCAGATCTCTACCCGACCTACGCCGAGGCCCAGGTGGCAGCCCAGGTGCTGGGCATTAAGAACCAGTCTGACTACAACAAGCGCTACCGCAATGACCCGAGGCTGCCGGCCACCCCCCACACAGTCTATGCCGTCACCGGCTGGATCGACTGGTACGACTTCCTCGGCAATGAAAACCCTAGCGCTGCGCTAGCGGACTACCCGCTCATGTGGGCAAATGTTGGGCGGTGGCTGAAGACCCAAACGAACATCACCACCTGAATTCATAGAATAAGTGCAACGCTTGAAACGATAGGCAGAGGGCCAGCCACCGGTAGAATCCAGGCTCTCACACCAAAGGATTCAAGCGCAGA
>LNDO01000049.1 GCA_001465025.1 Pseudomonas sp. Ga0074129
GTAGACTTATCCACAGTTGCTGGTAACAAAATCAGCAATCCGCCCTGGGTCAAATTTCAATCGGCAGGGTGGGTCAATTTTCCATCAGCGCCAACAATCTGGTCTCAGCAAGCTCCGCAATCAGTGCCTTTTCTCGTGCGTTGAGTGTTTGAACCTCGCCTTTTCGGTACGCGAGGTCTTTCGCCAATTTGGCGATTCTGGGGTGATGGTTGGCCATCAGGAGAAGAGAGCACATGACAGCCGGGCTGTCATGTGCTTGTGGTGCATAATAGCGCTGTATAAACAAAAACCCCGCCAAGTGCGGGGTTTTTGTTTAGTGCGTAAACGTTTTGCTTATTCTTCCATCTGCGACTGCAGGTAGTTCTGCAGGCCTACGGCTTCGATCAAGCTCAGCTGCGTTTCCAGCCAGTCGATGTGTTCTTCTTCGGAGCAGAGGATGTCTTCGAGCAACTCGCGGCTGGCGTAATCACCAATGCTTTCGCAGTAGGCAATCGCCGCTTTCAAGTCCACGTGTGCTTTGTGCTCGATCTTCAGGTCGCACTCAAGCATCTCTTTGGTGTTTTCACCAATCAGAATTTTTCCGAGGTCTTGCAGATTAGGCAGGCCTTCGAGAAAGAGAATGCGCTTGATCAGCTTGTCCGCGTGTTTCATCTCGTCGATGGACTCGTGGTACTCGTGCTCGCCCAGTTTTTTCAGGCCCCAATCTTCGTACATGCGCGCATGCAGGAAGTATTGGTTGATTGCCACCAACTCGTTGCCGAGGATCTTGTTCAGATGCTGGATGACTTTCTTGTCGCCTTTCATGTCTGTATCTGCCGTGCAAGGGAGTTAGCGACAAATACTGGGCCGCTGGTTTGCGGCTGTCAAACCTAAGTGTCTGAATTTAAAGCTAAATTAAATATGAATACGAATGTTTAACTTCTGCATTTTGGCGCTAACGTGTTGTATTTCTTGCATAAAAATTGCCAAAAGAGTTCTTAACCCCTTTCAGTGGCGGTTTGCACTGTGGCCGATATAAATGAGCGGGCATAAAAAAACCGGACACTGAGGTCCGGTTCTTTTTTGGCGTCAGTCAAGCGGCAACAAAGGTTGCCGGATAAGTCATCACGGCTTGGCTGCTTTGAACTTCGCTGAGGGTTTCTCTTATCACTTGTTTGGCTAGGCAGGCGCACTTGCCGCATTGGCTGGCCACGCCGAGTGCTGCGCGCACGTCACGGTAGTTGCAGCAACCTTCGTAGATTGCTTCGCGAATCTGACCGTCAGTAACACCTTCACAGAGACAGACGTACATGGTTGGGCTCTTGGCAGGGCGGTTGGAATGGAAAAGATACTAATGTTAATGAGAATGCTTGTCAAAGCTGTATGTGAGCGACTGACGAGTGGTGTGTTTCAGGCTATGACGGCTCAGCCTTAATTCGGTTGGGTGTGGGCTATTGATGAACCTGTGTGTTGCCAGTGTGGCGAGGCTGATAAACCCTCTGGCGCTGCATAGGTCATGTAAGAGGGGGCGCGGTAGGCAACCCAGAGGTGGTCTTGCCTCGCCACTTGCCACAAGGCGGAAAAGCTTTGCCGCTTACCGTATTTAAATCCGACTAAATATTGTCAAATCATTGTTTTTATTGGGTTTTTTAGTTTGGCACAGGCATTGCTTATGGTCTTGCACGGAAGACAGACATGCCAGCAGGCAAAGGTTTCTGACCATGAGCATCAGCTTCGATCGGGCACTCGGTATTCATCAGCAGGCGCTGGGCTTTCGCGCTCAGCGCGCCGAAGTACTGGCCAACAATATCGCCAACGCCGATACGCCTAATTACAAGGCGCGCGACGTTGATTTCGCCAGCGTGCTTGCTGCGCAAAGCTCCAAGGATAAGGTCGGGCAGGTGAGTTTGGCGCGTACTCAAAGTCAGCACATCCCGGCCGAAGGCGTGGGAAGTGGCGATGCAGGCTTGGTTTATCGCACGCCGTTGCATGCTTCTATCGATCAGAACACCGTTGATCTGCAGATCGAGCAGTCCAACTACGCCGAGAACTCAGTGCAGTTCCAAGCCAGCTTCACCTTTTTAAACAGCAAATTCAAAGGGCTGGTTAATGCCCTGCGCGGCGAATAACGGGAGTCTAGAGCTATGTCGCTTTCCAGTGTTTTCAACATCGCCGGCATGGGCATGAGTGCGCAGAGCACTCGCCTGAATACCATCTCCAGCAACATTGCCAATGCCGAGACGGTGTCTTCGAGTATTGATCAGACCTACCGCGCCCGGCACCCAGTGTTTGCCACGGTTTATCAGGCGGCTCAGGACGGCGATCGTGGTTCGCTGTTTGCTGATCAAGACAGCGCTGGTGTGGGCGTGCAGGTGTTGGGCGTGGTCGAAGACCAAAGCACCCTTATGCCGCGTTATGAGCCTAATCATCCCTCTGCGGATGACAACGGCTACGTCTACTACCCCAACGTTAACGTGGTTGAAGAAATGGCCGACATGATTTCCGCCAGCCGTGCCTTTCAGACCAATACCGAAATGATGAACACCGCCAAGCAGATGATGCAGCGTGTGCTGACCCTCGGTCAGTAAGCCAGCGGATAAGGAGCGCAGACCTATGAGTACTGTTGGCGACGTAAGCAGCTCGGCACTTGACCGTTACCAGATCAAGAAAGAGACCACCACCAGTAAGGAACTGGGCAAGAACGAGTTCCTCAACCTGTTGGTAGCGCAACTGAACAACCAGAACCCGCTGGAGCCACAAGGTAACGGTGAGTTTATTGCGCAGCTGGCCCAGTTCAGCCAGGTTGAGGGCATTGAAAAGCTGAATGACAGCATGGGGTCGCTGTTAAGTGGCTACCAGTCCTCACAAGCCCTGCAGGCGTCTTCACTGGTCGGGCGCAAGGTGATCATCCCTAGCGACAAGGCTGTGGTGGACACCAGTGAAAGCTTCAAGGCCAGCCTGGTGTTGCCGGCCAGCAGCAGCAACGTCTATGTGAGCGTTTACGACAAGACAGGTGCTGCGGTCAGTCGGGTCAATCTGGGTGAGCAAGCGGCCGGTAATGTCAGCTTTATCTGGGATGGCAAAGATGCCAGTGGCAAGGTTTTGCCGCCTGGTACTTACAAGTTTGAGGCGCAAGCTACTTACCCCACTGGCACCAAAGGCCTTTACACCATGCTGCCTGCCAACGTTGATAGCGTGACGCTGGGCGGTAAAGAGTTGACGTTAAACCTGGCTGGGTTGGGTTCAGTGCCACTTTCCCAGGTTCAGGTCATCGGTCAGTAGTACTCAGCATTTAGCGGCCGGACGTTCCGGCAAAGGAGACATCCATGTCCTTCAATATCGGTTTGAGCGGGTTGCGAGCAGCAACCAGTGATCTCAACGTCACCGGCAACAACATTGCCAACGCGGGCACGGCGGGCTTCAAGCAGTCACGGGCTGAGTTTGCCGACGTGTATGCCGCTTCAGTTTTGGGTACAGGCTCAAACCCTCAGGGCAGTGGCGTGCTGTTGTCCAATGTTTCGCAGCTTTTTAACCAAGGCAACATCAACTATACGCAGAACGCTCTGGATTTGGCGATCAACGGCAACGGTTTCTTCCAGACCAGCAACAACGGCGATGTCAGTTACACGCGGGCTGGGTATTTTGGAACGGATCGCGAGGGGTTCATGGTCAATAACTTTGGCTATCGCCTCCAGGGTTATACGGTTGATCCTGCTGGCAACCTGCAAAACGGAATTGTAGGTGACTTGCAGATTGAAACCGCGAGCCAGGCACCGCGTGCGACAGAAAGCCTTGATCAGGTTTTCAATCTGAACTCGACCAATCAAATACCTACCACGGTTCCTTTCAATCCAGCAGATCCGACTTCCTATAATTCCTCCACATCGACCAATATTTACGACTCACAAGGTAACTCCCATGTATTCACCCAGTATTTTCTGAAGACAGGGCCGAATACTTGGAATATGAACGTCTTGGTTGATGGGCGTAACCCCGGTGATCCGAGTGTCACTACACCATTTAGCGTTCCGCTCAGCTATACAGCTTCGGGTCAGCTGGATCTAGTCGCTTTACAGGCGTCGGCCCCGGCTGGCTTCACCGTTGATGTTAATGGCGTAATACAGTTGGCACCCGGTGATCCTAATGCTCCTGACCCTACTCAGGGATGGGTGCCCGCAGCGCCAAGTACGGCAATTCCACCCGTTTGGTCGCCAAATGGTGCGAATGCTAGCGCGGCCGGGATTGGTATTGATATTCGCCAGTCAACTCAGTTCGCCAGCACCTTTGCGGTCAACCGGGTGAGCCAGGATGGTTACACCACAGGCCAGTTATCAGGTCTGGAGATCGACGACACTGGGGTGATCTTTGCCCGCTACACCAACGGTCAGTCGCGGATTCAAGGGCAGGTAGTTTTGGCCAACTTTGCCAACGTGCAAGGGCTGACGCCGGTGGGTAAAACAGCGTGGGTGCAGTCGTTCCAATCCGGTGAGCCGGTGGTGGGTACACCCCGTAGCGGAACGTTGGGGGCTTTGCAGTCCGGTGCGCTGGAAGATTCCAACGTGGAGTTGTCGGATCAGCTGGTTAACCTGATCGTCGCTCAGCGTAACTACCAGGCCAATGCCAAAACCATCGAAACCAACAGTGCCGTCACGCAGACCATTCTCAACCTGCGTTGAGTCGTCCTGGGCGGCAAGATCCTGCTTGCCGCCTGCGGCAATACCGCATGGTTGCGTCATTTTAAAAGACTCCTTCGGGAGTCTTTTTGTTTATAAGTTGTTTTTTATCAATGGCTTAAGTTTTTGTTTCGAGTGCTGGCATAAGCATTGCTTTGTAACCTGCATTGCTAAGCGGGCGAACGGCCCAACTCGGAGAATAACCATGGATAAGATGCTCTACGTTTCCATGACAGGGGCGCACAACAACACCCTGGCGCAGCGTGCGCATGCCAACAACCTGGCGAACATATCGACCAATGGCTTCCGCCGGGATTTTGAACAAGCACGGTCTATGCCGATTTTTGGTGACGGTTATCCGGCGCGTGTTTATGCGATGAGCGAGCGGCCCGGCACAGATTTCACACCAGGTTCCATGCAGGAAACCGGGCGCGATCTGGATGTGGCGATTGGCGGTAAGGGCTGGATGGCCGTGCAAGCGCCCGACGGTACAGAAGCCTTCGTGCGTACCGCGAGCCTGAATGTTGATGCGCTGGGTGTGCTGCGTACCGGCAACGGCTTGCCGGTGATGGGCAACGCCGGGCCCATTGCAGTCCCGCCTGAACAGAAAATTGAGATCGGCAAAGACGGCACCATCAGCATTCGTGCGTTGGGTGAGGCACCCAGGGTGCTGGCGGAAGTTGATCGTATCAAGCTGGTCAATCCGGATTTGAAGCAAATGGAGAAGGGCACCGACGGCCTGATCCGCTTTAAGGGCAATGGGCCAGTTGAGCCAGATGCCACGGTAGAAGTCACCTCAGGCTTTTTAGAGTCCAGCAACGTCAACGCTGTGGAAGAGATGACTGCGATTCTTTCGCTGTCCCGTCAGTTTGAACTGCAAGTGAAGATGATGCGCACCGCCGAGGACAACTCGGCGGCCATGGCGCGCGTCTTGCAGATGACCTAATTACCAGCACGCGGCGTCGTTAAAACGACACCCAGGAGAATTTTATGCTTCCGGCACTGTGGGTCAGCAAAACCGGTTTGTCCGCCCAGGACATGAACCTGACCACCATTTCCAACAACTTGGCCAACGTATCGACCACGGGCTTTAAGCGTGATCGCGCCGAGTTCGAGGACTTGCTGTACCAAATCCGTCGTCAGCCGGGTGGCCAGTCCAGCCAAGACAGCCAGCTGCCCTCGGGTCTGCAGTTGGGTACGGGTGTGCGGGTGGTGGGCACGCAGAAGATTTTTACTGCAGGCAGCCTGCAAACCACTGAGCAGCCGTTGGATATGGCCGTCAATGGTCGGGGTTTCTTTCAGGTTCTGTTGCCAGATGGCACGGTGTCTTACACCCGTGATGGCAGCTTCCACCTGAACTCCGATGGCCAGTTGGTGACCTCCACAGGTTATGCGCTGGAGCCGGCCATCGTCCTGCCCAATGAGGTGCGTACTTTTACCGTGGGTGAAGACGGTACGGTGTCCGTGACCACCGCCGGCAACCCGCAACCGCAGGTGGTGGGTAATTTGCAAACCGCCGACTTCATCAACCCTGCAGGTTTGGAAGCCATCGGCAATAACCTGTTTCTGGAAACGGCAGCCAGTGGCGCGCCACAGGTAGGCACTCCGGGGTTGAACGGTTTGGGTACCACGCTGCAGAACACCTTGGAAAACTCCAACGTCAGCGTGGTGGAAGAGTTGGTGAACATGATCACCACCCAGCGCGCGTATGAAATGAACTCCAAGGTCATCTCCACCGCTGACCAAATGCTGGGCTTTATTTCGCAGAATCTTTGATGGTTAAAGCGGCTTAGGCGCAGGGCGTATTCCGTTTTTACGTCAGCAATGAAGAGTTTGAGTGGGGCGTTGTGTCAGCAGGGTTGGCTTCGCCAAAAGCAATAAACGAGGTGTGGATATGAACCGGTTAATCATCATCAGTGCGCTGCTTGCCCCTCTGGCGTTAAGTGGCTGCATGGCGCCTGCGCCAAAGCCGGACGATCCCTACTACGCCCCGGTTATGCCGCGTACGCCGTTACCCACTGAACAGAACAACGGTTCAATTTATCAGGCCGGTTTTGATAACGGACTGTTTGGCGACCGCAAGGCCTATCGTGTGGGTGACATCATCACCATCACCCTGAATGAGCGAACTCAGGCCAGCAAGAACACCAGCAGTCAGATCAATAAAAACAGCTCGGCTGAGTTGGGCGTGCCGAATCTATTTGGTATGGCCGTTGCGCCGAAAAACCCATTGGCGTCGATCGGTGCCTTGGGCATGACCAATGACAACCTGAGTCTGGAAGCAGAATTTGAAACCGCCCGTTCGGCCGATGGTTCGGGCCAGGCGGGGCAAAGCAACAGCTTGACGGGTTCTATTACCGTGTCAGTGGCCGAGGTGATGCCCAACGGTATTTTGCTGGTACGCGGCGAGAAGTGGATGACTCTCAATACTGGCAATGAGCTGGTGCGTATTGCCGGTTTGGTGCGTGCCGACGATATCGCCACCGACAACACGGTGTCTTCAACCCGTATTGCCGATGCACGCATTACCTATTCGGGCACGGGGGCTTTTGCTGATGCGACTCAGCCGGGCTGGATGAGCCGTTTCTTTCTTAGCCCAATGTGGCCCTTCTGAGGATGGTCAACATGACGCTTAAGACTTATTTGATCGCCTTCTTCACGCTGCTGCTCAGCACTGTGGCGCAGGCCGAGCGGCTGAAAGATCTGGCCAGTATCCAGGGCGTGCGCAGTAACCAGCTGATCGGCTATGGCCTGGTCGTAGGGCTTAACGGCAGTGGCGACCAGACCACCCAGACGCCGTTCACGGTGCAGACCTTTAATAACATGATGGCGCAGTTTGGTATTCGCGTGCCGCAAGGCGGCAATGTGCAGCTGAAGAACGTTGCTGCGGTTTCAATTCATGCCGACTTACCGCCATTCGCCAAACCAGGGCAAACCATCGATATCACCATTTCCTCGATTGGTAACGCCAAGAGCCTGCGCGGTGGCAGCTTGCTGATGACGCCGCTCAAGGGCATCGATGGCAATGTATACGCCATCGCACAGGGCAATTTGGTGGTAGGTGGTTTTGATGCCGGCGGCGCGGATGGTTCGCGTATCACCGTCAATGTGCCTTCTGCCGGGCGTATTCCGGGTGGTGCCACCGTAGAACGTCCAGTTCCCAGCGGTTTTAATCAAGGTAATTACCTGACGCTGAACTTGAATCGGCCCGATTTCACCACGGCCAAAAACATTGTTGATCACATCAACGAATTGCTCGGCCCAGGCGTGGCCCAAGCCTTGGACGGTGGCTCCGTGCGCGTCACGGCACCACTGGATCCCAGTCAGCGAGTCGACTACCTGTCCATTCTGGAAAATTTAGAAGTGGATGTGGGCCAAGCAGTGGCCAAGGTCATTATCAACTCGCGCACGGGCACCATCGTCATTGGCCAAAACGTTCGCGTGCAGCCGGCGGCTGTGACCCATGGCAGCCTCACGGTAACCATTACCGAAGATCCGATTGTCAGCCAGCCTGACCCACTGTCCGGTGGGGAAACAGCGGTGGTGCCGCGCTCGAAGGTAAACGCTGACGAAGAAGCCAAACCCATGTTCAAGTTTGCCCCAGGCACCTCGTTGGATGAAATCGTCCGCGCGGTCAATCAGGTGGGGGCTTCACCTTCCGACTTAATGGCCATCCTCGAGGCGCTTAAACAAGCTGGCGCCTTGCAGGCTGACTTGATCGTGATTTGAGGGAGCGCACGCTATGGACTCTCGTCTCTCCGCCGGTTTGCTCGGCAGCCCTTCAAACGCTCCAGACAGCGGGGCGTTCAACGACCTGAACCGCTTGCAGCAATTCAAGGTGGGCGGCGACAGCGAAAAAAACATCAAGAAGGTCGCACAAGAGTTCGAGTCACTGTTTCTCAATGAAATGCTCAAAGCCATGCGCTCGGCCAACGAGGCGTTCGGTGAAGGCAACTTCATGAACAGCAACGAGAGCAAAACCTATCAGGACATGCACGACCAGCAGCTGTCGGTCACCCTGTCTAATCACCAGAACGGCATCGGCCTGGCTGACGTGTTGGTGCGGCAGATGTCGAAGATGAAGGATGCCGACAGCCGGCCCAACCCATTCGCCCAAGTCGATGAGCCGGTGCCGAGTGCACCCACCAAGCCACTGGCTCAGGTTGAGAACAGCCGTGACGACAGCTCGCTGCTCAACCAGCGACGCTTGTCCCTGCCCGGTAAACTGACCGATCGCCTGCTGGCCGGCATTGTGCCGTCCGCCACTGCCGCCGAGGGCCAGCCGTTGGCGCAAAACGACTGGATTCCGGCCAAGGCGTTTGCCGCCCCAACTGACACGGCGGTGGGCTTAAACGGCACTGACGCCATCACCGGCCGCCGCATTGCCCAGCCACCGTTGGCGCCAGGTAAGGCGGCTTTTGGCTCGAAGGATGAATTTATCGCCGCCATGTTGCCCATGGCCGAGAAGGCCGCCGACAAGATTGGCGTCGACCCGCGCTACCTAGTGGCCCAGGCTGCGCTGGAAACAGGCTGGGGCAAGTCGATCATTCGTCAGCAAGACGGCAGCAGCAGCCACAACCTGTTTGGCATCAAGACCCACAACACCTGGGAAGGCGATTCGGCGCGCGTGCTGACCACCGAATTCAAAGGCGGCAAAGCCGTCAAGGAAGCCGCCTCGTTTCGTGCCTATGAATCGTTCGAGCACAGCTTTAACGATTACGTGAGCTTCCTACAGGGCAATGGCCGTTACGAAAAAGCCCTGGCAAGCACCGATAAGCCCGAGCAGTTTGCCCGCGAGTTGCAGAAGGCCGGTTACGCCACCGACCCGCAATACGCCCGCAAAATCAATCAGATCGCGCGGCAAATGCAGACCTATCAAACTGTCGCGGCCGTCAGTACGCCGTCCACTAACGGATGATGACGCATGGCTGACTTACTCAACATTGGTCTGTCGGGACTGGCGGCCACTAAAACGTCATTGACGGTCACTGGCCACAATATCGCCAATGTCAATACGCCGGGATTTTCAAGGCAAGACACGGTGCAGGCGACTCGTGTGCCGCAGTTCAGCGGTGCAGGCTATGTAGGCTCTGGCACGACGCTTGTAGATATCCGCCGCAGTTACAGTGAGTTTCTGACCACTCAATTACGCAGCAGCACCGCACTCAGCAGCGATGTGTTGTCGTATAAAAGCCAAATTGAGCAGCTGGACTCGCTCTTGGCCGGTTCTACAACCGGCATTACGCCATCGTTACAGAAGTTTTTTTCGTCGCTACAGACTGCTGCAGAAGACCCATCGAATATTCCTGCCCGGCAACTGGTGCTTTCAGAGGCTGAGGGGCTGGCGCGTCGTTTCAACACCATTTATGACCGGCTGGCCAGTCAAAACGAATTCATCAACAAACAGATGAAGGCCACCACCGATCAGGTGAACCGCTTGGCAGGTACTGTTGCTCAGCTTAATGATGCAATTGCAATTGCCGCGGCAAATGGTGCGACCCCAAATGATTTATTGGATGCCCGTGAAGAGGCCGTGAGGCAGTTATCAACGTATATCGGCGTAACGGTCGTGCCTCAGGATGACAACACTTACAACCTTTTTGTCGGCAGCGGCCAGCCCTTGGTTGTTGCCAATGCAGCCAGCAAGCTTGAGGCTGTAGCCGGGCGTGGTGATCCGACCCGTTTTGAAATTGATTTTGTCAGTGGCGCATCCCGACAAACAGTCACCACCTTGCTTTCTGGTGGGGAGCTGGGTGGTTTAATTCGTTACCGCGAAGAGGTCTTGGACTCTACGCTCAACAGCGTAGGTCGCCTGGCGATTGCAATAAATACCGAAATTAATGCACAGCTCGGGCAGGGGCTGGATCTCAAAGGCAATGTCGGTACCGCACTGTTTAACGATCTCAACAGCACACAACTGGCAGGCCTGCGTGGCCGACCCTTTTCCGACAATATCTCTGCTGTCGATGCGTCGGTGACGATTCGCGACAGTCAGTTGCTTACTACCAGTGATTACCGTTTGGAATACGACGGAACCACCTTGCCTACCGGTTATACAGCCCGTCGATTAAGTGATAACACCGTGATGAGTGTCAGTGCTGACGGCAGCGGTATTTTGCGTTTGGCCAACGCTCAAGGGGTTGATCAAGGTATTGAAATAAGCCTGACTGGTACCCCAGCAGCGGGGGATCGATTCCTTATTCAGCCTACAAGGCGAGGTGCTACGGATATCGCAGCTGTATTGGATCAGTCGGATCAGCTGGCCTTTGCCGCGCCACTGTTATCGGGTGCCAGTTTACAGAATGCGGGCAACGGGGTGATTGGTCAGCCAACGGTGTCCTTAGTCATTGATCCGGCAAATCTCCCCCAACAAAACTTTGTATCAGATCCTTTGCGCTTGGCTAACCTGCAAGCGTTAGGCAGCATCAGTTTGCGATTTAACAACGCGAGCAATGAGCTTGAGTTTGTAACCCCGTTACCGGCGGGTGTCAGTATTACGACAGTGCCACAAACCTCCGCGCCCCCACCCGCCGTTCCAGCGCCTGCACCCACAGCCATTAGCGCACTAAGTGTGACGCCAGGGCAAAGTAATAACCTGAGCTACGCAATTGTTGTGACCAGTGGCGGTATTACCCAAAGCTATACCGTGCAACAAACCTTCAGTGGACGACCTGCACAAGGTGACACCTTCAGTGTTGGGCAAAATCTGACCGGCGTATCGGACAATCGCAACGCATTGAGGTTGGTTAACTTACAGAATGCTCAGGTCGTGGGTGTGGGCACGGGGCCAAATGGAATTGCAGCAGGCGTCAGCTTCAGTGATGGCTACGGTGACCTGGTGGAGCGTGTCGGTACGCTCACAGCTCAATCGCGCATAGACGAGTCAGCAACCAGCGCCATTCTCAAGCAGGCAACAGACAACCGTGACTCTCTTTCGGCTGTCAATTTGGATGAGGAGGCGGCAAACCTTATTAAATTCCAACAGTATTACCAGGCTTCGGCGCAAATCATTCAAGTTGCCCGGACCCTGTTCGATACCTTGATCAACACCTTCTAATCAGGCCTCAGGGCCAGATGCGGCTTCAAGTATTAGGGCTGAGCGTGGCCTAACGTTTGCTTGCAAGCCCTTGTAGGGCAGTTGTGTGGCTTATGCCAACACCTTTTAGATGGCGTTAACTTCCGTCCCTTCGCGAGGACAATGGGCTGGCCAGGCCAGGTCCAATGCAACATGAGGTCTGATATGCGTATTTCTACCGTGCAAGCATTCAACAACGGCGTCACAGGCCTGCAGCGTAACTATGCCAACGTCACGCGCACCCAAGAGCAGATCAGCACCGGTAACCGCATTCTTACACCAGCGGACGACCCGGTCGCCTCTGTGCGCCTGCTGCAGCTTGAGCAACAGCAAAATGTGCTGGGCCAATATAAAGAGAATCTCACAGCGGCTAAAAATAGTCTGGCACAGGAAGAGGTCAGCCTTAACTCGGCCAATACTATTTTGCAGCGGGTTCGCGAGTTGGCTGTGCAGGCCGGCAATGGGGCGCTGAGCAGTGCTGATCGCGCCTCCATCGCCGCCGAATTGCAAGAGCGTGAGGATGAACTGCTAGGCTTGATGAACACGCGCAACGCCCGTGGTGAATACCTGTTTGCCGGTTTTCAGGGTAAAACCCAGCCATTTGTGCGTGAGGCTGATGGCAGCTACAGCTACCGGGGTGATGAAGGCCAGCGCAAAATCCAGATCGCCAGCTCCCTAGATATGCCTATTAGCGACAACGGCAAGAAGACCTTCGTTAACATTACGGACGCGGGTCGTTTGCAAACCTTGCCCGCTGGCAGTTTGCCGGGCCTACGCGTCAGTAATGGGCTCGTGCAGGACGAAGTGGCATTCAGTGCAACGCCCGCGTTTCCTGAGGCTGGTATAGGTATTCGCTTTACCAGTCCAACGGAATACGTGGTGTATGACGTGGCGAACCCGCCGACGTTACCTATTAGCGGGCCACCCTTTGCTCCTGAAATTCTCGCCAATGGCGCACTCGACAGCGACCCAGCCAAGCAGGACAAACTGGTCTTCCGCGGAGTGGTCGTGCAGTTTGACGGGGTTCCGGCCGGCGGAGAGGTTGTGGAAGTCACGCCACGATTGATTGCCGGCCAAACCGCACAAAAGCAGGGGGTGCTTGACACCATTGCCACCTTGCGCCGTTCGTTGCTTGAAGCGCCGCAATCGCCTGACGGTAATCTACAGGTCCGAGATGCTGTAGCGCTTGGGCTCACCAACCTAGACCATGCCATGGTTACCCTTGACAGCGTGCGCGGTGAGATTGGCGCGCGGCTAAACATCGTCGAAACCACGCAGACTGATAATGAAGACGTTGCGCTGGTCAACAAAAGCGTGCAGGCACAACTGCGTGAGCTGGACTACGCCGAGGCGCTTTCGCGGCTCTCTTTCCAAAGCATTGTTCTTGAGGCGGCGCAGCAGAGCTACGTGAAGATTTCAGGGCTGACCTTGTTTAGCCAGTTGTAATCGTTGATTTTCAACGCCTTAAGTAGCCTGCCAAGGTTGCTGTCAAGGGAGGTGGATGGAAAAACCAAAAAAATCTCTCAAGATCCTAAAGCTTTCCTGCAACGCGACGATAACCAGTACGAATGCGAGGTAAACGGTGGTGCAGTAAAGACTGAACACCAAGCCCGCACCACCTGGCTACCTTAAGTACCCGCCCATTGGAGGCAATTGCCATGTCCCTTACAGTCAATACTAACGTTGCATCGCTCAACACTCAGCGTAACCTGAGCAACTCCTCCAGCGCGCTGAGTACCTCTCTCCAGCGCCTTTCCACTGGTTCGCGTATCAACTCCGCCAAGGACGATGCTGCTGGTCTGCAAATCTCCAACCGCCTGACTAGTCAGGTCAATGGCTTGGGCGTGGCCGTGCGTAACGCCAACGACGGTATCTCGCTGGCCCAAACTGCTGAAGGCGCTCTGCAGCAGTCCACCAATATCCTGCAGCGTATGCGTGACCTGTCTCTGCAGTCGGCTAACGGTAGCAACTCATCATCTGAGCGCCAGGCGTTGAGTCAAGAAGTTGGCCAGCTCAAAGAAGAGTTAAATCGTATTGCCGACACCACCACTTTCGGTGGTCAGAAATTACTTGACGGTAGCTTTGGTACTAAAAGCTTCCAGGTGGGTTCCAATGCAAATGAAGTGATTGGCGTAAACGTCAATGGGGCCTCTTCAAAAAATGTCGGTGCTGATCGGTTGGCTCTCGCAGGTACCGGTTTCAATACAGTGGGTGCTGCAGCTACAACTGCAGCTGCAGGTACGACTGTTGGGGGGACTCTTACAGTTACTGGTCCGAATGGTAAGTCAAATCTTCCCGCCGATATGACGATAGTTGCTGGTGATTCGGCTAAAAAAATTGCTGATACGATTAATAAATCCTCCGATCTGACTGGTGTTAAGGCCGATGCTAGAACTGGTGTTCAGTTGTCTGGTCTTGCAGCGGCAGGCAACGTGACAATGCAACTTAGTTCAGGTTCGGCTGCTACATTAGCCACAATTAGTGCAAACGTAACTGATAGCAGCAATCTGACTAACCTTGCTAATTCGATTAACGCTCAGTCCGGTAAGACGGGTATTACAGCAGGACTGACCAACAATAACGGTAACATCAAGCTTTTTAATGAGGCTGGTGAAAATATTGTTATTGAAGGGTTTGCTATTGCGGGTGTTACAGGTACAGCTAACACTGTAGCGCTTAACTCGATCAACTACTCTGGCACGGTCTCAGCAACATCAATACAGTTGCAGGCGACGAACGATTCCTCTCGAGTCCAAGGCAATGTTCAATTTGAGTCTTCTGGTGCGTTTCAGGTGGTTGCAAGTGCGGCTAACATAATTAGTGCTGGCACCTTGGGCGTATCAACTCTTAATACTGTGGCTGATATTGATATTACCACGCAAGAAGGCGCTCAAAACTCGATTTCCATTATCGATGCTGCTATCGCGAGTATTGATAAAAACCGCGCAAGTCTTGGTGCTACGCAAAACCGCTTCGAAAACACGATTGCCAACCTGCAAAATATCTCAGAAAACGTATCGGCTGCACGTGGCCGTATTCAGGACACCAACTTTGCTGCTGAAACAGCTAACCTGAGCAAAAACCAGGTGCTGCAACAGGCCGGTACGGCCATTCTGGCCCAGGCCAACCAGTTGCCGCAGGCGGTTCTCAGCCTCCTGCGTTAAGCTGAACTGAAGTTAAGCTTGATAACGGGGGGTAGTGCTTAGCGCTACTCCCCGTCTTGCCATGTGAGGTGAGGTTATGGACATCAATAGCATTAGTGCAGCATCGTTGCCTGCAGCTTCAGCGCGTACAAAGCCGCAGGTCGTGCGTGCAGATGCTGAGGCCGAGCTGCGTGGTCAGCCACTGCAGAAGGTAGGCCAGCAACAACAGCCGGCAGAGGCCAAAGCTTCGTCAGATCCTACGGATATTCAGGACGCCGTGTCCTCAATCCAGCAATTTGTACAAACAGTGCAGCGTAATCTTAATTTTTCACTGGATGATTCCAGTGGTCGCGTTGTCGTTAAGGTCACTGATGGAGCATCAGGCGAGTTAATCCGTCAGATTCCTTCTGAAGAGGCCTTGCGCTTGGCGGAAAGTCTCGACCAGGCTCGTAGTCTGCTTTTCAAAGCTGAGGCGTAAAGGGCGTGGCGTGATTCTTGTATAAGCTTCAGCAATGAATCTAAACGCCAACCCATTGACGAGGTGGTTAACATGGCAAGCATTACCGGTATTGGTTCGGGAGTTGACATCAAAAGCATTGTTTCAGCGCTGGTTAGTGCTGAGCGTGCGCCGAAAGAAGCCCAACTCGCACGCCTGGAAAAAGCCAGCACCACTAAGTTCACTGCCCTAGGCCAGCTCAAGGGTGCTGCCAGTGCCTTGCAAGCAGCCTTGAAAGATTTAAACAAGCCCGAACTGTTCAACAAGCGAACGGCCACCTCCTCGGACAGCAAACTGGCAACAGCCAGTGCCAGCACTACTGCGCTCAGTGGTACTTACCAGTTAGAAGTACGCAGCTTGGCGACCAGCAGCAAGGTGGCGACACAGTCGCTCAGTTCATCCTTTGCAGCGTCAGCAGACGGTACCTTTGATGTTCGTGTTGGCAGTGGTACTGGCGTGCAGGTAAACGTAACCGCCGGGGACAATCTGGTGGCGATTCGCGACAAGCTTAATACCGCCCTAAGCGATCAGGGTGTTAGCGCCAACATCATCAATGATCCTGCAACAGGTACATCTCGGCTGGTGCTTAATGCTAAGGAAACTGGCTCAGGCAACGATATTTTTATAGAGAACGCCAGTGCCGGTTTGACGGATTTGAGTATTGATCCAAACGTCGCGGTCACGGGTGCTGCTGCTGGGTCTCTTACCCGAGCCGCTGACGCAGAGTTTGCAATTGATGGGTTGACCCTGTTCAGTGCCAAAAATAGCGTGAGCAATGCCATTCCTGATGTAACGGTAAACTTGGTCAAGGCTGAGCCTGGCACCAACCTCACCATCACCGTTGGACAAGACACTGGTGGTGTCAAATCTAGCATCAAGAAGTTTATCGATACCTACAACGCACTGATCACAACTAGTAATCAACTAACAGGCGTCACGTCCGCCGGCGAAGGCAAGCCGCCCGTTGTTGGTGGGCTGGTAGGTGATGCCTCTGTACGTAATTTGTTGGGCGGCTTACGGGCTGAGTTGGGTCGGCCTTCTACCAGCAGTGGCGATAGTCTTCGCGTGTTGGCGGATATGGGTATTACTACCCAAAGAGATGGCACCTTAAAAATTGATGACAAGGTTTTTGATGCCGCGCTGAAGGATAACTACGATTCAGTCGGTAGCTTTTTTACCGGAGAGCAAGGTTTGATGGCTCGTCTGGACGCCCGTGTAAATGGATTTGTACAAGTCGGTGGCGTTCTAGAGCAGCGCATGAACAGCCTCCAAACGACCATTAAAGACATTGATAAGCAGAAAGAAATGCTCAATCTGCGCATTGCAAAAGTGCAGGAGCGCTTATTTAGCCAGTTTAATGCGATGGATGCGTTAGTTGGGCAACTCAACAGTACCAGTGACAGACTGGCCCAATCGTTGGCAAGCCTGCCAGGCTCTGTTAAGAAAGGATAGTTAGGCAATGAGCAACCCAATTGATGTTTATAAGGACGTTCGGACTCAGCAAGAGGTAACACCCTACCGGGCTGTACAAATGTTACTTGCGGGTGCTCTGGATCGACTCTCGCTAGCAAAGCATGCGATGGATGAGGGTAATGCAGGGGTTCGCGGTCACGCCGTGGGTCGTACGCTCGATATAATTAGCGTTTTGCAAGCTAGCCTTGATAAGGAGTTGGGTGGTGAACTCGCCACTAACTTAGATTCTCTCTATGACTATATGATTCGCCGCCTTGCGGGTGTGGCACTCGATTCTACGCCGCGTAGTCTGGATGAAGTAGCTGGTTTGCTTGAGCAGATTAAGTCGGCCTGGGATGCCATTGGCCCAGAAGTTGAGCCGGTATTAGAATGACATCCTGCTGTTTTTATAGGATTTCTCTCAAGCTTTGTTGGACTGAGCCGATAGATAGGTATCAGTAACAAGCCTGTAACGGAGTCCGTATGAATGCCATGGCAGCGATGAAGCAGTATCAAAACGTCAATACCCAGGCTCAGGTTTTGGATGCCTCCCCACACCGGCTTATCCAAATGTTGATGGAAGGCGGCCTTACACGCCTTGCCCAAGCCAAAGGCGCAATGGAGCGCAATCAGGTTGCAGTTAAAGGAGAGTTTCTAAGTAAGGCCATCGCTATCATAGGTGGCTTGCAGGAAGCACTTGATGTGCAGCAGGGTGGTGAGCTGGCAATCAATCTTCAGCGGCTATACGACTACATGGTCGGTCGTCTTTTAGAAGCTAACCGTGCTAACGATCCGAGTATAATCGACGAGGTTGCAGGTCTTTTACGTGAAGTTAAAAGTGGCTGGGATGGCATTTCTAATCAGATTTAATGCATTGAGGGCCTCTCGATGATCCGCTCGGTAACCCGTTTAGAGCTAGCCGGCAATGCACTTCGGGCTGCTTTGCAGGCCCATGATTGGGCTGCCATTGGTGAGCTTGATCTGCAGTGTCGGCAGGCGGTTGATGAGGCTATGGTTGAGTCAGCAAGCGATGAAGACACTCTGCGTGCGCGTATGCAGGAGCTTCTGGATTTATACCGCGAGCTGGTAAATGTGTGTCAGGCCGAGCAGCGTCGTCTCGCTCAGGAGCTAGTTCAGCTCAATCAATCTCAGCAAGGTGCGAAGGTCTATCAGCTGTTTGGTTGATCATTTCTCCAATTGAGTCGATGCCCAATGGTATCGACTCAGTGCGTTGCGCTTCCCCTTCTCGATAGATGTTTCCTCGCTACAAACCCTGCGTATTTTCCTTGTGATTCTGTTTTCGCGAAAATGCACGCCATAAAATTGACTGTGAACAAAAAATTGACTTAACTAGGGGCCAAATGTCGGCGCTGGCTGAGTCGTTTTGCCCGTTGGCATGTTCTTCACTCCAGGAAGTGCGAATAAATTTATGTGGCGCGAAACCAAAATCCTGCTGATTGACGATAACAGCGAGCGCCGTCGTGATCTGACGGTGATTCTGAATTTCCTCGGTGAAGACCATTTAGCCTGCGACAGTCAAGGATGGCGCGATTGCGTAGCGCAGCTTGATTCCAGTCGTGGGGTGTTGAGCGTGCTGCTGGGCGAGGTGAAGGGCAAAGGTGGCGTCCTTGAGTTGCTCAAGCAGTTGGCGCTTTGGGATGAGTTTTTACCTACCTTGCTGGTGAATGAGCATGTCGCGGCCGAATGGCCGGAAGAGCAGCGGCGCAGCGTACTGGCGAGCCTGGAAATGCCGCTCAGCTACAACAAGCTGCTCGACTCGCTGCACCGTGCCCAGGTTTACCGCGAAATGTACGACCAAGCCCGCGAGCGTGGTCGCCAGCGTGA
The DNA here is from genome assembly GCA_001465025.1 of Pseudomonas sp. Ga0074129. GTDB lineage: Bacteria > Pseudomonadota > Gammaproteobacteria > Pseudomonadales > Pseudomonadaceae > Aquipseudomonas. The sequence continues at coordinate 18,664 of LNDO01000049.1, forward strand.
GACAAATCTGTTCCGCAGTTTGGTAGGCACCAGTCGCGCGATACAGCAGGTGCGGCAGATGATGCAGCAAGTCGCCGATACCGAAGCCAGTGTGCTGATCCTGGGTGAGTCGGGTACAGGTAAGGAGGTGGTAGCACGCAACCTGCACTACCACTCCAAGCGTCGTGAAGCTCCCTTTGTGCCGGTCAATTGCGGCGCTATTCCTGCGGAGTTGCTTGAAAGCGAATTGTTCGGGCATGAGAAAGGGGCGTTTACCGGCGCCATCACCAGCCGTGCTGGGCGCTTTGAGCTGGCCAACGGCGGCACACTGTTTCTGGATGAAATCGGTGATATGCCGCTGCCGATGCAGGTGAAGTTATTACGTGTGTTGCAAGAACGCACCTTCGAGCGCGTGGGCAGCAACAAAACCCAGAGCGCTGATGTGCGCATCATCGCGGCTACCCATAAAAATCTTGAAAAGATGATTGAAGACGGCAGTTTCCGTGAGGATCTGTATTACCGCCTCAACGTCTTCCCGATCGAGATGGCGCCGCTACGCGAACGCATCGAAGACATTCCACTGCTGATGAATGAATTAATCTCGCGTATGGAGTTTGAGAAGCGTGGCTCCATCCGTTTCAACTCCGCGGCCATCATGTCGCTCTGTCGGCATGACTGGGCCGGTAACGTACGTGAGCTGGCTAATTTGGTTGAACGCATGGCGATCATGCATCCCTATGGCGTGATTGGTGTGGGCGAGCTGCCGAAGAAGTTCCGTCATGTGGATGATGAAGACGAAAGCATGGTGGCTTCGCTGCGTGACGAGCTCGACGAGCGCGCCACACTCATGGCCGGATTGCCGGGTATTGATTCAATGGCCATGCTGCCGCCAGAAGGCCTCGACCTCAAAGATTACCTGGGCAACCTTGAACAAGGATTGATCCAGCAGGCGTTGGACGACGCGTCTGGGGTTGTGGCGCGTGCCGCAGAGCGGTTGCGTATTCGTCGCACCACCTTGGTTGAGAAAATGCGCAAATACGGCATGACCCGCCGCGATGACGAAGGCTTGGACGACTGAGTCAAGCCTTTGGCGGTTGCCTGTAACTTGGCGGCTGCTGATCAAATAAAGCCGAAGGATTGACGCCTCCTTCGGCTTTTTATTTTCAAGTAACTGTTTTTAAAGGTTATTTTTTCAGGCACGGGTATTGCTATCTCTCTGGCAACTGACTGTCTTATGACGGCTCGCCAGGCGAGAGAGAACCATGAGTAGCAACCTGCAACTTCCTGAACAATCTGCGCAGAACGATGCCTCCGTCGAGCAGGCCAGCCGTGCTGGTCTGGAGCATGCGTTTGCCTTGTTTAATCAGATGTCGACCCAGCTCGGTGACTCTTACAGCATGCTGGAGTCTCGGGTGGCCGAGCTTAAAGGTCAGTTGGCGTTGGTCAGTGCCCAGCGTATGCAGGAGCTGGCTGAAAAGGAGCGTTTGGCCCAGCGTCTGCAAAGCCTGCTGGATTTGCTGCCCGGTGGTGTGATCGTGATTGATGGCCAGGGCGTGGTGCGTGAAGCCAATCCGGTGGCGCGCAGTCTGCTTGGCTTGCCGCTGGTGGGCATGCTGTGGCGGCAGGTGATCGCGCGTAACTTTGCCCCGCGTGAAGACGATGGCCATGAAATTTCGCTGAAAGACGGGCGGCGTTTGTCCATTGCGACTCGCTCGTTAAACGCCGAGCCAGGGCAGTTGGTGTTGTTGACTGACCTGACGGAAACCCGGCGTTTGCAGGATCAACTGTCGCGCCATGAGCGGTTGTCCGCGTTGGGACGCATGGTTGCTTCTTTGGCTCATCAGATTCGTACGCCACTTTCTGCTGCCTTGCTCTATGCCAGCCATTTGACCGAACAGGTTCTTCCCGTCGAGCAGCAACAGCGCTTCGCTGGGCGCCTCAAAGAGCGCCTGCACGAGTTGGAGCACCAGGTGCGCGACATGTTGATCTTCGCCCGGGGTGAGTTGCCGCTGCCGGATCGCCTGTCGCCCAAGGCCGTGTTTGACGCGCTGCGCAGTGCGGCAGAAACCCATGTCACGGATATGCAGGTGCGCTGGCAGTGCGACAGCCGCAGCGGTGAGTTGCTGTGCAACCGCGACACCTTGGTCGGGACGATGCTCAATTTGATTGAGAACGCGATTCAGGCGGGGGGGCGCGAAGTCGGCCTTAAAGTACACCTTTATCAGCGGGGCGACGTGGTTCGGCTGTGCATCAGCGACAACGGTCCGGGCATTGATCGCGCCACGCTGGCGCGTTTGGGCGAACCCTTCTTTACCACCAAAACCACAGGCACCGGGCTGGGCCTGGCTGTGGTCAAAGCAGTGGCACGCGCCCATCAGGGTGACGTGCAACTGCGTTCGCGGCCGGGACGTGGCACATGCGCCATCGTCACCTTGCCGCTACTGGGTGCGGCGCACCCCTTGAATCAGGAGTAATCCACGATGGCGAGCAAAATTCTCTTGGTTGAAGACGACCGCGCTCTGCGCGAAGCGCTGGCCGATACCTTGGAGCTGGGTGGGCACGATTACCGCGCGGTGGACTGTGCTGAAGCTGCGCTCGTGGCAATTGTGGAAGAGCCCTTTGGCCTGGTGGTCAGTGATGTGAACATGCCCGGCATGGACGGTCATCAACTGCTGGCTCAGATTCGTCAGTCGCAACCACAGTTGCCGGTGCTGCTGATGACGGCCTTTGGTGCTGTTGAGCGCGCCGTGGATGCCATGCGCCAGGGCGCGGTGGATTACTTGGTTAAACCCTTTGAACCCAAAGCCCTGCTGGCGCTGGTTGACCGGCACGCGCTGGGACGTATCTCGCTCGGCGAGCAAGATGGCCCCGTTGCGCAGGAACCCGCCAGCGTGCAGTTGCTGGCGCTGGCCACGCGTGTGGCGCAGAGCGATTCGACGGTGCTGATTACCGGGGAGTCCGGTACCGGCAAAGAGGTGCTGGCGCGTTTTATTCATCAGCAGTCGCCGCGTGCCAATAAACCCTTTATTGCCATTAACTGCGCGGCGATTCCCGACAACATGCTTGAGGCCACTTTGTTTGGCCATGAAAAAGGCTCGTTTACCGGTGCCATTGCCAGCGCGCCAGGTAAATTCGAGCTGGCCGAAGGCGGCACTATTTTGCTCGATGAAATTTCCGAGATGCCGCTGGGCCTGCAAGCCAAATTGCTACGTGTGCTGCAGGAACGTGAGGTGGAGCGGGTGGGTGCACGCAAGCCAATTACGTTGGACATTCGGGTGCTGGCCACCAGCAACCGTGATCTGGCGGCAGAAGTAGCAGCTGGGCGCTTCCGTGAAGACCTTTACTATCGGTTATCGGTGTTCCCGCTGGCCTGGCGACCGCTGCGCGAGCGGCCTGCGGATATTGTGCCGTTGGCCGAACGCTTGCTGGCCAAGTACGTGAAGAAAATGAATCACGCGCCGATTCGTTTTTCTCCGCAGGCGCAAATGAGCCTGATGAGCCACAGTTGGCCAGGCAACGTGCGTGAGTTGGATAACGCCATTCAGCGCGCCTTGATTTTGCAGCAAGGCGGGCTGATTCAACCGCAGGATCTGTGTTTGCAAGCGCCAATTGGCGGCGCGCCTTTGCAGCCGTTGCTGTCGGTGGTGAGCTCGTCTGTACCGGTGCATCACGATGCTCCGGCGGCTGATGCGGGGGCGTTGGGTGACGATCTGCGCCGGCATGAGTTTCAGATGATCATCGACACCCTGCGTGCCGAGCGCGGAAGGCGCAAAGAAGCGGCCGAGCGTCTGGGTATCAGCCCGCGAACCTTGCGCTACAAGCTGGCGCAGATGCGCGATGCCGGGATGGATGTGGAAGGCTATCTGTT
>LNDO01000050.1 GCA_001465025.1 Pseudomonas sp. Ga0074129
ATGCCCGCGAAGTCGCTATCGCGGGCATGGCCCGCTCCTACGCTTAGAACTCTAGGGTGTATGACGCTCTTTCATCCACCATAAGGTCGCTGTGGGTGGATGGGTAAAGCGTCATCCACCCTACGCTTGCTCGCAGAGGCTCATGTAGCCCGGATGCAATCCGGGGATGAACCTTAACAACTCCCTGGCTTGCATCCGGGCTGCGACGCTGATTAATCCTGCCATGGCTCTGGTGCACCCAGCAGGCGGCCCATGGCACCGTATAGCCCCAACTCCTTGACCACGGCGAGTTCGCCCTCGGTTTCCACCATTTCGGCAATCAGCGGCAGGTCAATGCTGTTGGTGGCGCGGAAGACCGCTTCAATAAACATGCGCTTGTCGCTTTCTTGATCGATGGCGCGAATGTAGGTGCCGTCGAGTTTCAGGTATGCCAGTCCCAAATGGGTAAGGTTACCGATCAGGCTAAAGCGGCCACCGAAGTGTTGCAGGCCCATGCAGCAGCCGGTGTTGCGGATACTCTGGCTGAGCGCCTCCAGTTCGGCGGCGGGTGGCAAATGGCGTTCATCCACTTCGAGGGTCAGCAGGCGGGCTTGGAGCGGATGCTGCCTGAGTACCTCGATCATGCACTTGAGGGTGTCGCTGTTGCGCAAGGTGGCGGCTGACAAACTGAGGGCCAGCGGCGCCGGGTGCTGCGTGAGGTGCGTAAGGCTGTGTTCGAGCATGGCCAGGTCGAAGCGCTCAGTCCAGCCCAGACGTTCGATCCACGGTAGGAAACGGCCTGCGGCGATGGTGTCGCCCTCCGGATCAAGCAGGCGGGCGAGCACCTTGTGGTGCAGCAGTTGATCTTGTGCGGCGCACTGCAGCACCGGTTGGAAATACAGCTGCAGCTTGCCCTGGTTCAGCGCCGCATCGATCCAGCTGCGCCATGCGTGAAGATCCTGAGCCCGTTGTGCATTGAAATCATCCAGGCGCACCCATGCTCGGCTTGAGTCATTTTGCGCTTGGGCCAGAGCCTGATCGGCCCGGCTGATGACCTGGCTGGGTTCCTCGCCGGGACGAAAGGCACCTATGCCAATGTGGGCAACGGGCGTGCAGTCGCTGGCTCCGGTCTGGCGCAGGGTTTCCAGAGCGGCATGCAGCTCGTTGGCAAGCTGTTCCACTTCCTCGCTGCCGATGCCTGGCGCCAGTAGGCTGAACTCGCCGCCCCGGTTGCGTGAAGCCAGCCACTCGGCGCGGTTGCGTGAAGCCAGCCACTCGGCGCGGTTGGTTGGGCTAAGCAGGCGCTTGAGCAGCTCGCCGATGGCCGCGATCAAGGCGTCGGTGTGCGGGCCGCCGAGGCGTTGATTGAGCCCGCCGAGGTCGTTGATGCGCAGCAGTAGCAGGTAGCCTTCGGCGTTCTGTTCGTTGAGCGCCAGCTGGTGCGCCAGGTGGATATCAAATAAACGACGATTAGCCAGGCCGGTGATGCTGTCCTGATAGGCTTCTTCGCGGAGTTTTTCGCTGCGGGCAGCTTCTTCAGCGAACAGGGTTTTGAGTTTTTCCACCATTTGGTTCATAGCCGTGACCACGCGCTTGAGTTCAGGTGTGCGCGGCACGTTGGGCAGGGTGAGGAACTCCCGACGGCTAATGGCTTGGGCTTGTTGCACCATGGCGTCGAGTGGCCGCAGTTGGGTGCGCAGCAACCAGCCACCCAGGATTGCACTGACCAAACCGCAGAGCAATAGCCACAGCAGGCTGCCCACGGCACTGTCCCAGAGTTTGGCCAAAGCGAATTGTGGGTGGCTGAGCACTTCAACCCGTGCAGCTTGCTCCCAGCCACGCATGATCAGCGCATCGCCCGCTTGCGGCTGCAAATCCACCAGCGCGCTGAACCAGGCGGGCACGCTCTCGGCACTGGTAGTGGCGCTGAGCCGCTCGATCATCACGTGCTCATCGGCAATGCGTACCACACGAATGCGGGTGAAGTAGCCGCTGTCGAAAATCGAACTGACCATCAGCTCAACCATCGCGGGGTCGTCCACGTGTGGGGTCATCGACAAGCCCAGAGCCGTGGCTGCATCTTGAGCGTGAGAGCGTAACTGGCCGAGTAATTGTTCCCGCGAGCTTTCCACGCCGACAATAAAACTGCCGGTGAAGGCCACCACCAGAAACAGGCAGATGGCCAGAAACAGCTGTTTGAGCAAGGACATAGGTTCCTCCTAGCCTTCGCCGATGGCGAAGCCCTCAGCACGCATTTTTTTCAGCAGGTCCTGCCAGCGCGACAGTCGTTTGGAATCACTCTTTTTGCTGTTGGAACCCGGCAGGTAGAGCCCTTCAGCGTTGAAGGCATAAACCGGCAGCAGGTCGCGTCGTTGGGACGCGGGCTTGATCTGGTTGATCAGGTTGTCCAGCACCAGAGGCTCGGCGCTAGGCGTGGCGTAGTAGGTGAGTACCATGTGCGCCTGGTTGTAGTTGAGTGCCTTGACGTAGGTGATGCGCAGTTTTTCGCTGGGGATGCCCAGGCGGCGCAAGGTGAAATACTTGGCGATGGAGTAATCCTCACAGTCGCCTTCACCTTGAACCAGCATCTCAATGGGCGTGGCCCAGTAATCGTTTTGCCGCCAGATTTTAATGTCATCGGAGAAGCGGATTTGCCGGTTGAAGAAGCGATTGACCTCAATCAGCTTGTCTTCCTCGCTGCTGGTGCTGCTGGCCTTAATTTGCGCTTCCCAGGCCAGGATGCGCTTCTTGGCTGAGCCCAGTTGCCCATAGCGGCTTTCGGCTTTTTGCAGGATCGCAGCAAAATCCCAGTCGGCTAGAGCGCTGGTCAGCCCAATTAACAGGATGCAGCCGGCCAGCAAGCCTGCTGCGAGCCGTTTGAGGCATCCGTTGATGAGCTGACGGGGTTGCATGTACCGCGCCTCGGTCAGAGATGGGGGAAGTGTAGGAGCCGGTTTTGGCGTTTGCCGCGCTGAATATACCGAATGTATACCGGCTTTAGCGCCGGCTGGATTCGGTCGTGGCTTTGTTCAGGGTTTTCTGTTTGAGGATGTACACACTCACTAACACGGCGCTGGTCAGCATAAAGGCCCTGGCCCAGAACAACGGTACCAAGTAGGACGACACGCCAATGCTTAGCCACATCAGACTGATCGCGTACACCTTGGCTTTGAGCGGAATGCCTTCGCCTTGCAGGTAATCGACAATCCAGGGACCAAGGTGGCGGTGGTTGATCAGCCACAGGTAGAACCGCTTTGAGCTGCGCATAAAGCAGGCGGCTGCCAGCAGGAGGAAGGGCGTGGTGGGCAACACCGGCAGGAATATCCCGATAACCCCCAGGGCGACACTGAGCCAGCCAATGGCCAGCAGCGTAAAGCGGATGACCGGATTACGCTGTTCTCGAGTGGGCTGCACCACGGCGTGACTTAGTGGTGACGGGGTTTCAGTAGGGCGGGCTTTTCTTCCGGGGCGTTGCACAGCAAGAACAGTGCAGTCAGAAGTTCCGGGATCTGATCAACCATGCTGTCTACCAGGTCGCGATCACGGGCGATTTCGGCAAACTCGGGCTGCTCATCGAACAGACCGGACGCCACCATGATCGGCAGCAGCAGTTCGCTGACTTCATCTTCAGCGTCGTCAAACCACACCGCTTCGCGCAGGAAAACGCCTTCCATAAAGCCGATGCACCAGCCGCGCAGGTCGGAATCATCCGGCTCATCGCCCAGGTCAAGGTCGCACGGCACGTCCGGCTCGTCATCGCTGGCCAGTTGGCGAGCGATATGGCTTTGCAGCTGAATTAGAGTGGCCTCGATCTCTTCGCGTTCGGCATCACTGCGGTAATGCGGTGGCTCGGAGAACAGCGCATCAATCCACTCGCGCTCTGGCACCTGCTCGGGGCAGATCGACAGGGCGGTCAGGTAGCCGTGCGCGGCTATGTAGTCCAGTGCCTCTTCATGCAGCTCATCGGCATCGAGGAAGGCTTGCAGGCGGGAGAGTTGCTCGGCGAAGGACATCGGGGGCTACCTTGAGAGGAGTAAACGAGGCCAGATTTTAGCAGCCTGTGGCATTTAATGCTGGGTGAAAATCGGATCAAACGGCGTATCTGCGGCGCGTGTGCAGGCAGCACTTGCGTATAATGCGCTGCCTGTTTCGGAGACCCTTCATGCTCGAGCACGCGCAGCGCATCCTCAAAGACGTATTCGGTTACGACAGCTTTCGTGGTCGTCAGGGTGCCATTATCGAGCGCGTGGCCAATGGCGGTGATGCCTTGGTGCTGATGCCCACTGGCGGCGGCAAGTCGCTGTGCTTCCAAGTGCCGGCATTGTTGCGTGAAGGCTTGGCGGTGGTGGTTTCACCGCTGATTGCGTTGATGGATGACCAAGTGGCAACCCTCGACGAACTGGGTGTGGCGGCCGCGGCGCTGAACTCCACCTTGAGCGCCGACGCGCAGCGCGAGATTGCCGAGCGGATCAAGCGCGGCGAGATCAAGATGCTCTACCTGGCCCCCGAGCGGCTGGTGCAGCCGCGCATGCTGAGTTTTCTGCAGAATTTGGATATCGCCCTGTTTGCTATCGACGAGGCGCATTGCGTGTCGCAGTGGGGGCATGATTTCCGTCCGGAATACTTGCAACTGGGCCAACTGGCTGAGTTGTTCCCCAATGTCCCGCGTATTGCCCTGACCGCCACGGCAGACATGCGCACCCGCGAAGAAATCGTCCAGCGTTTGCACTTGCAGAATGCCGAACGCTTTCTGTCGAGTTTCGACCGGCCGAATATTTTCTACCGCATCGTACCCAAGGAGCAGCCGCGCAAGCAGTTGCTGAGCTTTCTCGGTGCGCGCAAAGGTGATGCCGGCATTGTCTATTGCCTCTCGCGCAAGAAAGTTGAAGAAGTGGCGGCGTTTCTCAGTGAGCAAGGTTTCCCGGCGCTGCCTTACCACGCCGGGTTAGCCAATGAGTTGCGGGCCTATCACCAAAAGCGCTTCCTCAATGAGGAAGGGCTGATCATGGTCGCGACCATCGCCTTCGGCATGGGCATCGATAAGCCCAACGTCCGTTTTGTGGCTCACCTCGATTTGCCCAAGTCGCTGGAAGCTTACTATCAGGAAACCGGCCGGGCAGGGCGTGATGGCCTGCCAGCAGATGCTTGGATGGCCTATGGCCTGCAGGATGTGATTTTCCTCAAGCAGATGCTCAACAACTCCGAAGGTGACGAGCGACACAAGCGCGTTGAGCAGCACAAACTCGATGCCATGCTGGCGCTGTGCGAGGAAACCCGCTGCCGGCGTCAGGCGTTGCTCGCCTATTTCGACGAAGAGATGCCGCAGCCCTGCGGGCACTGCGACAACTGCATCGACGGTGTGCAAACCTGGGATGCCACCGAGCCTGCGCGCCAGGCGCTCTCGGCCATTTATCGCACGGGGCAGCGCTACGGCGTGGGGCATTTGGTGGATGTGCTGCTGGGCCGTGACAACGATAAGATTCGTGCTGTAGGGCATCAACATCTAGCTGTATTCGGTATCGGCAAGGCCCTGAATGAAGGTGAATGGCGCTCGTTGTTTCGCCAGTTGGTGGCGCGTGGTTTGGCCGACGTCGACCTTGAAGGATTTGGCGGTTTGCGTTTGGCCGACAGTTGCCGGCCTTTGCTCAAAGGCGAAGTGAGCCTGCAACTGCGCCGCGATCTCAAACCGCAACAAAGCGCCAAAGCCTCCAGCAGCGCCGCCAGCCAGTTGGTGCGTGGTGAGGAACGCAGCCAGTGGGAAGCGCTGCGCACGCTACGGCGCAAGTTGGCGGAAGAGCATGGGGTGCCGCCTTATGTGATCTTCCCCGATGCTACCTTGCTGGAAATGCTGCGCAGCAAACCCAGTACCTTGGCAGAGATGGCGCGGGTCAGTGGGGTGGGGGCGCGTAAGCTGGATCGTTACGGCGAGGCTTTTCTGGACGTGCTGGGTGCTGCCGATGAAGCGCCGCGTGCTGTCCTTGATTTGCGCCACGAGTTGGTCAGCCTGGCGCGCGCCGGTATGACGCCTGCGCAAATAGCCGCACAGCTTAAATGCAGTGAAAAGAATGTCTACGGCATGTTGGCTGAAGCCATCACCCAGCAGCAATTGAGCCTGGAGCACGCGCTTGATCTGCCTGAGGCCTTGCTGGCGGAAATTCAGGATGCATTCCTCGATGGCGAGGGCGAACTGCCAACGGCGGCCGCGATTGGTGAGCAGTTTGCCGGGCGTGTTGAGTTGGGTGTGCTGCATTGCGTGCGTGCCGCGCTGCAGGCGGAATTTGAGACCTGAGATGCAGAGCGCTGCAGGTGAAAGCCTTCGGGCTGTCCTTGTGGCGCTGCTTTTCAGGGGCTAAGGTTTAACCAGCCATTCTGCTTTAGAGGTTTCTGTGTCCCTCCCCCCCGCGTGGCTTGATGATGTTCGCCCCAGCCCCTATGCAGACCAACTGGCTTTGGGCTTTCGCCTGTTGCGTTTCTCGCGCCCGTTGGAGCAGGAGTACCGCGACTACCTGCGCGATGACACTTTTGAACTCAAACGCATTGCCCTTGTGGTCGGTATTCTGGTTTGGCTGGCTTTCGCTGTTTTTGATTTTGTATTGATCAGTGGTCCAGAAGTCTGGTGGATGCTGGCCATCCGTCTCGCTGTCTTGCTGCTGCTGTGTGTGTTTGGCGTGCTGCTGATACAGGCTAAGCACACGCATTTATTGCAACCGCTGACTTTGGTCAGTTTGCTTGCCCTCGGCGCGGCGGCCTCTCTGGTGGTGGGCATCGCTCATCGTGTTGACCCCAGCTATCCCTATGAAGGCCTTCTGCTTGTGTGCATGGCGGCTTACTTCCTGGCGGGCCTGCGTCTACTGGAAGCGTTGGCTTGCTCGCTGCTGGTGTTGCTGGTTTATATCGCGGTGGAGTTGTTTGTGGCCCAACTGCCCAGTACACGCTTGATCAATAACGCCTTGTTTTTGCTGTTTGGCAATCTGATGGGAGCCGTTGGCTGCTACCTGTTGGAGTTCAAGTCTCGCGAGCATTTTCTGATCAGCCGACTGATGCGTGTATTGGCGGATCACGACAGCCTTACCGGGCTGCACAACCGGCGCAGTTTCAATCGGCATTTCGAGCGACTTTGGCGACAGGCCCAGCGCGAGAAGCGATGCTTAGGGTTACTGCTCTGCGATATCGACCATTTTAAAGCGTACAACGATCATTACGGCCATCAGGCCGGCGACAACGTGTTGCATCGAGTGGGCAGCGTCCTGCACGAGGCGGCCCGTCGACCTTTAGACATGGCGGTGCGCTTGGGGGGCGAAGAGTTTGCCGTGTTGCTTTACGACATCAGTGATCAAGAGGCCTTGCAACGTGCCGAGGCGCTGCGTTTGGCGCTGCAAAACCTAAAGATCGAACATGCCGGATCGAAAACCGCCAGCGTGCTGACCATGTCGATTGGCGTGGCCTGTATCCAACCGGATCAGGTCGATGCACTGGCTAAACTGTATGAACACGCTGACCGCGCCCTTTACGAAGCCAAGGCCTTTGGCCGCAATCAGGTGGTGGCTTAGCGTCTGTTGGTGTTTCGCGGCAACAGACTCCAGGGCGCGCTAAGCCGAGTCTAGACTAAGTAGCGCTGTTAAGTTGTGCGCTCTTGAGCTCAGCCTGCATATGAATGGCCGATTTTGCCGCTGAGCGTGGCGCGTGCGGTGAATGCTGGTGTTTACCCCTCGGTGCTAGCATCGAAGGCTTTCCATCCTGCGAATTGCCCACCCATGGACCGACTGATTCAGGCCAACGGCCAGCCACATTACGGCATCTTTCCCAGCGCGCCGGGGCTGATTAATTACCGCGACTTTGACTTTCGCTCACCCATGGGGCGCAAGCTCGGCGCGCTGGCCAAATGGCGGCGTTTTCACCAGTTTCAGTACTTTGGCTTGATCAGCGATGAGCTGATCGGCGGCTGCGCGCTGGCCAATCTAAGCCTACTGGGCGTGGGGTTTGTGTACCTGTTTCACCCAGCCAGCGGGCGGATGATCGCGCGTCAGTTCAAATTACCGCTGGGTTTTGGTAGCCATTTTTCGCAGGCGCCTGATCAGGGAGTGTGCGAACTGCGCGTTGGGCGCAATCTACTGCGCCTGGAAAATAGCGCCGCATCGAAGGAAAAACGCCTGCTGGTAGAGTTGGATGACGGCACGCGCATCGACGCTTCGTTTTCCGAAGCTGAACCGGCTTTTCAGCCGATGTACATCAATACGCCGACCGCCGTTAATGGTTGGGTCTATGCACAGAAGGTCGCCGGGGTGCGCTGTACGGGGCAGGTGCGCAGTGCTTTGGGGGATTTTGACCTGGCGCAGATTGCAGCGTTTGCCCATCACGATTGGTCGGCCGGTTATATGCGGCCTGAAACGCATTGGAACTGGGCGTGTCTGTCTGGTCAGGCCGGTGCACAGCGTGTGGGGTTGAACCTGTCTTGCGGGGTCAATGAAACCAGCTTTACCGAAAACTGCTTTTGGCTGGATGGCGAACTGCTCAAGGTCGATACGGTGCGTTTTGTCTTCGACCGCGATCAACCGCTGCAGCCTTGGACCATCACCTCTCATGATGGTCAGGTGCAATTGCAGTTTGCCGGGCATGGCCTGCACAAAGAGCGCTTGAACGTGGGTGTGTTGGCGAGCAACTTCAAGCAAATTTTCGGTCGCTTCAAGGGCGTCTTAAGGCCCTTTGGCCGGCCAGAAGTGCACATCGATAACCTGTGGGGCTTTGTTGAAGACCAATACGTAAAGTGGTGAAACGCTTGTGCCCGGCAGCAGGCTTGCCTCGATAAAGCGATTATGGTTAGCTGGCTAATAATTAGTTTTTTATAGTTAAGAGCCGCTGTCCATGTCGCATACCGATCAACACCGTTTTGCCATGCAAGTAGCCCAATTATCACGTGCCTGGCGCGCTGAACTGGATCGTCGTCTGGTCGAGCTTGGGCTTTCCCAGGCGCGCTGGCTGGTGCTGTTGCACCTGGGTCGTTTTGCCGAGTTGCCCACTCAGCGAGAGTTGGCGCAAAGCGTTGGGGTAGAAGGGCCGACCTTGGCGCGCTTGCTCGATAGCCTTGAAGCCCAAGGTCTGGTGACGCGGCAAGCTGTGCCTGAAGACCGCCGCGCCAAGAAAATTGCCTTATGTCCCGAGGCCAGGCCGCTGATTGAAAAAATTGAAGCCATTTCGGCTCAACTGCGCCAGGAGGTGTTCGCCGGTATCGACGAAGACGAACTGCGGCGTTGCCAGCAAGTGCATGCGCAAGTGCTGAGAAACCTGGAAAAAAGCTGATGGGTGTTGACCTGCAAGCATTGCAGCAACGCTTCGGCTCCCGCTACCCAGGGCTGCTGTTGGCATTGTTGATGGTGGCCAGCATGGCCATGATTTTGGCATCGACCAGCATCAATGTGGCCTTGCCGGCGATCATGCATGACTTTGCCATTGGCCGGCCGTTGGCTCAGTGGTTGTCCACCGGATTTCTCGCCGCCATGACCGCCGGGCTGCTGCTCTCGGCTTGGGCCCAGGCACGGTTTGGTGCCCGGCGCACGGTTCAGGTTGGCCTTCTATTTTTCATTATGACCTCGCTGCTGGCGCTGGTTGCTGGCGCCGCTTGGCAGCTCATTACGCTGCGTATTGTGCAAGGGTTGTGTGCCGGGATTATCCAGCCGTTAGCCATGGTGTTGATCTTCCGCGTTTATGCCGATGGCGGGCGTGGCATGGCACTGGGCATTTATGGCCTGGGGGTGATGCTGGCGCCTTCCCTGGGCCCAGCGGTGGGTGGTTATCTAGTCGACCATTTTGGTTGGGCGGCGATTTTCTGGATGCCGCTGCCGATGTGCCTGCTGGCGCTGGTGGTGGGGCAATGGCTGTTGCCTGATCAACGGGAACGCAGCACGCCGCGGTTGGATGTTCTGGCGTTTGTCTGGCTGTGCGTAGCAATCTTTGCCGCCCTTGGATTTCTTGCTGAAGCGCAGCGCTTTGCCTTGAATGCGCCTCGGGTTTGGCTCCCAGGGTGCGTTGCTGTTGTGGCTGGTGCGCTGTTTTTCCTGCATACACGTAAGGCCATTCAGCCTTTGTTGCCGCTTGCTCTTTGGCAGCATGCCGGATTTCGCAGTGCCAGTTGGGTTGCGCTCACCTTGGGCATCGGGCTTTATGGCTCCACCTACCTGATACCGTTGTACCTGCAAACGGTCGAGGGCTTTAGTGCCGGCCGTTCTGGCCTGCTGCTGCTACCTGCCGGACTGTTTATGGGGATGGCGGCGTTTATGGGCGGCTGGTTAAGTGACCGTTTATCAGCCGCTGTGCTGTTGAGTGTTGGGTTGCTGATCTTTGCGCTCTCCGCTGCCGGGCTGGGTTGGGTCGGCCAGGGCGCTTCGTTCTTGCTGCTGTGTTTCTGGGCCTGCGTGGGGCGAGTCGGGTTGGGTATTTTACTACCCGCGCTGAGCACCGGCTCGCTGGACATCCTTAACGCTGAAGAACTGGCCCAAGGCGCAGGTGCGATTACCTTTGTTCGCCAGCTAGGTGGCGCTTTTGGGGTCAATCTGCTGACATTCTTTCTGGAGTGGCGGCACCGTGCAGAAGGGACCAGCCAACTGGCCGAGTTGATTGCCTTCAAGCAGAGCTTCTGGCTGGTGGCGGTGATCTTCGCTCTCACCGTTGTGGCCGCAGTGGGCGTTAAGTCAACCAAGCGCTGAGCGCTCAGCGTTTTGATGGTTCATTTACCGCGACGCCATCTGTTTAGGCATGGGGCTGCGCATGAGCTCATTCACTTAATGGCTCGAGGTCAGGATGTGACGCGGTTGTCATTATATTGACTGTGGGCCTATGCTTAACCTCGGTAGCTTTTTAGCAAGCGGCGACTGTTTTACCTTCAACGCGCCGTCATTCTTATTGCCTGGCACCGGGTTGCACACGGAACGTACTCTCCCCAGGTATTTTTGCCACCTTCAACCACCATCACCAGCCCTTGATCGGGCGCAGTCAGGTGAGTGCAGGGTGTGTGTTTACCGGGAGCACTTTTTATGACCATTGTCCGTCAATTACTGATCGGTCTGGCTTCCAGCTCGGCGTTGTACTCCGGGCTGGTACCCGCTCTTGGCTTGGGTGAAATCAGCCTTAACTCGGCCTTGAGCCAACCGCTGGATGCTGAAATCAAACTGCTGGATGTGGGCAACCTCACCGATGCAGATGTGCGCGTTCGTCTGGCCCCGGCGGATGTGTTCAGTCGTTCGGGCGTTGAGCGCCTGTACTTCTTCAATGACCTGCGCTTTGAGCCGCTGTTGCGCGGTGACAGCAGCGTGATTCGTGTCCTGTCGACCCAGCCGGTACGCGAGCCTTACCTGAACTTTATCGTGGAAGTGGCAAGGCCAAGCGGGCGGTTGTATCGCGAGTACACCGTTTTGCTCGATCCGCCTGGCTCGGCCAGTCTTGTAACGGCAGCCAGTCCTGCTGCGCCAGCATTTGTGGCATCTGCGCGTCCTGTCGCGAGCGAGCGACCACGCCCGACTGCTATGCCCGCAGCTCAATTGGGCAATCGCTACAGCGTTGTGGGCGGCGATAGCTTGTGGAAAATCGCTACACGGCTGGCAGGCAATACCGGTTCATCGGTAACGGCCGCCGCGTTGGTGGATCACCTGTATGCGCTCAATCCTCAGGCATTTATCAATGGCGACGTGAGCCGCCTGCGAGTCGGCGCGCAGTTGTTACTGCCGGATCGCGTGGCACCTCTATCAACTGCGGGCACTGGCGCTTCTGCAAACCCAGCAGTTTTTTCCGTGGTGCAAGCCGAGGCCGTTGAGGCCCAAGCCCAGCCCGCAACTGCGCAGGCGGCGCTGGATCCTGCCGCAGAGCTGCAACGGCTGGAGCAGGCAAGGGTCGAGCGCGAGCTGGCCAGCCAGATCGCCGAAACCCTGCAATTGCAGCAGAGCCTTGCTGAGCTTGGCGTGCAGGTGCAGCAGTTGCAGCAACAGATGCAAGCACGTGATGAGCAGATTGCCGGCTTGCTGGCAGAGTTGGCCGCGCGCCGAACCGAAACTGATGCCACCCCAGTTGCAGCATCGTCCGCGGCTGTGAGCCCCGCAGCGGCTGCGGCCGAGCCGGGTAATCACTGGTTGGCTTGGATCACCGCCATGTTGGCCTTGTTATTGGCCGGTGTGGCTGGGTTGCTCTGGCGTGTCAGAAATCCCGGCGTGCCGCCTGTAGCCCTGGCGATTTCTCAACCGGAGCAACCCCCAGCAGCAGCGCTTGTCGCTGAGGCCTTGGCGCAGGTGGGGCCAGCAACACAGGCTCAAGCGAGCCCAGCAGTGCCGCGCACTGGCCCGGTTTGGCCGGCGGGTGATGAAGATGCCTTGCAAAGCGCCAATGTTTATATCGCGTATGGGCGCTTGAGTGAGGCGCTCGATACGCTGCGCAAGGCCTGGGACGCGCAGCCACAGCGTGGCGATATTGGCTTCCGTTTATTGGAAGTGCTGGCTTTGGCCGGTGATGCGCAGGGTTTTCTTGCACTGGAAGCGCCTGTGCGAGAATCGGGTTTTAGCCCAGTGCGCATTGACGAGCTCAAGGCGCGGCATGCCGATTTGCTCAATCAGTCGAATGCCAGCCTGTTAGACGAGGTGGTATTGGTGCTTGATGAGTCGCAAGTACCTCAGCCGCCGCAACCGTTAAACAGCGCGGCCAATGATGCCCAATTGAATCTGGATGACTTGTCGTTGGATGCCGACTGGGACTTGGTCAGCCCCTTTGCACCCGAAAAAAGGCCGAGCAAAACCGTTGTCAGTGAAACACTACCAGAGCTTGATGAGCCTGATTTTTTCCAGCGGTCTGATAACCACAACGTACGCAGCCCTTTTGCTGAAACCATGCTGGTTGAAGAAACGGATCACCCGGACTGGTCGGCGGGTGAGTTTCAGGTGTCTTTGTTGGATGACTTGGATGCCTTGGCCGGTGATCATGACAACCTGTCCAAATTGAATTTAGCCCTGGCTTACATTGAGCAGGGCAGCGTGGAAAGTGCCTGCCAGATTCTCAATCAGGTGTTGGTCGAGGGCGACGAGCAGCAAAAACAGGAAGCCCTGCAATTGCTCGCCAAAATCGCCTGACACGCTGGCCTTCTACCCGGCCGTGCCACTCTTGGCGCGGGCGCTTAGCCAAGGCAGCCCTTCGGCTGTCTGTGTCCAAACCCGGTAACGAGTGAATCCATGTCCCATGTCAAAGCCGAAGTGGTCATCACCTATTGCAGCCAATGCCAATGGTTGCTGCGCGCTGCCTGGTTGGCTCAGGAGTTACTTTCGACCTTCAGCGACGATCTAGCCCGCGTCAGTCTTGAACCGGGCACCGGTGGCGTGTTTCGGGTCACCTGCGACGGTGCGCAGATCTGGGAGCGTAAGGCCGATGGCGGCTTCCCCGAAGCCAAGGTGCTAAAGCAGCGCCTGCGCGATCAGATTGACCCACAGCGGGACTTGGGCCACAGCGATCGTCCGTCAGCCTGATTGACCTTTATCACCCGCTGTATCGAATGGCTTATCGAGCGCTGCGTGCCGAGATAAAAATCGCACACACAATCAGCGCGCCCCCGGCGAGCATGCGCAGGGTCGGCACTTCGCTGAACAGCAGCCAGGCGAAGGTGATGCCATAGATCGGTTCCAAGGCAAAAATCACCGCTGTGGTGCGTGCTTTGAGCACACGCAGGCTGGCGACAAACAGGCTGTGTGCCAGCCCGGTGCAGAAGATGCCGAGCATGGCCATCCACAACCAGTCTTGAGCCTGCACGCTGGGCAGCGTCGGCCAGGCCAGCGGCAGGAAGACCAATAGCACAGCAATATTCTGGTACAGCGCTGCCTGGATTGGCTCAATGCCACGGGTGCTGGCACGGTTTAGCAGGGACAACAGAGCAAACAACAGGCCCGACAACACCGCCCACAGCAAACCGCTGGTGGCCTCGCTGCCGAGGGTGAAATCCGGCGTGACGAGGATCAGCCCCAGGCACACCAGCACAACCATGGCGTATTCCATGGGCCGTGTGCGCTCACGGAACAGCACGCCTTCGAGCAGCACGGTAAAAGCCGGGAAGCTGGCAAAACCGAGGGTGGCAATGGCCACGCCTGAGAGCTGCACGGCTTCAAAAAAACTCCACCAATGCGCGCCAAGCAAGAGGCCGCCAAGGGCTAAGAGAGCGGTTTGCCGCAGGCTAAGCCGCACCAGGCGGGCGTTGCTGAACAACTGGGCGAATAGTAGTAATGCCGCAATGGCAAAAATCGCTCGTCCGGCGGAGATCATCTGCGGCGTGGTGTTGGCCAGTTTGCCGAAGATGCCAGAAAGACCGAACAGCAGCGCGCCCAGGTGAATGGCCCACAGTGCATTGCGCTGATTCATGAGTGTGACGCACCTGATCGATTGCGCTGCATAAGAGACTCCAAGGTTGCGCCGCGCAGTCTAGGCGTCATCGTGCGGTGTTGTCTGTCTTGGGAATCACCGATTTTGTCGTCAGGCTCGCATATGCTGTTGGCCTGTTAACGGTTGCGGCGCAGCTGCCTTGGGTTAACCCCAAAATGGCGCGAGAGGGCGGCGCTAAACGCGCTCTGCGAGCTGTAGCCGACCCGCGCGGCGATCTCACCAATGGCCAAGTTGCTGCCTTGTAACAGCTGACGCGCCAACTGCAAGCGGCGGCTGCGCACATAGTCCATGGGAGTTTGTCCGGTTTCATGCAGGAAGCGGGCATGGAAGCGCGCCACCGAAAGCCCACTCAGGCGCGCCAGGTCGCGGACCTGCAGCGGATAGGCCGCATGTTGGTCGATGTGTGCATCCAAAACCGTCAATGGCAGTGCCTTGTAGGCCGGAGCCGGGGCATCAACGCAGGCCAGGCTGGCCAACAACAGGGCCGAGCCTTGCTGAGCGATGACCGGGTCTGCAATCGGGCTGTTGGCCAGCCAGGCGACCAATTGGCTCTGGGCCGGTGTCAGGCTGAGGGTGGCGGGCTTTTCCAGCAATCGATGAGTGGCGTCCAGGTGTGGGCCCAGCTGCTGTTGTAACCAGGGCTGCGCAGGCACGTCGAGCACCAGGCACTGGCTGCCAGATTGGCTGGCGCAGGCATGCTGCGCAGTGCTGGGTACCACAGCCAAGGTTTGCCGGGTGATTAGCCTGCCTTGTCCGTTGATTTCGACATCCAGTTGGCCACTGATGCCAAACACTAACTGTGCATGATCATGGCTGTGGCTTAATCGTTCATGGCTGTAATGACGCAGCGAAAGCAGCGAAGACATGCTGGGCTCCTTGTTCAGGCGCTCAAGTCTACCTGCCTGCGGTGGTTTGGGTTGTCACCGAATTGCCATGCAGTTGTCATGCACGTTTCACCCCGGCTGCGCAGACTCAAGCAAACCCAGCCGGAGGTCGTCCATGACCAGCGCTCAGCTCGCCAAGCCCAGCCGCAAGCAACGTGTCCGTACCCTGTGGATTTCCGATGTTCATTTAGGTACGCGTGATTGTCAGGCCGAACACTTGGCGGCCTTTCTCAAGCGTTATCACACGGACAAGATCTATTTGGTCGGCGACATCATTGACGGCTGGAAGCTGCGCAGCGGGGTGTACTGGCCGCAATCGCACAGCAACGTGATTCGCCGTCTGCTGACCATGAGCAAGCGTGGCACCGAGGTGATTTATGTCACCGGCAACCATGATGAATTTTTGCGCCGCTACTCCAGCCTGATGCTGGGTAATTTGCAGTTGGTGGATGAGGCCGAGCACGTCACGGCCGATGGCCGCAGTTTGCTGGTGATTCACGGTGATCAGTTTGATGTGATCACTCGCTACCACCGTTGGCTGGCGTTCCTCGGTGACTCGGCCTACGAGTTCACCCTGACCCTCAACCGCTGGCTTAACTTCTGGCGCAGCCGTTATGGCTACGGTTATTGGTCGCTGTCTGCTTACCTCAAGCACAAGGTCAAGACAGCGGTTAATTTCATCAGCGACTTTGAAGAAGCCATCGTCCATGAGTGCGCCAAGCGTGGTTTCAATGGTGTGGTCTGCGGGCATATTCACCATGCTGAAATTCGTCCGATGGGCGATGTGGTGTACATGAACTGCGGCGATTGGGTGGAGTCCTGTACGGCGTTGATCGAACACCTGGATGGCAGCATCGAGTTGTATCGCCTGGCCGATGATCAGGCCCGTCAGGCGCAGCTCGAGCCGACGCCTGTGGTTGCTGCCGAGCCTGCGCTGTGAGAATCCTGATTGTTTCCGATGCCTGGACGCCACAGGTCAACGGCGTGGTCACCAGCCTGCAAGCCTTGATCAGCGAACTGCGAGGCTTGGGGCATCAGGTCAAACTGCTGTCGCCCGCCGTTTTTCGCGCCGTACCGTGCCCCAGTTATGCGGAAATTCCGCTGGTCTGGAACCTGTGGCGAGTAGGCCCGGCTATTCGCGCCTATCAACCGGATTGCGTGCATCTGGCCACTGAAGGCCCGCTGGGTTGGGCCGCGCGGCGCTGGTTGAGCGCGCGCGGGTTGGCTTTCTCCAGTGCCATCCACACGCGCTTTCCCGAATACGTACACACCCGCTGGCCCTGGGTGCCGTTGCGCTGGGGTTATGCCTTTTTGCGCGCGTTTCATCGGCCAAGCCAGGCGGTATTGGTGACCACTGAACGCATGCGTGATGAGTTTGCAGGGTGGGGCTTCAAGCGTCTGGTGCTGTGGCGCAAGGGCGTCGACACACGGTTATTTCGTCCATCGGCGACATCGCCCTGCCGGGTTGAACCGGTATTTCTGTATGTGGGGCGGATTGCCCCGGAAAAGAACATCGAAGCTTTCCTTACCCTTGATTTACCGGGGGAGAAGCGCGTGGTCGGCGATGGCCCGCAACGCGCCGCTTTGCAGGCTGCTTATCCGCAGGTGCGTTTTCTCGGCTATCAGCATGGTCAGGCGCTGGCCCAGGCTTTTCAACATGCCAGCGTGCTGGTGTTCCCCTCGCGCACTGATACCTATGGTTTGGTGATGCTGGAGGCCATGGCTTGCGGTACGCCGGTGGCTGCCTTTCCGGTGGCCGGGCCATTGGATGTGTTGCAGGCGGATGTAAGCGGGGTGATGGATGAGGATTTGCGCGCGGCCTGTCTGGCAGCCTTGGACTTGAACCGTGAGCGCTGCGCCACTGCCGCCGCGCAGCAATCCTGGCGAGCCTCGGCGCTGGAGTTTTTGGCGCAGCAGCCTTTGCTTGATGGTGAGCTATGCATGCCCGTCAGGCCATGTTCACAGCGCGCAACGGGCGAGCAGGCGCTTACATAATGACTTTGTCGCGCAGCTTGTTAGCGGCGTGATCAAGTGCCTGGATGACTTTTTCTTTGTCGAAGTTCTGGATGCCATTAGTGTCCAGATACATGGAAAAACCCGGCAACTCATGTTCGACATAGCTCGATGTCGCGCCCAAGTCACGGCGGAAGTCCACCACCTGATAAATCTGCACCGGACGGGTAAAACCTTTGACGGTGATCTGGCCTTTATCGCGGCACATGATCACGTCTTTGACCAGTGAGTAGGTCTCGTGAGAAATCAGGATTTCACCTGATTCCGCAGCGCTCTCCAAACGGCTGGCCAGGTTCACGTCGCGACCGATAATGGTGTAATCCATGCGCGTGTCAGCGCCGAAATTACCCACGGTGCAGTAACCGGTGTTCAGCCCCATGCGGATTTCCAGTGGCTTGGTGATGCCCTGGGCTCGCCACTGTTGGCGCAGTACTTTCATGTGTTTGCGCATGGCGATGGCCATGGAGACTGCATTCACCGCATCTTTCTTAGCGCCTTTGCTGCTCGGGTCGCCAAAGAAAACCATCACACAATCGCCGACGAACTTGTCGATGGTGCCGCCGTATTTCAGGCAGATCTTCGACATTTCGTTGAGGTAAGTGTTGAGCAAATCGGTCAGGGCTTCGGCTTCCAGTTCTTCAGAGAGTTCGGTAAAGCCCTTGATGTCGGAGAAGAACACCGTGAGTTTTTTGCGCTGGGTTTCCAAGCGCACACTCTTCTTGCCGGTGAAGATCGATTCCCATACTTGAGGTGACAAGTACTTAGCCAGGTTGCGTGCCAGGCGCGCGGCCTTTTCCTGTTCGCGACTGATCTCCGCCCGCACCTGCGCCAGGCGCAGCCCTTGCTGGTGGACGTAGTAGGCGGTGATGCAGATGTACAGTGTGGTGAACCCGATGCTAACCAAGGCAACCAGAGCGGGGGTGTGGATGTTGGGCGTGATACCCGTCAAGGCCAGGGTGAACACCGCGCTGCTTGCGGCGATCAGGCTGGCGAGCCCTAGGTAACGCAAGCCGCCAATCACCAGGGCGCTAAAGGCCATTATCAGCAGGGCCATTAGGCTCGGCACCACAGAAAAACCAAGTAAGGAAAGCGTGGCGCCGCAATGTAAAGCGTCGACAAATAACAGGCTGAGGGTGGTGCGTTGCGGGTGATCGCGCTTGAAGCGCAGGCTTAAATGATGAGCCAGATGCGGGTAGAGCAGGGCGTAGGGCACCATCCACAAAATCACATAGCTGAAGTGCTGGGTATAGGTGCCGGCCGCGATGCTGGCGGCCATGGCGATATAAGCGAGCACGCGTGTGTAGTATTCGCGCAGTGGCGGGGCGGGCAATTCAGAAAGACGCGGGGTGCTTTTAACGTTCATCCGGGTGAGCTGTCCCTACTGCTAGCAGATGCGCCGTTGGCCGAGCGCCGGGTTTGCAGACGCCATCTAGCCTGCAAAGAGCCGGGATCATAACCAAGCACAGGACAAGCGCCAAGGGTATCGGCTCAAAGGTGTGCGATCAGTGACGGTCGGCCAGCCCAACCTTTATTCGAGTATGCCGCGTAAGGCGTGCGCGCGGTTGTTAGAACTTGATTCGGCCGGTGAACGCATCCTTGAGCATCACCCAGTCCCCCAATAGTGAATAGAGCGGGTAATCGAAGGTTGCGGGGCGGTTCTTTTCAAAAACAAAGTGGCCGATCCAAGCAAATCCATAGCCAATCACGGGCAGGGCCAGCAGCCATAACCATTGTTGCGTCAGCAGGGTATAGGCCAGCACGCTGAGTACGAGCAGGCTACCTACATAATGCAGGCGACGGCAGGTGGCATTACTGTGCTCTTGCAGGTAATAAGGGTAAAACTCGGCAAAACTTTTGAAGCGGTCAGCAGGCGCGGTCATCGGTTGCCTCCGGTTTTATGCGAGTGGCTGCTGCGCGGTATTGCTTTGATGGCAGCTTGGTCTGAGTCTAGGTCGGCGGGCGCGCTAAGCCACTGACATTCGGTGCCAGTTTAGTATCCTTGGGCCGTCCTCCCTTTTGCCGACAATAAGAATAACCATGAGCGAACGAACCACTTCCTCCAGTTGGGCTTCTGGCATTGTCGCTGCGCTTGAGCTGGGCGGCGTTGATTGCCGCCAGTTGTTTGCCCAACTGGGTCTCGATTACGCGGCATTGACCAACCCTGATGCGCGCTTTGCGCAAGATGCCATGACCCGCTTGTGGCACCGGGCGGTTGAGGCTTCGGGTAATCCGGCCATTGGCTTGAACATGGCGAAGACGCTGCGTCCATCCTCGTTCAATGTGGTCGGTTATGCGGTGATGAGCAGCCGCAATCTGCAGGAGGGGTTTACCCGCCTGGTGCGCTACCAACGGATTATTGGTGAGGGCGCTGACCTGAGTTTTCAGCCAACGCCTGAAGGCTATGAAATGGTCCTGGCGATCCATGGTGACCGTTTGCCCTCGGCGCGGCAAAGTGCCGAAGCCTGCCTGGCTTATGCCCTGGCTTTTTGCCGTTGGCTCACGGGGACGCCCCTGCACCCACGGCTGGTTAGCCTGATGGGGCCGCCACCTGCTGACCTTGCACCCTATGAAGAGGTGTTTCAGTGCCCGTTGCAATTCAATGCCGAGCAATACGCTTTGCTGTTTGAACGGGCTGATCTAGATGCGCCGCTGCCCTCGGCGAATGAGGCGCTGGCGCAACTGCATGATCGCTTTGCGGGTGACTATCTGGCGCGGTTTTCCGGCACGCGGGTGACGCACCAGACCCGTCAGGTGATTTGCCGGTTGCTGCCGCAAGGTGAGCCTAAGCGTGAGGCGGTGGCTCAAGCGCTGCTGTTATCCGAACGCACCTTGCAGCGTCGTTTGCAGGACGAAGGCACACGCTACCAGCAATTGCTCGATGACACGCGACGCGAGTTGGCGGGCCAGTATTTGGCGCAGGCCAGCCTGACCTTGCTGGAAGTGTCCTATTTGCTGGGGTTTGCCGACCCCAGCAACTTCTACCGTGCCTTTCGCCGCTGGTTTGATACCACACCCAGCGAATACCGCACGCGGATGTTCAACCTCAGCTGAACGTGGCGGCGGCCGGGCGGCCTGTTAATGCCGCCAGAAGGCCGGCAGCATCAAGACCAGCACGGTCAAGATCTCCAGGCGGCCCAGCAGCATGCCGAATGTCAGCAGCCACTTGGCGGTGTCGGGCAGGCTGGAGAAATTGCCCGCCGGGCCGATGATCGGCCCCATGCCCGGTCCGACACCGGAAACGGTGCTGGCCGCACCGCTGAGTGCGGTGATCCAGTCCAGGCCGCACAGCGTCAGGCCCAAGGCCAGTAAGGCGATGGTGATGGTGAAAAAGAACGAGAAGGTCAGGATCGAGCGGACAATGTCTTCATCCAGGTTATGGCCGTTGTATTGCTGTTTGATCACTGCACGCGGATGCACCAGTTGCATCAAGTTGGCCTTGAGCAACACGTACGCCACTTGAAAACGGAAAATTTTCAGTCCGCCTGCGGTTGAGCCAGAGCAGCCGCCAATAAAACCCAGGTAGAAGAACAGCATGCCAGCAAAACCTCCCCAGAGCGTGTAGTCGCCCAAGGCAAAGCCGGTGGTGGTCATGATCGAGGTGGTGTTAAACGCTACGTGGCGAATGGCTTCCAGCCAATGTAACTCGGTGCTCAGGCAGTACCAGGTGCCCAAAACCAGCCAAATACTCAACAGAATCGCCAGAAAGCCCCGCACTTGCTGGTCCCTGATCAGGGCCATGTAATTGCCGCGTAGCATGGATGCCAACAGCACAAAGGGCACGCTGCCGAGGATCATCAGCACGATGATGACCCAGTGCACGGCCGGCTCGGTCCACTTACCCACCGATTGATCTGACGTGGAAAATCCGCCGGTGGAGATGGCCGACATGGTGTGGTTGATCGCATCAAAACCACCCATGCCAACGCTCCACAGGACCACGCAGCCAATGATGCTGATGCCCAGATAAGCCGCGATCATGTATTTAGCGACCATGTGTGAGCGCGGCATGATCTTTTCGGATCGATCCGACGATTCAGTCTGGAACAGGCGCATGCCACCGATGCGCAGCATGGGCAGAATCGCCACGGCCATGGCGATAAAACCAATACCGCCCAGCCAATGCAGCAACGAGCGCCAGATCAGAATCCCCGGTGACATGGTGTCGAGGCCGACGAGCACGGTGGCGCCTGTTGCAGTGATGCCGGACATGCTCTCAAAAACGGCGTCGGTCACCCCCAAATGCTGGGAAAACATAAATGGCAACGAGGCAAACAGCCCCACCAGTATCCAACTGGAGACCGTCAGCAGGTACATGTCGCGGGGGCGCAGCTGAATATCCTTGGGCTTGCCTTGAGCGATCATCGCCATCCCGGCGATAAAGGTGATCATGCTCGACCAGAGAAAAGCGTTGAGCTCATGGGCGAGATCGAACAGCACCAAGGTCAGCATGGGCACGGCCATGCTGATCGCCAGTGTCAGCAGGAAGATGCCATTGATGAAGGTGATGATGCGTAAGGTTGGCCAAGCCATCTACGTGGGTTCCATTTTGAGTAGACCTGCGGTCTAACAACTCTAGTCAGTGGCGCCAGAAGGCCCGCGTTACCAGCACTAAAACGGTGAGAATTTCCAGGCGACCCAGCAGCATGCCCAAGGTCAACAACCACTTTGCCGAATCGGGCAGGCTGGAGAAATTACCGGCCGGGCCAATAATGGGGCCAAGCCCGGGGCCAACGTTACACACCGCTGTAGCCGCCGCTGTGAGTGCCGTTACCCAGTCCAGGCCAATCAATGCGAGACCCAAAGCGATCAGACCGATGGTGATGGCAAAGAAAAAAGAGAAGGTGATCAGCGAGCGGACAATCTCTTCATCGAGATTGTGGTTGTTGTACTGCTGTTTGATCACTGCGCGTGGGTGAATCAGTTGCTGCAGGTTGGCCTTGAGCAACACATAAGCCACCTGGAAACGGAAGATTTTCAAGCCGCCGGCGGTCGAGCCAGAGCAGCCGCCGACAAACGTCAGGTAGAAAAACAGCAGCACGGCAAAGCTGCCCCAGGTGGTGTAGTCACCCAGTGCCACGCCCGTGGTTGTTACAATCGATGTGACGTTAACCGCGACGATGCGGAAGGCATCCAGCCAACTGTTGTCAGAGTTTAGCCACAGCCAAGTGCCGAAGATTAGCCATGTGATCAGCAAAAAACCGAGGAAACCACGAACCTGATGGTCCTTGAGTAGTGCGCGTCGATTGCCACGCAGGGTGGCTACATAGAGCGTGAAGGGAAGGCTGCCAAAAATCATCACAACAACTGCAATCCAGTGAATAGAGGGCTGGGGCCAGTTGGCAAGTGACATATCGGAAGTAGAGAAACCACCTGTAGAAATAAGCGACATGGCGTGATTTATTGCGTCGAATGGCGTCATGCCCGCTGCCCATAACGCCAAAAAACTAACAAGTGTCAGTCCGCTGTATATCAGTAGGATGTATTTGGCCGCCATGTGTGAGCGTGGCATGACCTTATCGCCCCAGTCCGATGATTCGGTCTGGAACAGGCGCATGCCCCCCACGCGCAGCAGCGGTAAAATCGCTACCGCCATGCCGATAAAGCCGATACCGCCGAGCCAGTGCAGCATCGAGCGCCAAATCAACAACCCAGGTGAGGCGTTATCGAGGCCGACCAGGACGGTGGAACCAGTGGTGGTGATGCCTGACATGGTTTCAAAGAACGCATCGGTGTAACTGATGTGGTGAATCAACACCATGGGCAGCGCAGCAAAGATGCACACCACCAACCAGCTGGCGGTGGTCAGCAGGTACATGTCGCGGGGGCGTAACTGCGCGTCCTTGGGCCTGCCTGGGATAACCATGGCGATACCGGCCACCGCAGTGGCCAGGCTTGACCACAGAAAAGCATCTAGGTCATCAGCGCGTGAATATGCCAATAGCGTCAGCATGGGAATGAGCATGCTGACAGCCAGGGTGATCAAAAATATGCCGAGAATAAAAGCGATGATGCGCAACGTCGACAATGACATGAATACCAGCTCGTGCTCACAAGCAAAGGGGCGTCATTCTACGCGCGCTGGTGCTGCTGTACAGCGTGCATAAAGGCCGCTTTACAAGCGCATGGCGCAGCATAGAATAGCCGCCAAGTGCCGTCCTTTGCCGGTTTCTGAGCCCTTCGATCATGTCTGATAGCAATCCCTGCTTAACCTGTGGCGCCTGCTGCGCGCACTTCCGTGTTTCTTTTTTTTGGGGTGAGTGCCAATCGGCGGGTGGTGTTGTGCCCGATGATCAGGTGGTGCTGATTACACCGCACCGGGTGGCGATGCGTGGCACGGATGCAAAACCTGCGCGTTGCATCGGGCTTGCCGGTGAAGTGGGTAAAGGCGTGAGTTGTTCGCTCTATGAGCAGCGCTCCAGTCCTTGTCGCGAGTTTGATGCCTCTTGGGTTAATGGCGAGCACAATCCCCGATGTGATACCGCGCGTCAGGCGCATGGGTTACCACCCTTGATGCCGCCTGCCTGAGCGCTCACCTGCGGCTGTTGCCTGTGCATGCCCCCTTCACCTAATGGGGCTAAAATGACGGACTTTTTACTGCTGCGAGGTGGCTGATGGACGCTTTAGATGCGCTGCTTAATCGTGTTTCCGCTCCGCGCTTGATCGCTCCTGCACCGGATGCTGCGCAGCGTGAGTTGCTGTTCCGTGCCGCCCTGCGCGCGCCCGACCATGCCCAGCTAAAGCCTTGGCGCTTTCTTACGGTGGAAGGCGAGGGGCTGAATCAGTTGGGTGAGTTGTTTGCCCGTGCACTGCCTGCCGACGCTGCGCCTGAAGCGCTTTCCAAAGCCCGTGCCATGCCATTACGAGCGCCGCTGCTGGTACTGGTGATCGCCCATGTGCAGGCCCACGCCAAGGTGCCGGAGTTGGAGCAAGTATTGGCAGCCGGTTGCGCCGCCCATGCAATTTTGCTGGCCGCTCATGCGCAAGGCATTGGTGCGGTATGGCGCACCGGTGATATGGCCTACAACGCCACGGTAGCGGCAGGTTTGGGCTTGGCTGACGGCGAGCAGTTGATCGCATACCTCTACCTGGGGACGCCTGAGCGTGAATTGCGCGCCGTGCCGCAGGTAACGGTGGCTGATTACGTCAGGGCCTGGCCGCTGGTTGATTAAGCGGTAAACGCAGGGCTGCAACAAAGCCGCCCTGTGCATGGTTGGCCAGTTCCAGCTGGCCGCCGTGGCGTTCTGCAGCGCGTCGCGCAATTGCCAGGCCAAGGCCATGACCGCTGCTGGTCTGACCTGGGGCACGGTAAAACGGTTCGCCCAGATGCTTGAGGTGTTCGTTCGCGACGCCGGGGCCGTGATCACGTACGCGGATAATCAGCTGATCGGCCTCTCGCTGGGCGCTGATTTCAATAGGCCGACCCGCCGGATTAAAGCGCAGCGCGTTTCGCAGCAGGTTGTCGAGCGCGCGCTGCAGCATGTCGGGCCAGCCGCTGAACTGCAGGCTGTCGTCCAGTTGGATCGAAATAGCCTGCTCTGGCGCGTCAAGGCGCGCATCGTCTTCCAGTTTGTATAGCAAGTCTTTTAGGTCAATGGGCTGCGCGGCTCCGGGCTCAGCGTCTAGCCTCGCCAAGGCGAGTATTTCGCTGATCAGCGCCTCTAGGCGGTCACACTCCTGATCCAGTCGCGGCCAGTATTTCTCACGCTCCTGCGCATCTGCCCGAGCTGTCAGCGCCAAGGCGATGCGCAGACGAGCCAGTGGCGAGCGTAGTTCGTGGGACACATCCCGCAGCAGTTGCCGTTGACTGCTGATCAGGCCTTGCACGCGCTCACCCATGCGGTTGAAGTCAGCGGCCAGAACGCCAAGCTCATCACGTCGGCGCGCCAGCTTTGCCAGGCTATTTTGCTGATAAGCGGTCTGCCCCAGATCATGGACCGCGCCGCGCAGTCGATTCAGCGGGCGGGTGATGGACAGCGTCAGCAGTAGGCTGATCAAACTCAACACCAGCATGGCAATGCCTAGCGCACTCAATGGCCAGAGCAGGCTATTGCGCTGCCAGGCGGCAATTTCAGGCAATGGCACGCGGTAGATCAGCAAGTAGGTGTCGCCGCTGGTTGGGCTGGTGTATTCGGTACTCAAGCGCCGCCAAGGCAGACGTTTGCCATGGCGGTGACGGGCTTCAAACTCCGCTGCGCGAGGTGGAAAGGTGCCTTTGATCACCGGCTGACCGCTTTCATCGAGCACTTGAATATCAATGTTAAAGCGTCGCTTGCGACGTTCCAGTAACGCTTGGGCTGCGTGTGGGCCCTGGGTTTCATAGTGCTGCGCCCATTTTTCGGCCAGATTTTCCAGGGCTGGGTGCTGGCTCAGTAGCCAGGCATCCTGATTAAGCATGCGTCCAAGCAGAATCGACAGGCCAGCCACCAAGGCTATCGCCAGCCAGAAGCTGGCAAAGATCCGCCAGAACAATGAACGCACGGGGTTTCCTCACAGAAAAACCGCCGAGCCTATGCGGCCCGGCGGTGGATGGTTAAGCCAGCTTGGATTTAGTTGGCCTGTTGGGCTTTCTCAGCCTTCCAGGCTTTGAATTCAGCCATTTCAGTTTGACGTTCCTGCATTTTTTTCAGCTGCTCGTCGAACGCTTTGTGTTGTTCGGGTTTGAGCAATGCGCGGATCGCGCTTTGCTGTTTGTCCTGCGCCGCCTTGATCTCGGCTTGCATGGCTTGTTTGTCACTGGCCGACAGTTTATCCAGGTAGCGCTGAGTGATTTCGTGGCGGCTCTTCATCTCACCGCCCATCAATTTACGGATTTCGCGATGCTGCTCTTTGCTCAAATCAAGCTCTTTGAACATCCGCGAGCCGTGTTCGCCGCGATGTTCGCCACCGTGACGCGGGCCGCCGTCTGGCATGGCCATCGCCAGGGTTGGCAGGGTTAAGGCCAGCAGTACAGCTGTCAGGGTCTTGCGCATGGTGTCTCTCCTCGTCTGAAACCGGTGGTTACCGGATGTGCCCAGTCTAGGGAGGTCAAGGTCAGGCGCCGTCAGGGCTAGGTAAAGCTTGGGTAAAGAGCGCGGTTGCACTGCTTTACATAGGGTGTTGCTGCCGTTATGTGTTGCAGCTGCGTTAAATAGCGGCTTGCTGCTAAAAGCTGCGAAGCTCAACAGTTCAAGTCTTCTCTTGGCGATTGTAAAAGCGTGCTGTACCCCAGGCGGTTTTAAACGCTGTAGTAATAACCGCGGCTGCGCAAAGCCAAAATGCGCTGGCGGCCATCGGCATGTGGGCCGAGTTTTTTGCGCAGGTTGCTGACGTGCATGTCCAGGCTGCGGTCGTAAAGGGTGAGTTTGCGGCCGAGGGCCAATTGCGCCAGTTCCTGTTTGTCCACCGGCTCGCCGGGGTTGTGCAGCAGGGCTTCTAAAATACGGCTTTCTGACAGGGTCAGGAGTACTTCTTGATCCCCCAGCGTTACCGTGCCGCGTGCCTGGCTGTAATGCAGGTCGCCAAGGTCGAACGGGCTGGTCGGGCTGGCAGGGTGGCTGCGCCTTAAAACGGCGCGTAGGCGTGCAGTCAGCTCGCGGGGATCGCATGGCTTGGCCAGGTAATCATCTGCGCCCAGTTCCAAGCCGAGAATTCGGTCCAGCGGCTCGCCGCGGGCTGAGAGCATCAGCACGGGTAATTCCGGGTGTTCGCTGCGCAGTTGCTTGAGCAGTTCCAGGCCGCTGCCATCGGGCAGCATCACATCCAGCACCACAGCGTCTGGGCTGCTCTGGCTTAGAGCCAGGCGAGCGCTGCTGCCATCGTGGCAGGCACTAACCAGAAAGCCTTCCTGGGTCAGCCAAGTGGTCAGCAGTTCGCAGAGTTCGACGTCGTCGTCGATTAACAGCAGGCTACTCATGGAATTAATTCAGCCACTCGCTTTGTGAGCGCCGGCCTCGGCGCAACAGCGCGCCGATGATCACGCCCAACAGACCCGCCCCAGCGCCGATGGCAAACCACATTTGCTGCTCACTGATAAAGGCGGGCGCAATGCTGGATTGGGCTTTCTTCAACTCCAGTTTAAGCCGCTGATTATCTTGGCGCAGGCGCAGGCGTTGCAGTTGCACGTTTTCACGTTCGCTGGCGCTGCTTTGTAACTCTGCGCCTAGGGCCTCGCGCTGCTGCTCGCTGATGGCCAGGCGTTGTTCCAACTCATCGATTTGCGCTTGCATAGAAGTAACCTCCGCCAATGGCTGAGGGGGCACTTCTTCGGCGAAGGCGAGGGGCGCTGTACACAGACTTAGGAGGAGGAACAATGGAGCTGCACGCATCGGAACTGTTCTCTTGTCGTTATTATTGGCTGTTCAGCGGATGAGCGAACCGTGTGAGTTAGGGCAAAACCCGCTTGAAGGGTTTTACCATAACATTGGCGTATACACCGGCCGCCCGGTAAGGGTCTGCGTTGGCCCATTGTTCAGCGGCGCGCAGGGATTCGAATTCGGCAACGATCAAACTGCCAGAAAACCCGGCCGGTCCCGGATCGTTGCTGTCGATGGCGGGATGTGGCCCCGCAAGAATCAGGCGGCCTTCGGTTTTCAATTGTTCCAGGCGAGCAAGGTGCGCAGGGCGCGCAGCAAGGCGGCTTTCCAGGGAATTTGCCACGTCGGTGGCCATGATCGCGTAGAGCATTTCAATCCTTAATTGGGTTGAGGGCGCGGGCTGCGGCTGCTGAGAAAAGCAGGCTATACAGCCGACGTCGAGGAAAAACCGGCGCAAGCCAGCAAGAATCCACATCTACCGGCATAATAACAAACATAAATGACTCGGAAAGTGCCACCTATGGACGTTGATTTACATTGCCACAGTACGGCTTCTGACGGCGCGCTTGCACCCGCAATGGTGGTGGCGCGGGCGTTTGAGCGCGGTGTGCGCGTCCTGGCGCTGACTGACCACGACACCCTTGATGG
The DNA here is from genome assembly GCA_001465025.1 of Pseudomonas sp. Ga0074129. Classification (GTDB taxonomy): domain Bacteria; phylum Pseudomonadota; class Gammaproteobacteria; order Pseudomonadales; family Pseudomonadaceae; genus Aquipseudomonas. Next base: position 28,214 of record LNDO01000050.1, read on the forward strand.
CCTGGGTGAAGCCAGCGAAGCCGCACGCGAACTGGGGATGCGGTTGATCAACGGCATCGAATTGTCCTGCACCTGGGGCGGGGCCACCATTCATGTGCTGGGTTATGCCTTTAATCGTGACGCGCCGGCATTGCAGCAGTCGATTGCCGAATTGCACGAGGGGCGCTGGCTGCGCGCCGTGGAAATTGGTAAACGCCTTGAGGCCAAAGGCATGCCTGGTGCGCTGGAGGGCGCGCGCGCTCTACAGCAAGCGTTGGGCGACAGCGGTAATGCGCCGGCGCGGCCCCATTTTGCCGACTTTCTGGTGCAGGCAGGCTACGTCAAAGACCGCGCCGAAGCGTTTCGTAAATGGCTTGGCTCGGGCAAACTGGGTGACGTCAAGCAGCATTGGCCGGAGCTGGCGCAGGCCGTTGATACGTTGCGTCGGGCCGGTGCGTGGGTCAGTTTGGCGCATCCTTGGCAATACGATTTCACCCGCACCAAACGGCGCAAGCTGGTGGCGGATTTTGTCGCGGCAGGCGGGCACTCGCTCGAGGTGGTCAATGGCATGCAGCCCGCCGAGCAGGTTGGCAGCTTGGCGATTCTGGCCCGCGAATTTGGCACATTCGTAACCGCCGGCAGTGATTTTCATGCGCCGGGCTTATGGTCAGAACTGGGCGTTTATCGTCCTATACCAGAAGATTTACCGCCCCTCTGGGCACGGTTTCAGCATGTCCAGCAGCCCACAACAGTGTGATCAGGATGTCAGTGTGAGCCAATTCTTCCAGATTCATCCGGAAAACCCGCAAGCGCGGCTGATCAAACAAGCTGCCGAGATCATTCGTAACGGCGGCGTTGTGGTGTACCCCACCGATTCCTCGTATGCCGTCGGCTGTCACCTGGGTGATAAAAGTGCAGTGGAGCGCATTCGCCGCCTGCGCCAGTTGGATGACAAACACAACTTCACCCTAGTCTGCCGTGACCTCTCGCAACTGAGCACCTTTGCCAAGGTTGATACCGCCGCCTTCCGCTTGCTCAAGAGCCACACGCCGGGGCCTTACACCTTTATTCTCAATGCCACCCGTGAAGTGCCGCGTATGGTGCTGCACGCCAAACGCCGCACCATTGGTCTGCGCGTGCCAAGCCAGCCGATTGCCCTGGCTCTGCTGGCCGAGTTGGATGAGCCGCTGATGAGCGTCAGCCTGATTATGCCCGGCGAGACGCTGCCCATGAGCGACCCCTATGAAATGCGCCAGATGCTTGAGCATCAGGTCGACCTGATTATTGATGGCGGCTTTGGTGGCATGGAAGCCTCCACGGTCGTCAGCTTGCTAGATGACCAGCCCGAGATCATCAGGGTCGGTTGCGGCGACCCTGCACCTTTTACCAGTAGCCGTTGAGCCTGGTTATAATCGTCGCCGATCTTCATGCTAATGCCGCCTATCGTGCGGCAGCCGCCCCTGTTCTGCATGATCGCGGCAGCGAACCTTGAGTATGTCCATGTCCAGCGCCCCTCAAGAACACCCCGACAGTCAGGCCAATGCCCAGCAGGAGCTGCCATTTGCCTTGGTCTATGGTCAGGCGGTCACCGAAATGCCGCTGGACCTGTATATCCCGCCGGATGCCCTTGAGGTGTTTCTCGAAGCCTTCGAAGGCCCGCTGGACCTGCTGCTGTACCTGATTCGCAAACAAAACATCGACGTGCTGGACATCCCCGTGGCGGAAATCACCCGTCAGTACATGGGCTATGTCGAGCTGATGCAGTCGGTGCGCCTGGAGTTGGCAGCGGAGTACCTGGTGATGGCCGCCATGCTCGCCGAGATTAAATCGCGCATGTTGTTGCCGCGCTCCAGTGAAGTTGAGGCTGAAGAAGACGACCCTCGCGCCGAGTTGATTCGCCGCTTGCAAGAGTACGAGCGCTACAAGGCGGCTGCAGAGGGCATTGATGGCTTGAGCCGGGTTGGGCGTGACCTGACGGTGCCACGGTTGGACGCGCCCGAAGCGCGGGCGCGCAAGCTGCTGCCGGATGTCAGTCTGGAAGAGGTGCTGCTGTCGATGGCCGAAGTGCTGCGCCGCGCTGATATGTTCGAGAGCCACCAGGTCACCCGCGAGGCGTTGTCGACTCGCGAACGAATGAGTGAGGTGCTGGAGCGACTCAAAGGCGGTGAGTTTGTGCCTTTTGTCAGCCTTTTTAGCGCCGATGAAGGCAGACTTGGGGTGGTGGTGACCTTTATGGCGGTACTGGAATTGATCAAGGAGTCATTGGTCGAGCTGGTACAAAATGAGGCTTTCGGGCCCATCCATGTGCGTGCGCGGGCTGAATAAGCATGAACCTTAACGAACCTCGTGAGCTGGCCAGCCTGCTCGAAGCCTTTCTGCTGGCATCCGGCAAACCTCAGTCGCTTGAACGACTGTACGAGCTGTTTGAAGAGGCAGAGCGGCCAGATCCGGCCGTTTTCAAAAAAGCCCTGAGCCACTTGAGTAAATCCTGTGAAGGGCGCGCCTTCGAGCTTATCGAGGTGGCCTCCGGCTTCCGTCTGCAGGTGCGCGAGCGTTTCGCCCCCTGGGTCGGCCGCCTGTGGGAAGAGCGTCCGCAGCGCTATTCGCGCGCTATGCTGGAAACCCTGGCGCTAATTGCCTACCGCCAACCCATCACCCGTGGTGAGATTGAAGACGTGCGCGGTGTGGCGGTTAACAGCCACATTGTTAAAACCCTGTTGGAGCGCGAGTGGATTCGTGTGGTGGGCCACCGCGATGTGCCGGGTAGGCCGGCGATGTTCGCCACCACCAAGGCTTTTCTTGATCACTTCAATTTGAAAAGTCTTGATGAATTACCGCCCTTGGCAGCCCTGCGTGAGCTGGAGCCTGAGCCGGTACTGGCCTTCGAGGATGACCTGGAAGCGCCGCAAAGCTTGCAGGCCCGTGCTGACCTGGCTTTGGCCGATGAGCCAGCGGTTGAGGCGAGCGAGGAAACCAGCTTTAGCAGCCTGTTGGCTGAACTGGACTCGATGGAGTTGGGTTTGAAAACCGACTTCGATGATTTGCCTGAGCAGGACGATGAGCTTGACGAAGCCGATGAGCCTCACGAAACCCTGGATAAAGAGCAGCTGCCTGACTGAGGGCGCGTAGGGCGCAGATGGGCGCTAACCCATCCATTCTTCGGCCAGCGATCGGTGGTAGCCCGGATAAGCCCTGGCGCAATCCGGGATAGCAGCTCCCCGGATTTCATCCGGGCTACGGTAACTGCGCGAAGCGCTGACTGTCAGCAAGGCTGACGACTGCTCGTCTGCCCGCGCGCCTCAATTCGTGCTAATAGGTTAGCTTTCGCGTATGCTCCGCGCCCCTTCGACGGCTTGAGTCGTCCAATCACTAAAGAAAACACCGGGAGGTGCCCAGATGAGTGAATCCGAAGAATACACCCCAGCAGGCGAAAAACTGCAGAAAGTCATGGCGCGCATGGGCCTGGCTTCACGCCGTGAAATCGAAGACTGGATTACCGCTGGCCGCGTTAAGGTCAATGGTGCAGTCGCCAGCCTTGGCGTGCGCGTCGACCTGCACGATGCGATTGCCGTCGATGGCAAAGTGATTCGCCGCGAAGAATCCGCCGAAAGCGTGCGCCGCGTGATCATTTACAACAAACCCGAAGGCGAGATCTGCACCCGTGACGACCCAGAAGGCCGTCCGACCGTGTTCGATCGCCTGCCACGGCCAAAAGACGGCCGCTGGATCAACATCGGTCGCCTCGACATCAACACCACCGGTTTGCTGATGTTCACCACCGATGGTGAGTTGGCCAACCGTTTGATGCACCCGTCCTACCAGATGGACCGCGAATACGCCGTGCGCGTGCGTGGCGAAGTCGACGAAGAGATGATTGAGCGCCTGAAAGCCGGCGTGATGCTCGAAGACGGCCCAGCCAAGTTCACCGACATCAAGGTCGCGCCGGGCGGCGTAGGTTTCAACCATTGGTACCACTGCGTGGTCATGGAAGGCCGCAACCGCGAAGTGCGTCGCCTGTGGGAATCCCAAGGCGTGGTGGTCAGCCGTCTGAAGCGCGTGCGTTTCGGCCCGGTGTTTATCACCTCGGACCTGACCATGGGCCGCTGGCGCGAAATGAGCCAGCGCGAAGTGGATATCCTCAGCGAAGAAGTCGGCCTCAAGCCCGTCGCTTTGCCGGATATGAAGGAAAAAGCCCGCGACAAAATTGACCGTCTGCAGCGCAAATCGGCCAAGCCGGTTGGCCGTGCTGCGCGCCCTGAGCGGACCCTGCGTCCGGCCCATGGTGGCGGTTCGGCAGCGGGTGGCGATCAGGGTCGTTCGCGTCCTGCGCGTGGTGAAGGTAGCGAGCGTCCGACACGCAGTCCGCGTGCTGATCAGGGTAAAGGTACGCCGGTGGCTGAGCGTCCAAGCGACGTCAACAAGAAGCGTCCGGCCAAGCCCGGTGCGCAGCGCCCTAGCGTTGAATTGACCGAGCGCCCCTCGCGCAAGCCTGCCGGTGCCCCGGTTAAGCGTCGCAGCCAGCCGGGCCGAGAAGGTCAGCGCCCTGGCTTTGGGCGTGATCGCAAGCCTGAATAAGGCTTGTGCTGGAGACAAAAAAGGCGACCTTCGTGTCGCCTTTTTGCTGCGTGATGATTTTAGCCCGCCATCGACAGACGGTTACGGCCTTCGCGCTTGGATACATAAAGCGCGCTGTCGGCGCGGCGCAGCAGGCTGTCCATCGACTCACCCGGCAGCAGGGTGGCGCAACCCAGGCTAACCGACATTTCAATGGCGCGGTTTTCCACCAGGTATTGAACGCCCAGTACGGCCATGCGCAGGCGTTCACCGACCATTGAGGCGGCTTCGCGGCTGGTGTTGGAGAGCAGCACGACAAACTCTTCGCCGCCATAACGAAACACCATGTCCACGTTACGCAGGCTGTCTTTTAATGCGTTGGCAACGGCGATCAGGGCTTGGTCGCCAATGATGTGGCCGTGGCTGTCATTGATGCGTTTGAAATGATCGATATCAACCATCAGTACAGACAGCGGTTGCAGGGTACGTTTGGCGATATCCACTTCACGCTTGAGCGTTTGCTGCAGGGCCACGCGGTTGCCGGTTGCAGTTAGTGGGTCGCGCAGCGCAGTTTGCAGGGCCGCACGGTAGAGTAGGGCGTTTCGCAGCGGGAACAGCAGGCTGGCCAGCAGCGATTCGAGCTGGGCCAGTTCTTCTTCGCTGAAGCGCTGGTTGCGCCGGAAGGTCAGTTCGCCGAGGAACTCGCCGTCGTGATTGAGGCGGTAACCGGCTGAGTGATTGCCGCGCTCGCCCAGGTCCAGGCGCAGATCGCACGAGGCCAATTGATAGCTCAGGGCGTTGAGTGGCACCAGGCGCTGCACTTCGCTGTAGAACAGTTCGAGGATCCGTTCGGCTTCCAGTGATGTTTGCAGGCGCAGACTCAGCTGCTGACGCAGTTGCGCCAGGCTCACGGGCTTGAGGGTCTTTTGAATGCGACCGGCATAGCCGAGGCGCTGCAGTTTGGCAGCGTCGAAATCAATGGTGTTGGATTGGTTGTGCGTGGCCATGAAGCTCTACCTCTAGCGCTGTACGCGTCGATGAGTAGGCTTCAGCGAAAACCATGCCAGTTTTCGTTTTTTGCTTAAATCGCTTTTATTTCAGTCACTTGGCGCTGTGTGCCGGTGCGGGGCGGCAAACCTTTGCCGGTTAACTGGCAGCGCTGCTGGCAATCTGATGCCAGTCAACTGCATCGCCGCCAGAAAACTGGCGGCGACGTGGGCTGGCTACTGCGCGTCAAAAGCCTGGCCATTAACGCCCTTGCTGTCCGGCCCCATGAGGTAGAGGTAGACCGGCATGATCGCTTCCGGCAGTGGGTTGTTGACTGGATTTTCACCGGGGTAGGCCTGGGCGCGCATGTCTGTGCGGGTGGCGCCGGGGTTGACGCTGTTGGCACGCACATTGGTAATGCCATCGACTTCGTCAGCCAGAACCTGCATCAAGCCTTCGGTGGCGAATTTTGACACCGCATATGCGCCCCAATAAGCACGACCCTTGCGGCCGACGCTGCTGGAGGTGAACACCACAGAGGCGTCGCTGGAGAGTTTAAGCAGCGGCAGCAAGGTGCTGGTCAGCATAAACATGGCGTTGACGTTGACCTGCATAACGCGGGCGAAATTGTCGCCCGACAGTTGCTCAATCGGCGTGCGCGGACCGATGATCGAGGCGTTGTGCAGCACCCCGTCAACGTGGCCGAACTCGGTTTCAATCATGGCGGCCAGTTCGTCGTACTGATGCGGCAGGGCTGTTTCCAGGTTGAACGGGATAACTGCTGGCTGCGCGTGACCCGCTGCTTCGATGGCGTCGTAGACGCGGCTGAGGTTTTCTTCGGTCTTGCCCAGCAGCAACACCGTGGCACCATGCGCGGCAAAGGTTTTAGCGGCCGTTGCACCAATGCCCCGGCCAGCGCCGGTCACCAGGATTACCCGGCCATTGAGCAGGTCGGGGCGTGCGGTGTAGTCAAACATGGAAACTCCTTGAGCGTGCGGCAGGCCTTGGCTGCTTGCATCTGATTAAAACGGGAATGGTACGCGGCCCATCGACTGGCTGCTTATCTCAGCAGTTGCACAGGGCGTTATCCAGCAGGGTGCGCAGTTGCAGCGGGTGATCCACCACGGCGTCAGCACCCCAGTTACGCGGGTTGTCCTGTGGGTGGATGTAGCCGTAGCTGACGGCGGCTGTTTTGCAGCCCGCTGCGCGGCCAGCTTCGATGTCGCGCTCGTCATCGCCAACAAACAACGTGGCGGCAGGCTCTACGCCGATTTTTGCGCAAGCCAGCAGGATCATCTCCGGGTCTGGTTTGCTGCGGCTTACGTGGTCGGGGCACACCAGCACTGCCGAGCGCTCGGCCAAGCCAAGCTGCTGCATGATCGGCTCGGCATAGCGCAGCGGCTTGTTGGTGGCCACGCCCCAGATCAGCTTGGCCTGTTCGATATCGCGCAGCAGTTCATCCATGCCCTCAAAGGGGCGTGTCAGCACGGCGCAGTGCTGTTGATAGCGTTCGAGAAACTCCAGGCGCAGCGCTTCAAATTCGGCGGCATCCGGGCTCATCGCAAAATTGGCCGCGACCATGGCGCGCGCGCCGCCACTGACCTGATCGCGGATCAGTTTGTCCGCAATCGGCGGCAAGTCGCGTACCGCGCGCATGGCCTGGCAGATGGCGATAAAGTCCGGCGCGCTGTCGAGCAGGGTGCCGTCCATGTCAAAAAGAACCGCGCGTAAACGCATGCGCCTTACTCCTCGCGCAGGGTCTGGATCATGTAATTGACCTCTACGTCCGCTTCCAGCTTGTAGCGTTTGCTCAGCGGGTTGTAGGTCAGGCCGATGATGTCTTTGACGGTCAGGTTGGTTTCACGGCACCAAGCGCCCAACTCGGAAGGTCGGATGAACTTCTTGAAGTCGTGGGTGCCGCGCGGCAGCAGGCGCAAAACGTACTCTGCGCCGATGATGGCAAACAGGTAGGCCTTGGGGTTGCGGTTGATGGTCGAGAAGAACACTTGGCCGCCGGGTTTGACCATGCGGTAACAGGCGCGAATCACCGAGGCGGGATCGGGGACGTGTTCAAGCATCTCAAGGCAGGTGATGACGTCGAACTGCTCGGGCATCTCGATGGCCAGAGCTTCGGCGGTAATTTGCCGGTACTCGACATTCACCCCCGATTCCAGCTGGTGCAGTTGAGCGACGGCCAAGGGCGCTTCACCCATGTCGATACCGGTCACGCTGGCGCCGCGCTGAGCCATGGACTCGCTAAGGATGCCGCCGCCACAGCCTACGTCGAGCACTTTTTTGCCGGCCAGGCTGATGCGCTCATCGATCCAGTTGACGCGCAACGGGTTGATGTCATGCAGGGGCTTGAACTCGCTCTCGCGGTCCCACCAGCGATGGGCGAGGGCTTCGAATTTGGCGATTTCAGCGTGGTCGACGTTGCTCATATAAATCCCTGAATCAGGCTGCGGCGAGAGTGGGCGGGCAATATGCCCATGTTGCCAGTTTCGCGGGGTGGATTGGACGACTGATGCACGGCCAATGTATGTCAGTTTGTCGCAGTATCTGCTGTGTAGCCCGGATGAAATCCGGGGTGGGCGTAACAGGTGCGCGGTTGTTCCCGGATTTCATCCGGGCTACCTATCATTTTGCAGCGATTTTCGCCCCCCAGTTGCGGGCGTTGCTGATGATGCGTTGTTCGTCCATGCGGGTCAGTTGTCCGGCGTTCAGCAGCTGTTTACCGCCGACCCACAGGTGCTCGACGCAGGCGCGTCCGCCGGCATAGAGCAGTTGAGAGACTGGGTCGTAGACGGGTTGTTGGGCCAGACCGTTGAGGTCGAAGGCGACGATGTCCGCAGCCTTACCCAGTTCCAGTGAGCCGATGTGCTCATCCATGCCCAGTGCGCGGGCTCCGTTGAGGGTGGCCATGCGCAGTGCGCGATGGGCATCGAGGGCGGTGGCTGACCCAGCAACGGCCTTGGCCAGCAACGCCGCAGTGCGGGTTTCGCCGAGCAGGTCGAGGTCGTTATTGCTGGCGGCGCCGTCGGTGCCGATGGCGACATTCACGCCGGCCTGCCAGAGTTTTTCCACCGGGCAAAAGCCGCTGGCCAGTTTCAGGTTGGATTCGGGGCAGTGGATCACGCTGCTGTTGCTCTGCACCAGCAGGGCGATGTCTTCATCATTAATTTGCGTCATGTGCACGGCCTGGAAGCGCGGGCCGAGCAAATCAAGGCGCGCCAGCCGGGCCAGTGGCCGTTCGCCGCGTTGCTCCAGGCTCTGTTCAACTTCAACCGCCGTTTCGTGCACGTGCATGTGAATGCCGGCGTCCAGCTCCTCGGCGAGCATGCGGATGTTTTCCAGTTTGTCGTCGCTCACGGTGTACGGTGCATGTGGGCCAAAGGCCACGCTGATGCGTGGGTGATGGCGCAGGTCATCAAGCAGCTCCAGCCCTTTGCGCAGCGACTCGTCGGCATCGCGTGCGCCAGGTACGGGGAAGTCCAGTACGGGGATGGTGATTTGCGCGCGGATGCCGCTGTCGTGCACGCGCTGACTGGCAATGTGCGGGTAAAAGTACATGTCCGAGAAGCAGCTGATGCCGCCTTTGAGCATTTCGGCGATGGCCAGTTCGGTGCCGTCCTCTACAAACTGCTCGTTAACCCACTTGGCCTCGGCTGGCCAGATGTGCTGTTCAAGCCAGGTCATCAGCGGTAAATCGTCGGCCAGGCCGCGAAACAAGGTCATGGCGGCGTGGCCGTGTGCATTCACTAGGCCGGGTGTCAGCAGTCGCCCTGGCAGTTCGCGAACCTCCAAGGCGGGGTGCTTAAGTGCTTCGGCGCGCGGGGCGATCAGGGCGATACGTCCGTCGCGGATGCCCAGACCATGCTCAAGCAGCACCACGCCCGCCGGTTCGACCGGGACCAACCAAGTGGGCAGCAGCAGCAGATCGAGCGGGGCGTGGGGCATGGTGATGCTTCCGGCATTAATAAAGCGGCGAGTTTATAGGGGAACGCCACGGGCTTGAAGCTGTAAGGCTTTGATCTGGCGCGTTGTGTCAGCCGCTGTGCGTATAATGTTCGGCTTTTTCCGGTGGAGGTGTGTCATGCGCGAGCAATTGCTGGCGGCAGAGCAGGTGAAGGCCATTGATTGGCGTGACGGTGCGCTCTACCTGCTTGATCAGCGCGCGCTGCCTTTTGCGCAAACCTGGCTGACCTACCATTGCGCCGTTGATGTGGCTGAGGCAATCCGCAGCATGGTGGTGCGCGGTGCTCCGGCTATCGGCATTGCCGCGGCTTACGGTGTTGCGCTGTCTGTGGCTAAACATTTGCCACTTGGAGGCGATTGGCGGGCTGCCGTGTTGGCTGATATGGACCTGCTGGCGAGCTCGAGGCCCACGGCGGTCAATTTGTTTTGGGCACTCAGCTGCATGCGTGAGCGCATGGAGCGGCTTAAAAAGACCGACGACGTCCTGCGTGTGCTTGAAGCCGAGGCCGTTGGCATTCATCAAAGTGATCGCGAAGCCAACCTAACAATGGCGCTGTTGGGTCTTGAGCTGATCAGCAAGCATCAGGGTCAACCGCAAAATCTTATGACTCACTGCAACGCCGGGGCGCTCGCCACCGGTGGCTTTGGCACGGCCCTGGGTGTGATTCGCGCCGCCTTTGCCGATGGCTTGGTGGAACGGGTGTATGCCGATGAAACCCGGCCCTGGCTGCAGGGCTCGCGCCTGACTGCCTGGGAGCTGGCGCAAGACGGCATTCCAGTGACGGTCAATGCCGATTCGGCCGCCGCCCATCTGATGAAAACCCGTGGTATTACCTGGGTAATCGTCGGTGCCGATCGGATTGCCGCCAATGGCGATGTGGCCAACAAAATCGGCACCTATCAATTGGCGGTCAACGCCATGCATCACGGCGTGCGCGTAATGGTGGTGGCCCCCAGCTCGACTATCGACATGGCCACCGAGCATGGCGATGACATTGTGCTGGAAGAGCGTGCGGCCAGTGAGTTGCTGGAGTTGGGTGGCGTACCCATGGCGGCGGGTGTGGAGGCGTGCAACCCAGTGTTTGATGTAACGCCTGCTGACTTGATCGACTTCCTTGTGACCGAAAAAGGTGTAATAGCCCGCCCGGACAGCGAAAAAATGGCGCAATTGATGTGCCGCAAACGGCTGCACTGAGTTTTTCTTGCGCAGCGCCGCAGTCAGTCGCCGAGCTGGCAGCGGGGATAGGTGCGCCGCAGTGATTGTGGTAAGCTCCGGCGGTTTTCAGGGATGCCCGTTACGGGGCTCTTACCTGCGCAGATACATGGCATAACTGATTGATTTGTCGTGAGTCGTTGTCAGCCTTGAGGCTCAGCGACAGGCTTCGCACCGCTCAGGACGAGTGAGGCGAAGTTTCACCAGAAAAAGGAACCAGGCTACTCATGGGCGAACTGGCCAAAGAAATCCTCCCGGTCAACATTGAAGACGAACTCAAGCAGTCCTACCTCGACTACGCGATGAGCGTAATTGTTGGGCGAGCGCTGCCGGATGCACGTGATGGCTTAAAGCCCGTGCACCGCCGTGTGCTGTTTGCCATGAGTGAGTTGGGCAACGACTGGAACAAGGCTTACAAGAAGTCCGCCCGTGTGGTCGGTGACGTGATCGGTAAGTATCACCCGCATGGTGATACGGCCGTTTACGACACCATCGTGCGTATGGCTCAGCCGTTCTCGCTGCGCTACCTGCTGGTTGATGGTCAGGGTAACTTCGGTTCGGTAGACGGCGACAACGCCGCCGCCATGCGATACACCGAAGTGCGCATGACCAAGCTGGCGCATGAGTTGCTGGCTGACCTGCACAAAGAAACCGTGGATTGGGTGCCGAACTACGACGGCACCGAAATGATCCCGGCGGTTATGCCGACCAAGATCCCCAACTTGCTGGTCAACGGTTCCAGCGGCATCGCCGTGGGCATGGCCACCAATATTCCGCCGCACAACCTCACGGAAGTGATCAACGGCTGTTTGGCGCTGATCGACAACGGTGAGCTGACGGTCGATGAGCTGATGGAGTTCATCCCTGGCCCGGATTTCCCGACAGCGGCGATTATCAACGGTCGTGCCGGCATCATTGAGGCCTACCGTACCGGTCGTGGTCGCATCTACATGCGTGCCCGCGCCATTATCGAGGACATCGATAAAGTCGGTGGTCGTCAGCAGATCATCGTCAGCGAGCTGCCGTATCAGCTGAATAAAGCGCGTTTGATCGAGAAGATCGCCGAGCTGGTTAAAGAGAAAAAGCTCGAAGGCATCACCGAGCTGCGCGATGAGTCCGACAAGGACGGCATGCGCATCGTGATTGAGCTGCGCCGTGGCGAAGTGGCCGAGGTTGTGCTGAACAACCTCTACGCGCAAACCCAGATGCAGTGCGTGTTCGGCATCAACGTGGTGGCGCTGATCGACGGCCAGCCGAAGGTCCTTAACCTCAAGGACATGCTCGAAGCCTTTATCCTGCACCGCCGTGAAGTCGTGACCCGCCGCACCGTGTTCGAGCTGCGTAAAGCGCGCGAACGTGGCCATATCCTTGAAGGTCAGGCGGTTGCCCTGTCCAACATCGACCCGGTTATCGCCCTGATCAAAGCCTCGCCGACCCCGGCCGAAGCCAAGTTGGCGCTGATTGCCACGCCGTGGGAATCCAGCGCCGTGGAAACCATGGTCGAGCGTGCCGGTGCCGACACCTGCCGCCCGGATGACCTTGATCCGCAATATGGTCTGCGTGACGGCAAGTACTTCCTTTCGCCGGAACAGGCTCAGGCCATCCTTGAGCTACGCCTGCACCGTCTGACCGGTCTTGAGCATGAAAAACTGCTGGCCGAGTACCAGGAAATCCTCACCCAGATCGGCGAGCTGATCCGCATCCTGACCAGCGCTGTGCGCCTGATGGAAGTGATTCGTGAGGAGCTGGAAGCGGTCAAGGCCGAGTTTGGCGACGCGCGTCGTACCGAAATCGTGGCGTCACGCATGGACTTGTCCATCGGCGACCTGATCACCGAGGAAGAGCGCGTCGTCACCATTTCCCACGGTGGCTATGCCAAGAGCCAGCCGCTGCATGCCTATCAGGCGCAGCGTCGCGGTGGTCGCGGCAAGTCTGCCACTGGCGTTAAAGACGAGGATTACATCGAACACCTGTTGGTAGCCAACAGCCACGCCACGCTGCTGCTGTTCTCCAGCAAAGGCAAAGTGTACTGGATGAAAACCTACGACATCCCCGAAGCGTCCCGCGCGGCCCGTGGCCGTCCACTGGTCAACTTGCTGCCGTTGGATGAGGGTGAGCGCATCACCGCGATGCTGCAGATTGACCTGGAAGCCTTGCAGCAAAGTGCTGGCGACGAAGAGCTGGATGACAGCGAAGGCGTGGTGCTCGAAGGTGAAGTGCTAGAGGCCGACATGGCTCAGGCCGAAGACGTTGACGCCGATGTGGCCGACGACGAGCAAGATGAACCGACCGGTGCCTACATCTTTATGGCCACCGCATTCGGTACCGTGAAGAAAACCCCGTTGGTGCAATTCAGCCGTCCGCGTACCAGCGGCCTGATTGCCCTGAAACTGGAAGAGGGTGACACCCTGATCGCCGCCGCTATCACCGATGGCGCGCGTGAAGTGATGATGTTCTCTGACGGCGGCAAGGTGATTCGCTTCAAAGAGAAGCACGTGCGCACCATGGGCCGAACCGCTCGTGGCGTGCGTGGCATGCGTTTGCCGAAAGAACAGCGGATTATCTCCATGCTGATCCCGGAAACTGAGGCGCAGATTCTCACCGCCTCCGAGCGTGGCTACGGCAAACGCACCGCGATGGCTGAGTTCCCGCGTCGCGGTCGTGGCGGTCAGGGCGTGATTGCCATGGTCAGCAACGAACGTAACGGTAAGCTGGTCGGTGCCGTACAAGTGCTTGAGGGTGAGGAAATCATGCTGATTTCCGACCAAGGCACACTGGTCCGTACCCGCGTCAGCGAGGTCTCCAGCCTGGGCCGCAACACCCAGGGTGTAACCCTGATCAAGCTGGCCAAGGATGAAACGCTGGTCGGTCTGGAGCGCGTGCAAGAGCCGTCTGCCGAAGACGACGATGAGCTGCTGGAAGGCGAAGAAGGCTTTGTCGAAGGGGGTGACGGTGCCGAAGACGCACCCGAGGCCGCTGCAGACGAAAGCCCGATCAGCGAAGAGTGATCTGTTGGGGTAAGTCCGTAGGGTGGGTTAGCCGAAGGCAGCCCGCCAGCCGGAACGGTGGTGGGTTACGCCGCTTCGCGGCTGACCCAGCCTACGCAGTCGCTATTAGTGCAGTGCATGGCGTCATCGCGCGGCGCGGTGGTGTTCAGTAATTCTGAGAGAGAGTGGATGTGAGCAAGCGAGCCTTTAACTTCTGCGCCGGCCCGGCCGCGCTTCCTGAAGCTGTTCTGCAACGCGCCCAAGCGGAGCTCCTCGACTGGCAGGGGAAAGGCCTGTCGGTGATGGAAATGAGCCACCGCAGCGACGAATACACCGCCATCGCGGAAAAGGCCGAGCAGGATCTGCGTGATCTGATGGAGATTCCATCCGACTACAAGGTGCTGTTCTTGCAGGGTGGTGCCAGCCAGCAGTTTGCCGAGATTCCGCTCAACCTGCTGCCCGAAGAGGGTGTGGCGGATTACATCGACACCGGTATCTGGTCGAAGAAAAGCATCGAAGAAGCCAGCCGCTACGGCCGCATCAACGTTGCCGCCAGCGCCAAGGCCTACGACTACTTTGCCATTCCCGGGCAAAACGAGTGGCACCTGTCGAAAGACGCCGCCTACCTGCACTACGCCAGTAACGAAACCATCGGCGGCCTGCAGTTCGACTGGATCCCCGACGTCGGTGACGTACCGCTGGTCGCGGACATGTCGTCCGACATCCTCTCGCGCCCTATTGATGTGTCGAAATTTGGCCTGATCTACGCCGGTGCGCAGAAAAACATCGGCCCCAGCGGCCTGGTGGTGACCATCGTCCGTGAAGACCTGCTCGGCCGTGCCCGCAGTTTCTGCCCGACCATGCTCAATTACAAAGTCGCTGCCGACAACGGCTCGATGTACAACACCCCGGCGACGTTCTCTTGGTACCTCTCCGGCTTGGTGTTTGAGTGGCTGAAAGAGCAGGGCGGTGTCGCCGCGATGGAGCGCATCAATCGCGCCAAGAAAGACCTGCTGTACAAAGCCATTGATGCGAGTGACTTCTACAGCAACCCGATTGCGCACAATGCGCGCTCGTGGATGAACGTTCCATTCCGCCTGGCCGACGAGAAGCTCGACAAAGCCTTCCTCGCCGGTGCTGATGCCCGTGGCCTGCTCAACCTAAAAGGCCATCGCTCGGTTGGTGGCATGCGTGCCTCTATCTATAACGCTGTCGGTATGGACGCCGTTGAAGCGCTGGTCGCCTACATGGCTGAGTTCGAGAAGGAGCACGGCTGATGGCAGACGCAATTTCCGAACAGGAACTGCAAGCCCTGCGCGTGCGTATCGATACGCTGGATGAGCGCATTCTTGAGCTGATCAGTGACCGCGCCCGCTGCGCCGAAGAAGTGGCGCGGGTGAAAATGAAGGCACTCAAAGAAGGCGAAACGCCGGTCTATTATCGTCCCGAGCGCGAAGCACAGGTGCTCAAACGCATCATGCAGCGCAACCAGGGGCCGCTGGGTAATGAGGAAATGGCGCGGTTGTTCCGCGAAATCATGTCTTCGTGCCTGGCCTTGGAAAACCCGCTGAAGGTGGCGTACCTCGGCCCTGAGGGTACGTTCTCGCAGGCCGCGGCCATGAAGCACTTTGGCCATGCCGTGATCAGCCAGCCGATGGCGGCCATCGATGAAGTATTCCGTGAAGTGGCAGCTGGTGCGGTGAACTTTGGTGTGGTGCCCGTGGAAAACTCCACTGAAGGTGCCGTCAACCACACCCTCGACAGCTTCCTCGAACACGACATGGTCATTTGTGGCGAAGTCGAACTGCGTATTCACCACCACCTGCTGGTTGGTGATACCACCAAGACCGATCGCATTACCCGCATTTACTCCCACGCGCAGTCCTTGGCGCAGTGCCGCAAGTGGCTCGACGCGCACTACCCGAGCGTTGAACGTGTGGCAGTTTCCAGCAACGCCGAAGCCGCCAAACGGGTGAAAAGCGAGTGGAACAGCGCGGCAATTGCTGGCGACATGGCAGCCAGCCTGTACGGTTTGAGCAAGCTGGCGGAGAAGATTGAAGATCGCCCGGATAACTCCACGCGTTTCTTGATCATTGGTAGCCAGGAAGTTCCACCGACCGGCGACGACAAAACCTCGGTCATTATTTCGATGCGTAACAAGCCGGGCGCGCTGCATGAACTGCTCGTGCCGTTCCACAACAACGGCATCGACCTGACCCGCATCGAAACTCGTCCGTCACGCAGCGGCAAGTGGACCTACGTGTTCTTTATCGACTTTGTCGGTCATCACCGTGACCCGCTGATCAAGGACGTGTTGGAAAAGATCAATCAGGAAGCTGTGGCGCTCAAAGTGCTGGGCTCCTACCCCAAAGCGGTACTTTAAAACTGCTGCGGCACGCCTCAGGTCTCAAGCTACACGCGCATCGACGCCGGGCTGTACTTGGGGCTTGCGGCTTTAAGCGTGAGGCCTTGCTATGACCGATTTCCTCGCCCTGGCCCAGCCAGGCGTACAGCAGCTGTCGCCCTATGTGCCGGGCAAGCCGGTGGATGAACTGGCCCGTGAGCTGGATCTGGATCCGGCCAGCATCGTCAAGCTGGCCAGCAACGAGAATCCGCTAGGTCCAAGCCCCAAGGCGCTGGAAGCGATTCGCGGCGAGTTGGCCGAGCTGACCCGTTACCCTGATGGCAATGGTTTTGAGCTGAAAAGTCGCCTGGCTTCTCGTTGTGGCGTACAGATCAATCAGGTCACCTTGGGTAATGGCTCCAACGACATTCTTGATTTGGTGGCGCGTGCTTATCTGGCACCGGACCTCAACGCGGTGTTCAGCCAATACGCGTTTGCCGTCTACCCGATTGCCACACAGGCGGTTGGTGCTCAGGGCAAGGCAGTGCCAGCGCAGGCCTATGGTCATGACCTAGAAGCCATGTTGGCGGCCATCGACGAAAACACCCGCGTGGTCTTTATCGCCAACCCGAACAATCCAACAGGTACCTGGTTTGGCCCTGATGCGCTGGAGCGCTTCCTTGCGCGCGTGCCGAGCAATGTGCTGGTGGTGCTGGATGAGGCCTACATCGAATACGCCGAAGGCGACGAGTTGCCGGACGGCCTCACGTACCTCGCCCGTTACGACAACCTGCTGGTCTCGCGCACCTTCTCCAAGGCCTATGGCCTGGCGGCGCTGCGTGTCGGTTACGCCATCTGTTCGGCGCAGATCGCCGATGTGCTCAATCGCGTGCGCCAGCCATTCAACGTCAACAGCCTGGCTCTGGCAGCGGCTTGCGCGGCGCTGGATGATGCCGAGTACCTGGTGCAAAGCCGTCAGGTCAACGATGCCGGTATGGCGCAACTGGAAGCCGGTTTGCGTGAGCTGGGCCTGAGCTGGATTGCTTCGAAAGGCAACTTTATTGCCGTCGACTTTGGCCGCGACACAGCTGCCATTAATCAGGCATTGCTGCACGAAGGTGTGATTGTGCGTCCGGTCGCAGGCTACGGTATGCCGAACTTTCTGCGCGTCTCGATTGGCTTGCCCGCCGAAAATGCACGTTTTCTTGCGGCATTGGGCAAGGTGCTAAGCGCGTGAGTGAGGCCAATACGCGTGTAACAACTGGGCCATCTGCAGCGCCTAAACTGGGTCGCCTGGTGGTGATCGGTTTGGGCTTGATTGGCGGCTCTTTTGCAAAAGGCCTGCGTGAGCGCGGCCTGTGCCGTGAAGTGATTGGCGTTGATCTTGACCCGGAATCGCGCCGTTTGGCGGTTGAACTTGGCGTGGTTGATCGCTGTGAAACGGATTTGGCGACTGCCTGTGCTGGTGCTGAGGTCATCCAGTTGGCGGTGCCGATTCTGGCCATGGAAAAGCTGCTGGCGGAACTGGCCAAGCTTGACCTGGGCCAAGCTGTGCTCACCGATGTAGGCAGCGCCAAAGGCAATGTAGTGCGTGCTGCACGTTTAGCCTTCAGTGGCCAAGACGTGCGCTTTGTGCCGGGCCATCCGATTGCCGGTTCCGAGCAGAGCGGGGTGGAGGCGGCCAATGCGCAGTTGTTCCGGCGGCATAAGGTCATTCTGACGCCCTCAGAGCAGAGTGATGAAGCGGCCCTGGCGTTGGTCGATGCGCTGTGGCGTGAGCTGGGTGCAGATGTGGAGCACATGGACGTCGAACATCACGACCAAGTGCTTGCCGCCACCAGCCATTTGCCGCATTTGTTGGCATTTACACTGGTTGACTCGCTGGCCAAGCGCAGCGAGAACCTGGAGATTTTTCGTTACGCCGCTGGCGGTTTTCGCGACTTTACGCGGATCGCTGGCAGTGACCCGGTGATGTGGCATGACATCTTTCTCGCCAACCGCGAGGCGGTGCTGCGCACGCTGGACGTATTTCGCGACGACCTCGACGCCTTGCGCGACGCGGTTGACGCAGGGGATGGGCATCAATTGTTGGGCGTCTTCACCCGCGCCCGCGTTGCCCGTGAGCATTTCGGCAAAATTTTGGCCCGCAGGGCTTATGTGGATGCTATGCACTCGAATGATCTGATTTTTGTGGCCAATCCTGGTGGCAGCCTGTCTGGGCGTATTCGCGTTCCGGGTGACAAATCCATTTCCCACCGCTCAATCATGCTCGGCTCACTGGCTGAAGGCACCACCCATGTGGAAGGCTTTCTCGAGGGTGAAGACGCCCTGGCCACCTTGCAGGCCTTTCGCGACATGGGCGTGGTCATCGAAGGTCCGCACCACGGTCGCGTGACCATTCACGGTGTCGGCCTCAATGGCCTTAAAGCACCGGCTGGCCCGCTGTACATGGGTAACTCCGGCACGTCCATGCGCTTGCTGTCCGGTTTGTTGGCCGCTCAGCCGTTTGATACCACTCTGACCGGTGATGCGTCGCTGTCCAAGCGCCCGATGAACCGCGTGGCCAAGCCGCTGCGTGAGATGGGCGCGATCATTGAAACTGCGCCGGAAGGCCGTCCACCGCTGACCATCAAAGGCGGTCAGCGCCTGACTGGCATGGATTACGAGATGCCCATGGCCAGCGCTCAGGTAAAATCCTGCCTGCTGCTGGCGGGCTTGTATGCCGCCGGTCGCACAGCTGTGACCGAACCGGCCCCCACCCGTGATCACACTGAACGCATGCTGCGTGGCTTCGGCTACCCGGTGACGGTGGATGGAAGCACCGCCAGTGTCGAGTCCGGGCATACCCTGACCGCGACCCATATTGAAGTACCTGCTGATATCTCCTCGGCGGCGTTCTTCCTCGTCGCAGGCAGCATTGCTGAGAATTCCGAGTTGGTCCTGGAGCATGTCGGCATCAACCCGACGCGTACCGGTGTCATCGATATCCTCAAGCTGATGGGCGGCGACATCACTCTGGAAAACCAGCGTGAAGTGGGCGGCGAGCCGGTGGCTGATATCCGTGTGCGCAGCGCCAAACTCAAGGGTATCGATATTCCGGAAGACCTCGTGCCGCTGGCCATCGACGAGTTCCCGGTGTTGTTCGTTGCCGCCTCTGTGGCGGAAGGGCACACTGTGTTGCGCGGTGCTGAAGAGTTGCGAGTTAAAGAATCCGACCGTATTCAAGTGATGGCCGACGGCCTGATTGCGCTGGGCGTCAAGGCAGAGCCAACGCCTGATGGCATCATCATCGACGGCGGGAACAGTTTGGGCGGCGGCGAAGTGTGGGCGCATGGCGATCACCGTATTGCGATGTCGTTCAGCGTGGCCTCTCTGCGCGCTACCGCGCCGATTCGCATCCACGATTGCGCCAACGTAGCCACCTCATTCCCCAACTTCCTCGCCCTGTCGGCGCAAGTGGGTATCCGCGTGGCCGAAGAGGGTAAATCATGATTCAGGCACCGGTCATCACCATCGACGGCCCAAGCGGCTCGGGTAAAGGCACCGTTGCCGGCCTGCTGGCTAAGCAGTTGGGCTGGAATCTGCTAGATTCCGGCGCGCTGTATCGCCTATTGGCATTTGCCGCGGGCAACCATGGCGTTGACCTGACCAACGAAGAATCGCTCAAACTGCTGGCCGCGCACCTGGATGTGCAATTTATCGCGTCCGGCAACGGTCAGGGGCAGCGCATCATCTTGGAAGGCGAAGAAGTCACTGATCTGATCCGCAATGAGCAGATCGGTGCTGGCGCTTCCCAGGTCGCCTCGTTGCCTGCGGTGCGTGACGCGTTGTTGCAGCGTCAGCAAGCTTTTCAGGAAATGCCAGGGCTGATCGCCGATGGTCGAGACATGGGCACCGTGGTGTTTCCCGATGCGCCGTTGAAGATTTTCCTCACGGCGAGTGCCGAGGAACGTGCCCGTCGTCGTTACTTGCAGTTGAAGGCCAAGGGTGATGATGTTAATCTCGCGAGTCTTCTTGATGAGATTCAAGCGCGCGATGAGCGCGATACCCAGCGTGCAGTAGCCCCGCTCAAGCCGGCAGCTGATGCAATCGTATTGGATTCCACTGAACTCTCAATCGAGAAAGTGCTTGAACGAATTCTCAGTGAAGTCGCCATTCGCGACCTCGCTGGATGACCAGAGCTACAGCTGCTTTAAGCTGACCAGCTCGCCAAGGAAACGCTCGGGAACCCAGTCCTTGACCCGAATGTTTCTTTTTACATAAACGTACCCACATTGTCTGGAGTGTGGTTTGGGCGGATTCCCTGCCCTGAATCAACAGGAATTAAAATGAGCGAAAGCTTTGCTGAACTGTTTGAAGAAAGCCTAAAAACCCTGAACCTTCAGGCTGGCTCGATCATCACCGCTATCATCGTCGACATCGATTACCAAGCTGGTTGGGTAACCGTTCACGCCGGTCTGAAGTCTGAAGGCCTCATCCCGCTTGAGCA
The DNA here is from genome assembly GCA_001465025.1 of Pseudomonas sp. Ga0074129. Lineage (GTDB taxonomy): Bacteria > Pseudomonadota > Gammaproteobacteria > Pseudomonadales > Pseudomonadaceae > Aquipseudomonas. The sequence goes on from LNDO01000050.1 coordinate 48,742, forward strand.
GTTCTACAACGACGCTGGCGACCTGACCATTAAGGTTGGTGACGAAGTTCACGTTGCGCTGGACGCGGTTGAAGATGGCTTTGGTGAAACCAAGCTGTCCCGTGAAAAAGCCAAACGTGCTGAGTGCTGGATCGTTCTGGAAGCAGCTTTCGCCGCTGAGGAAGTGGTTACGGGCGTTATCAACGGTAAGGTTAAAGGCGGCTTCACAGTCGACGTTAACGGCATCCGTGCGTTCCTCCCAGGTTCCTTGGTCGATGTCCGTCCGGTGCGTGATACCACTCACCTGGAAGGCAAAGAGCTCGAATTCAAAGTTATCAAGCTGGACCAGAAGCGCAACAACGTTGTCGTTTCCCGCCGCAGCGTGCTGGAAGCCGAGAACAGCGCCGAGCGCGAAGCTCTGCTGGAATCCCTGCAGGAAGGTCAGCAAGTCAAAGGTATCGTCAAGAACCTCACCGACTACGGCGCGTTCGTGGATTTGGGTGGCGTCGACGGTCTGCTGCACATCACCGACATGGCTTGGAAGCGCATCAAGCATCCGTCGGAAATCGTCAACGTTGGCGATGAAATCGACGTTAAGATCCTCAAGTACGATCGCGAGCGCAACCGTGTTTCCCTCGGCCTCAAGCAGCTGGGCGAAGACCCATGGGTTGCCATCAAGGCGCGTTACCCGCAGGACACTCGTGTTACTGCGCGCGTAACCAACCTGACCGACTACGGCTGCTTCGCAGAGCTGGAAGAAGGCGTGGAAGGCCTGGTGCACGTATCCGAAATGGATTGGACCAACAAAAACATCCATCCTTCGAAAGTCGTTAACGTCGGCGACGAAGTGGAAGTTATGGTTCTGGATATCGACGAAGAGCGTCGTCGTATCTCCCTGGGTATCAAGCAGTGCAAAACTAACCCGTGGGAAGATTTCTCCGGTCAGTTCAACAAGGGCGACAAAATCTCCGGCACCATCAAGTCGATCACCGATTTCGGTATCTTCATTGGTCTGGATGGCGGCATCGACGGCCTCGTTCACCTGTCCGACATCTCCTGGAACGAAGTAGGCGAAGAAGCTGTACGCCGCTTCAAGAAAGGCGACGAGCTGGAAACCGTTATCCTCTCCGTTGATCCGGAGCGTGAGCGCATTTCCCTCGGCATCAAGCAACTGGAAGAAGATCCGTTCTCCGACTACGTTGCAGTCAACGACAAAGGCACTATCGTTCGCGGTACTGTGAAAGAAGTTGACGCCAAGGGCGCTGTAATCACCCTGGCTGATGGCATCGAAGCTACCCTGAAAGCCTCCGAAATCAGCCGTGATCGCGTTGAAGACGCGCGCAACGTCCTGAAAGAAGGCGAAGAAGTAGAAGCCAAGATCATCAGCGTTGACCGTAAGAGCCGCGTAATCAGCCTTTCGATCAAATCGAAAGACGTTGAAGACGAGAAGGAAGCTATCCAGACTCTGCGTAGCAAGCCTGAAAGCACCGAAAGCACCGGCCCGACCACCATTGGTGACCTGATCCGTGCACAAATGGAAAACCAGAACTAAGTTCCGGTAATCCAGAGAAAAAGGGCGACTTCGGTCGCCCTTTTTTGTGTCTGAAAAAGCACTGCTAGGCTGAGCTTAGTTCGTAGGTTGGGTTGAGTCGCGAAGTGCCGAAGCCCAACAGCTCATGCCCAAACCCGTTGGGCTTAGCTACGCTCCGCGCCAACCTGCGGCCTCTGCGGTATTCGTCCGTTATGTGGATATTCGTAGGTTGGGTTGAGACACGCAGCGCCGAAGCCCAACAGCTCATGCCAAAACCCGTTGGGCTTCGCTGCGCTCAACGCCAACCTACGGCCCCTGCGGCATTCGTCCGCTATATGGATATTCGTAGGTTGGGTTGAGAAGCGAAGCGCCGAAGCCCAACAGCTCATGCAAAACCCCGTTGGGCTTAGCTACGCATAGCGCTAACCTACGGGTTCTGCAAAAGGCTGTGGCGCCGCGACTTCCTTACACAGACTGTCGCCATCACTGCCTCTCGCAACCCTTTGATCTTTCTGCAAACGATCAACCAAATCGACACCCTTCGGGCTGTTCAAATCATGTTCAGCGTGCTAAAAACTAACCACCTAGTGATCTAGCCGCTTGAAAAAGAAGGGAAAACCATGACCAAGTCGGAGTTGATCGAACGCATTGTCAGTCACCAAGGCCAGCTCTCATCTAAGGATGTAGAACTGGCTATCAAGACCATGCTTGAGCAAATGTCCCAGGCATTGTCGACGGGCGATCGTATCGAAATCCGTGGTTTTGGCAGCTTCTCGCTGCACTACCGCGCACCGCGTGTAGGGCGTAACCCGAAAACCGGTGACTCGGTACGGCTTGACGGCAAGTTTGTACCTCACTTCAAACCTGGCAAGGAATTGCGAGATCGGGTGAATGAAGATGAGTAGGGCGCGTTCTGTATCACCTTTGCGAGTTTTTGCGTCACGCTAGGACTGCAGCAGTGGTCCGTAGTATTTTCAGCCAAAAATCCGCAGACGGAAAATATTTTCAAGACTTGTAATAACCTCAGTCGCTGGCACAATTGCGGCGCAATTACTGTTAGCGACATGGGTACAGCCCATTCATGCCATATGCTTTTGGCGGCGAATGGATAAGTAAGCCTATAGGTGGTCCGTTGGCAGGCAGTTGCCTCCTTTTTAAAGATGGATTTTGATCGTGAATGCAGCTTCCTCGGCGATGCAACAAGCCTCCAATGATGAAATCGATCTGGCGGCGCTTTTTCAAGCGCTCTGGGCGCAAAAGTTACTGATTACTCTGGTCACGCTGTCGGTTGGCATGTTGGCGCTGGCGTACGCGTTTCTTACAACCCCTGAGTATCAAGTGCAGAGTGTAGTGCGGCCTGCGGCGATTAAGGATCTGGACGCACTGAACCGCACAGGTGTCTATGAGCTTACGCCAGAGCAGGCTATGCAGCGTGTAGGCGCGAGCCTGGATTCTTATGACAGCCGATTGGGTTTTTTTCGCGCCAATCAGGGCCTCTTCGAGGCACTACGTCAGCCTAACCGTAGCCTTGAGCAGACCTTTGAAAACTTCAATAAACAAGCTTTCAAGATGCTCCAGCCCGACTCGAAAAAAACCGACAACCTCAGCGCCTACGTCGGCGTTCAGCTGACTTATCCGCAGGGTGTCGATGGTGTTGCATTGCTTAATGGCTTGGTTGGTTACGTGGTTCAACGCGAGCGCGAGCGCATTGCCGACGACTTTACGGTGGTAATCCAGAATCACCTGGCTCAGCTGGACTCCAAGATGGCGGCAGCCCGTGCCAGCTATGAAGCCATTAAGGAAGCCAGGATCGCCGAGTTATTGGAGGCCGATAACCTCAAGCGCGCCGAGTTGCAGGACGAGCTCAAGGCTTTGCGTCAGCAGCTCAAGACGCATCGCGATAATCGTATTGCGCAGTTGGATGAAGCGGTTCGTATCGCTAAGGCTCTGGACATCCTCAAGCCCACCACACCTTCTGCTTTGGCTGAGGTGGGACGGGTGTCCCAGGGCAGCGTAATCCGTACCGAGGTCAACAATCAGCAAATCCCTCTGTATTTTATGGGCAGCGAGGCCCTGGAAGCCGAGCGCGCTGCGCTGCGGCAACGTCGTTCGGATGACTTTACCGAGCCGCGTATCGCACAGATCGCCAAAGAGCTCAAACTGTTAGAAAACAACCGGCAGGTTGAGATACTGAATAAACGCGAAAACCAGGACCTTTTTCTCAAGGACTTGGCCATCTGGCGGGAAGAGGCAGCCCAGCTGCGCAGCCTTGCAATCGACGCCTCTAACCTGAAGCTGGTTTCCGTCGATCAAGTAGCCATTGAGCCTTTAAGCCCAATAAAGCCCAAGAAAGCGTTGATTCTGGCTCTTGGGCTGGTGCTTGGCGGCATGCTGGGTCTGTTTATTGCCCTGATACGTCATATGATGCGGCGCGAGCCGGCAGCGCTTAGCTTGAGCGCAGGTGCAATCAGCTAGAGGCCCGGTAGGTGAGTAGCGCATTGAGTGCGTAGAGTCCTCATAAGTCGAGCATTAAAGCGCTTACGGTGCCGCCGCTGGCGAGTGCAATGGTTAACGGATTAACACGGATTACTTGCATGGACTACCCCGACATCCTCCACCACGGCGCCAAAGATGGCGTGACTGGCTCCTGTCATCAACTACTGATGGATAGTCAGCACAGCCTGCTGATCGACTGCGGTTTGTTCCAGGGCGCGGAGACCTCGGCCGAAGGCAAGTCCGCCGCTGACCGGCTAGCCATCGAGTTTCCGCTGGATACCATCAAGGCACTGGTCGCCACCCACGTGCATATCGACCACGTCGGCCGCATTCCCTATTTGCTAGCCGCCGGGTTTAAAGGGCCGATTCTGTGCAGCGAACCCTCGGCCAAGCTGCTGCCCATCGTCCTGGAGGATGCCTTTAAGCTGGGTTTTAGTCGCGACCAGAAACAGGTCGAGCGTTACCTCAAACTGGTCGAGCAGCGCATCATCGCCTTGCCCTACAAAACCTGGTTCACCCTGTACGACAGCGAGAAGCTGATCTGCCGCATACGCCTGCAGCGCGCCGGGCATATCCTCGGTTCGGCCTATGTCGAGATCGACCTGCATTACCCCGAGACTGGCGAGAAAAAGCGCATCGTTTTTTCTGGCGACCTCGGCGCGCCGCATTCGCCCCTGCTGCCAGCCCCCAAGCCTCCGTACCGCGCCGACATCCTGGTGATCGAAAGCACCTACGGCGACCGCCTGCACGAAGACCGCCGCACCCGCCGCAAGCGCCTGGAAAGCGTCATCGAACAAGCCCTGGCCAACAACGGCACGGTCCTGATCCCCGCATTCAGCATCGGCCGCACCCAAGAGCTGCTCTACGAACTCGAAGACATCATCCACAGCAAAAAACTGCATTCCACTGGCGAAGGGCAGGCTGTTTTCCCCTCTCACTCCGGGAGAGGGGCTAGGGGTGAGGGTAAGAAGGTGCCGCGGGATCAAGATCAAGCCACGCAAACCATCAACTGGCCCACACTCCCCATCATCCTCGATTCCCCCTTGGCCAGCCGCTTTACCCAGGTATACCGCGAGCTGAAACCCTTCTGGGACAACGAAGCCCTGCAGCGCGTCAAACAAGGCCGCAACCCGCTGGCCTTCGAGCAGTTGATCACCGTTGATAGCCACCAAGCCCACTTGGCCATGGTGCGCCACCTCACCGCCAACGCTCGTCCGGCCATCGTCATCGCCGGGAACGGCATGTGCAGCAGTGGTCGAATTGTCAATTACCTGAAAGCCATGCTCCACGACCCTCGGCATGACGTACTCTTCATCGGCTACCAGGCGCAAGGCACACCCGGCCGCGCCATCCAGATGTATGGTGAGCGTGGTGGTTATGTCGACCTGGATGACGAGCGCTATAAGATTGGCGCCAAAATCAATACCATAGGCGGCTACTCAGCCCATGCGGATCAACAAGGCTTGCTGGGCTTCGTTACTCGCATGCGCCACTGGCCTAGCCAAGTGCGCATCGTCCATGGTGAAACCGGAGCCAAACACGAATACGGCGAGCGCCTCAAAGCGCTCTACAAAGAAAAACAGCGCCCCCTGGAACTAGTAATCCCCAGAGGCACAAACGATTCGTGACCGCTACGAATATCGCGGATTCTGAATTGATTACGGCAAATCGAGTGAAGTCTCTATCCCGACTAAGCAGCTGAGCTGCTTTAAGTTAACTAAAAAATGATGGTTCCAGCATTCTTATGAAAATTCTTGTTACCGGCGGTGCTGGTTTTATTGGATCAGCGGTCATACGCCACATCATCGACAGCACCGCTGGTAGCGTGGTCAATCTCGACAAGCTCACCTATGCCGGCAACCTAGAGTCCCTGCTCGACGTCAGCGACAGTGAGCGGTACGCCTTCGAGCAAGTCGACATCTGCGACAGGGTAGCGCTTCAGAGAGTGTTCCAAGAGCATCAACCAGATGCCGTGATGCACCTAGCTGCTGAGTCTCACGTAGACCGCTCCATCGATGGCCCTGCCACATTTATTGAAACCAATATCGTTGGTACTTACACGCTACTCGAGGCCACGCGTCAGTATTGGCAAGGGCTGGAAACAGCTCGTAAAGCAGCCTTCCGCTTTCATCACATTTCCACCGATGAAGTCTATGGCGATCTGGAAGACCCAGAAGCGCTGTTCACCGAAACCACCCCCTACGCTCCCAGTTCACCCTACTCGGCGAGTAAGGCCAGCTCAGACCATTTGGTGCGTGCGTGGAGTCGTACCTACGGGCTGCCGATGCTGATTACCAACTGCTCAAATAACTATGGCCCGTACCACTTCCCGGAAAAACTCATTCCGCTGATCATTCTTAACGCCCTTGAAGGCAAACCGCTGCCGGTCTATGGCAAAGGCAATCAAGTGCGCGACTGGCTGTATGTTGAAGATCATGCTCGTGCCCTATACAAGGTTGTGACCGAAGGCGTAGTGGGGGAGACCTACAACATTGGTGGCCACAATGAAAAACAGAACATCGAAGTTGTCCACGCCCTTTGCGAGCTGCTCGATGAACTCCGGCCGATGCAAACACCAGTAGGAGCGAGCTTGCTCGCGATCAACGATTTAGCTGACGCCCAGATCAAGCATCAGCCAATGCGCTCTTACAAAGAACTCATCACCCATGTCCAAGACCGCCCCGGCCATGACCTGCGTTACGCCATCGACGCCAGCAAGATCCAGCGCGAACTGAATTGGACGCCTGTCGAAACCTTCGAGTCAGGGATTCGCAAGACGGTTGAGTGGTATCTGAGTAACCAAGAGTGGTGCCGCCGCGTGCAAGATGGTAGCTATCAACGTGAGCGTTTGGGCGCGACAGCATAAAGGAAGCAATACATGAAAGGCATTCTTCTCGCCGGCGGTTCCGGCACACGGTTGTACCCGATCACTAAAGGTGTGTCCAAGCAACTGCTGCCCATTTACGACAAACCAATGATCTACTATCCCTTGTCCGTATTAATGTTGGCTGGTATCCGCGACATCCTACTGATAAGCACTCCGGAAGATATAAGCGGTTATCAGCGCCTACTGGGCGATGGTTCCGATTTTGGGATAACAATCAGCTATGCCGTACAACCCAGCCCGGATGGGCTAGCCCAAGCCTTTATTATTGGCGAAGAATTTATTGGCAAGGATAGTGTTTGCTTGGTTCTGGGAGATAACATCTTTTATGGCCAAGGTTTTGGCCCTATGTTGCGCGCAGCCGCAGCTCGCTGTAAGGGTGCTACCGTATTCGGTTACCAGGTCAAAGACCCAGAGCGCTTCGGTGTGGTTGAGTTTGATGAAAATAAGCGTGCCATATCGATTGAGGAAAAGCCGCAAAAGCCAAAATCTCACTATGCCGTCACGGGTCTGTATTTCTACGATAATGATGTGGTGCAGATAGCCAAGCAGGTAAAGCCTTCTCATCGAGGGGAGCTGGAAATCACCTGCATCAACCAAGTCTATATGCAGCGCGGGGATCTTAACGTCGAGTTGCTTGGTCGTGGCTTTGCCTGGCTCGATACAGGTACTCACGAAAGCCTGCTTGAGGCGGGTCTTTTCGTCGAAACTATTGAGAAGCGCCAAGGCTACAAAATCGCCTGCCTCGAAGAAATTGCTTTTACCAATGGCTGGTTAAGCAGCAATGATTTAAAACGCATAGGTCAGTCATTAAGCAAGAACAGTTATGGTCAGTATCTTCTATCCCTTTTGATACAGTAAAGAGGCTCGGCATGGCATATTTATCCAGAGAAGCTCTTGAGCAAATGGGTTTCAAGAGTCTTGGACTGAATGTTCACATCAGTGATAAAGCCAGTATCTACAATGCTGATCAGATTGAGATCGGCGATAACTCTAGAATTGATGATTTTTGCGTGGTATCAGGCAAGGTAAGAATTGGTAAATTTAACCATATTACTCCTATGTGTTTGATTGCCGGTGGAGAGCCCGGCGTATACTTTGAAGATTTTTGCACCCTAGCTTATGGTGCTAAAGTTTTTTCACAGTCAGACGACTACAGTGGCGAAACAATGACTAATTCGCTGGTGGGGAAAAAGTATAAAAAAGAACGGTTCGAAAGTATTTATATTGGTAAGCACGTCATCGTTGGGGCTGGCTCCATTGTATTTCCCGGTGTCAACCTCGCAGTGGGTTGCTCTGTGGGCGCAATGTCATTGGTCATCCGTAGTACCGATCCATGGGGGATCTATGTTGGAAGTCCCGCACGAAGGGTAAACGAGCGTAAAAAAGATTTGCTTGAACTTGAGCCTAAATTTTTAGAAGATTTCTACAAATGATCCCATTTAACAAGCCGCCCTATACCGGTAACGAAGATCAATATGTAATGTCTGCCATGCGCAGCAGCAAAATATCTGGCGACGGCCAGTTTACTCAGCTTTGCCATGAGTGGTTTGAAAAGAATACGGGCACCAAGAAAGCACTATTAACACCATCATGTACTCAAGCGCTGGAGATGGCTGCAATCCTGCTAGATATTCAGCCCGGCGATGAAGTTATTATGCCGAGTTACACCTTTGTCAGCACCGCTAATGCTTTTGTTCTGCGCGGTGCAAAGATTGTTTTTGTCGATATCCGTCCAGATACAATGAATATCGATGAGAATCTAATTGAAGCCGCCATCACGCCCAAAACCAGAGCTATCGTGCCCGTCCATTATGCTGGTGTTGCCTGCGAAATGGACACCATCATGGCCATCGCAGATAAGCACCAATTGTTTGTGATTGAAGATGCTGCACAAGGAATGATGGCCACTTACAAGGGCCGCGCGCTCGGCAGCATCGGGCATATGGGGGCCTATAGCTTCCATGAAACCAAGAACTACACCAGCGGTGGTGAAGGTGGCGTGCTGCTGATTAACGATGAACGCTTCACTGCTAGAGCCGAAATTATCAGAGAGAAAGGCACGAATCGCAGCCAGTTTTTTAGGGGTATGGTCGATAAATATACTTGGGTAGATATTGGAAGCAGTTACTTACCTTCAGAGTTACAGGCAGCCTATCTCTATGGACAACTTGAATGCGCAGAGGAGATAAATATCAATCGTCGAGCAACATGGGGGGCTTACATAAATGCCTTCTCCACTCTCACTGATAAGATAGCAACGCCTTACATTCCTTCTGGTTGTCAGCATAATGCACATATGTTTTACCTGAAACTTTCTGGTCTTGAGAGTCGAACCAAGTTCCTTGAGGTGATGAAAAATGAGTCGATAATGGCTGTGTTTCATTATGTACCGTTGCACTCGTCAATCGCAGGCAAGAAGCTTGGCATATTTTCAGGCGCTGACAACTTTACCACTAAAGAAAGTGAGCGCCTTGTACGGTTACCACTTTGGTACGGTTTAAGCGAACAGGATGTAACTCGTGTTTTAGACGTTGTGTCTAATGCTATTGCATGCAATTAATTTCATATGAGCGCTATTTACAGTGTTTTATTAACAGGCTCTGCCCATCTTTCAAAGATATTGGTGGGCTTTGTTCTTTTAAAATTAATTGCCCTCTATTTGGGCGCTGAGGGGGTTGGGGTTTTAGGGCATTTCATGAGTGCAGTAACTATTGTTACCCTGCTCGCAGGGGGGGGGGTTGTTAATGGTGTTATAAAATACGTGGCGGAATATCGGGGTGAGCCACGGAAAATGCTATTATTTATATCTTCTGCGGCTTTTTATTCACTAGCTTTTTGCGTAATAGTATTAGCTTTAGGTGTTTTTTTTTCAAAGAGCATATCAGTATTTTTATTTCGGTCCGAAGATTTTTACTGGGTTGTTATGCTACTGGCAGTCGCACAGCTAGGATTTGCGTTTACCAACTTAGTCACAGGGGTCTGTAATGGACTAGGAGATACTAAGGGTTTTGCAATAATACAAATAATTGGCAATCTCTTGGCGCTTCCGCTAGCTTGGTTTTTGATTTTTCACTATGAAATTGCTGGTGCTGCAATAGCAATAATAGCGGTTTTTTTTATGGGCGTTTTCCCTGGGTTTTATTTTTACTTTAAGTCTTCATTTTTTGGTCGAGTAAAATTTAGTGTAGTGACCAGGGTTGAGTTAAAGAAACTTTCTGCATTTACTGTCATGTTATTGGCTAGTGCTTTAACTTTTCCTTTAGTGGAAATGGTAGTGAGAGAATTTCTGATACATAACGGCGGGTATGCTGAGGCAGGTCTCTGGCAGGCTTCTATTAGATTATCTGCTGCATATCTTGGGTTTTTTGGTGTGTTTTTGGCGTATTATTTTATGCCTCTTATTTCGCCTATAGCTGATAAGAAAGTAATTGGTCAGTATGTGCGCAAATTCATGCTGCTAGTTATGGTTATATTTTTGATAGGTGCTTCGGTTTTTTATGTGGGGCGCAGTTTTTTTATTCCGGCATTATTGTCGAGTGATTTTTCTCGGCTTGAAGATTTGATAGTTTTCCAGTTGATTGGTGATTTTTTTAAGATATCTAGTTACGTTATAGGGTTTGTTGGTGTAGCTAAGGCAGCAACAAAGCTTTATGTAAGTGCAGAGCTTTTACAAGGGCTGTTGTTTTTAGGGGTGGCCTTACTGATTGGTAGCTTGTTGGGCGGTATCAAAGGAGTTCTTATCGGCTATATGCTGACCTATGTCATCTATTTTGTTTTGTGTACTTGTGCTTTCGTATTCTGGGCTCGGAGATAAAGTGTTTTTTGGGGCTAAAGGAGCGAAATTATGATCATGTTGCCAATTTATTTGAGTTTTATTGTTGTCTCTATACTCTGTGCATTTGAGCATTTTAGCAATGGGCGCTCTTACAAGATTATATACTACTGGATTGTTATGTTTTTTCTTGTGCTTCTGGCCTCATTTAGAAGTATTGGTGTTGGGAGCGATGATCAGGCATATATGTTTATATTTCATGGTATTCCCTCGCTTCTAGAATGCGAGAGTTTTTTGTGTGGCTACAGTTACTCGATTTATAATATAGAATTTGGTTTTTTTTGGTTTTTATCTCTGTTGTTAGTTTTTAGTTCTTCGCAGTATTGGCTATTTTTTTCTGTAGCTTTTGCATCGGTTTGTTTTAATCTCAAAAGTATTCGATATTTTTCCCCTTATGCTGGGGCTTCTGTAGTGGTGTATTTCACTCACTTTTTCTTGGCAAAAGAGCTGAATGCTATCCGTCTTGGGCTGGCTACAGCTATTCTTTTTTATGCCGCATGTTTTTTAACTAAATGTCGTTATTCAATGATGTTTTTCTTGTTCGCTATAGCGGTCTCGTTGCATGTTTCGTCAATAATTTTTTTGATGCCCGTAGTCGTTTACTTACTTTCGCCAAACAGATCAGTTTTTGTTTTTGCGGGGATTACTTCTTTATTGCTCGCTTGGCTTTTCGATTTGGGTTTATTATTTAATTCACTTGCAGGTTTTGGCTTTATTGGTGAAAAAATAAGTCTTTATTTGAGCGCTGAAGAATATAACTATGCATTGCCTATATTTGATGTTGTAAATATTAAAAACTTGCTGGTATGTTCTATTTCGTTGTTGTTTTGGAATCAACTTTTATCTCGATATGACTGGTTCAAGATTTCGTTTTGTTTTTTTTATAGTGCGACAATGTTTCGGATTTTATTCGGTGATTTTGCTATTCTTGCAGGGCGTGGATATTCCGTAATCTCAATGTTTGAATATGTTCTTATTCCTTGCCTTGCTTGTTTTTTTCTTGGGCGTGGGTTGGGGTATATAGTTGTTTTTATATATTCGTTTCTAACTCTTTGGCTTAATCTGACAATTAATGCTGGCTGGAGTGGCGGAGTAAATTATTTCCATGATTTTCTTTAACTACCTCAAAGGTGCTCTGTGAAGAAAGTTTTATTTGTTCTTGGTGGTTTGCATATGGGGGGGGTCGAGACCTATATTGTTCGGTTGGCTAAAGAGCTTAATGCGTGTGGCTGCGAGGTCGATGTTTTAATAATCTCAAAGCAATATGATAGTGGTTTGATTTCTGAAATTTCTAAGTTTACAAATATATTTATCCATGAAAATGCGTCTTTTTTAAAGGCTTCAAGCTGGATTAATGCTTTTCTTCCTTTGAAATGGGAGGGTGAAAGAGCGTGCTATGACGTGGTTCATGTTGTTGATCTTCTAACGCTTGGATTTGTTTTTTTAAATAGAAATGTTATTAAATTTAAGGCTCTTAGTATTGGTATTTACCACTCAATGGAGATGTATTGGTGGCGTAACAAAGGGGCTTATTTTAGGTCTAAGCTGCTTGAGTTATATGATAGCAATGTTAGCTTGACTCTTTTTCCTAGTGAGAGTGTTGCGATAATGGCCTCTGAGTTGACGGGGGTTGCTATAGATGATATGGATATTTTGCCTTTAGGTATTGAGCTTTCTAAATATAGTAATTGTGCTCCGTCCTTTAGCTCTAGAAAAATTGTTTCTGTTGGTAGATTGGTTGATTTTAAAGTTTATAATCGCCATTTAATTTCTCAACTTTCAGAGCTTCGTAAGCTTGCGGAATTTGAATACTATATTTATGGCGAGGGGCCTGAGCTAGATGCTCTCCAGAAGCATGCAGTCGAGTGTGATGTTGATAGATATGTGCACTTTATGGGTGGTGTTAAGTATAAGGATTTACCGAGTGTACTAGATGGTATATTTTGTTTTGTTGGTTCAGGCACTACTATCATCGAAGCCTCTGCTGCTGGAGTCCCTTCGCTTGTGGGTATTGAATCGATTAAACAACCGTTGACGTGTGGTTTATTTTCTGATGTGGAAGGTTATTCTTATAATGAAGAATCAGCAACAACTAGGAGGTTGTCGTTTGTTGATGCCGTAAATGAGATTTATCAATTGAATGAGTCCGAATATGCTTATTTAGCAAGGTGTCACCGCACAAAGTCATCTTGTTTCGATATTAAGATTACAGCAGTGGAGTTCTTGAAGAAGTCGAATAAGCTACCTAATTTTAGTTTTAAATTTAATAGATGGTTGGCGATTCTTTCGTTTGTTTATTCTGTTTTCCGTTTTGGCCCTAGGGCGCTTAAGTCAAGATTCGAGAGTGGGAAAGATTAGGGGATTAATAAATTGAGGATAGCTCTTGTTTCGCAGTATTTTTGGCCTGAGTCTTTTGTTATAAATGAACTTGTTAAATCTCTTGTTTCTCATGGGCATGTTGTAGAGGTTTTTACGGGGAAGCCTAATTATCCCGATGGTGAAGTTTATGAAGGCTATAATGCGGAAGGCTGCATGGATGAGCTTTTCGAGGGTGAAATAATGGTCCATCGTGCGCCGCTCCGGCCGCGTGGGAGTGGCGGTGCTAAAAAATTATTACTCAATTATTTTTCATTTGTACTAAACGGTCTCCTGTTTTTTCGACGGGCAGTCAAGAATCGTTCCTTTGACGTGATTTTTGTTTTCGTACCATCGCCAATAACCTCTGTTATCCCAGCAATTTATCTAAAATGGCGTCTCAAGGCGCATCTTGCAGTTTGGGTACAAGACATATGGCCAGAAAGCCTCAGTGCTACGGGGTTTATACGTAATCGCTTCGCTCTACGTATAGTCGGTTGGTTGGTACGGGGGATCTATGCATGCACAGATACGTTGCTCGTGCAGTCAAAGGCATTCATTACTCCGGTTGCACGTTATGCCCGACGCGACAAGATCGTTTATTACCCAAACTCTTATCAATACTCGCCTCCGGAGCCCGTAGCCTGTACTCAGGTACCTGCTGAGTTGCTGTCGCAGCTTGAGGATAATTTTTGCTTGGTTTTTGCGGGTAACCTTGGTAGGGCACAGTCTGTTGAGACTCTGATCCAGGCTGCGGAAAGTTTAAAGCATTTGTCTGAGTGTAAACTGGTGCTAGTAGGCAGCGGCAGCATGCTCGGTTGGGTGGAAGAGCAGAAGGCTCAAAAAGGCTTGGATAATTTGATCCTGACTGGGCGTTTCCCCCCTTCGGAAATGCCGCAATTTTTTAGCCGTGCAGCCGGATTGATAGTGACACTCAAGCGAGAGGAGATTTTTGCCTATACGATCCCTAGCAAGGTTCAAGCCTATCTCGCCGCAGGCCGTCCTGTGATCGCCGCGCTCGATGGTGAAGGGGCGCGTGTCATTGAGGAGGCGGGAGCTGGCTTGTCATGCCCCGCAGAAGACTCCGCAGGCTTGGCCCGCTGTATTGAGCAGCTCTTCAATATGCCGCCGGAAGCGCGCGAAAAGCTCGGGCAGTCTGGGCGAGAGTTTTTTGTGGCAAATTTTGAGATGGCGCGACAAAGCCAGCGTCTAGTGGAAATTCTTGAGAATAGAATCAGCGAAGGAAGAGGGATGTCGAAATGAATGTTCTGGTGTTGGGCGTGACCGGTATGTTGGGCAGTGCTGTTTTCAAACAGTTTTCCCTCGACCAGCGATACCAGGTATCGGGCACATTGCGCAATGCCGGGGGGCGGCGGCATTTTCCTGGACTACTTCATGCTCAATTGATTAGCAATGTCGATGTGCTCGATCAAGATGCGCTGATTAGTGTGTTGGAACGTGTTCGGCCAGATGTCGTCATCAACTGTGTTGGACTGATCAAGCAGTTAGCCGACGCCAAGGATCCGCTTTCGGCCTTGCCGATTAACGCCATGCTGCCACACCGGTTGGCGAAGCTTTGTGGCCTGACGGGGGCTCGGCTGATCCATGTTAGTACGGATTGTGTGTTCTCTGGTCGTAAGGGGATGTATGCCGAGGCTGACCTGTCGGACGCAGAGGATCTCTATGGCAAGTCGAAGTTCATTGGCGAACTGCATGAGGTGTCGCACGCGATTACGCTGCGTACGTCGATCATCGGTCATGAGCTAGGCACTCACTTCTCTTTGGTCGACTGGTTTCTTTCACAAAGCGGTCCGGTCAAGGGCTTTGCGAAAGCTATATTTTCCGGTTTGCCCACTGTCGAGCTGGCCCGGGTGATGAAGGACTATGTACTCCCGAATCCCGAACTTCATGGCCTTTATCACGTATCGGCCGAACCGATCGACAAGTTTTCACTGCTCAAACTAGTGGCCGAAGTCTACGGGCACAAGATTCAGATCACTTCAGATGAGCAGCTTTGTATAGACCGTTCGCTGGATTCGTCTCGCTTACGTCTAGCAACTGGCTATATACCACCGGCTTGGCCTGAGCTGATCAGAATGATGTACGACCAGCGTTAATTTTATTTTTTGAGTGTGGTGAGTGTTTATGTTTGATGACAAAGTTTTAATGATTACCGGTGGTACCGGCTCCTTTGGTAATACTGTGTTGAAGCGTTTCCTTGATACCAATGTCAAGGAAATTCGGGTGTTCAGCCGGGATGAGAAGAAGCAGGAGGATATGCGGATTGCCCTAGCGAACGATAAGGTCAAGTTCTATATCGGCGATGTGCGCGATTACGACAGCGTTTCTCAGGCCATGGTGGGAGTTGACTATATCTTCCATGCGGCAGCGTTGAAGCAGGTTCCTTCCTGCGAGTTCTATCCCATGGAGGCGGTGAAAACCAATGTCATGGGTACGGATAACGTGCTAAATGCTGCTATTGCCACTGGGGTCAAGCGTGTGGTGGTCCTCAGTACCGATAAGGCCGTGTACCCGATCAATGCCATGGGCATTTCCAAGGCGATGGCGGAAAAAATCATGGTCGCCAAGTCGCGGATGATTCCGGAGGTCGGCCCGGTTATCTGCGCGACCCGCTACGGCAACGTGATGGCTTCGCGTGGTTCGGTAATCCCGCTGTTTATAGGTCAGCTCAAGAACAACGAGTCGTTGACTGTCACCGATCCGAATATGACCCGCTTCCTAATGTCCCTGGAAGATTCGGTCGACCTGGTGCTGCATGCCTTCGAACATGCCGAGCAGGGCGACATCTTTGTGCAAAAGGCCCCGGCGTCAACGGTGGCGGATCTTGCGCAAGCCCTTAAAGAGTTATTTTGCCGTGATAATGCAGTCAAGGTTATTGGCACTCGGCATGGCGAGAAGCTGTATGAATCGCTGATTTCCCGTGAGGAAATGGCCAAGGCCGAAGACATGGATAGGTATTATCGCATTCCGGCGGACAACCGCGACCTCAACTACAAGAAGTTCTTCGTTGAGGGTGAGCAAAATATTTCGGAGCTGGATGACTATACCTCGCACAACACCAAACGCCTGAGTGTTGAGGGCATCAAGGATTTATTGCTGAAGCTGGATTACATTCAGGAGCAGCTCAATGCTTAAAGTGATGACGCTGGTCGGTACCCGCCCGGAACTGATCAAGATGAGCCGCGTGATCGCGGAACTGGACAAACAGGTTCAGCATATTCTGGTTCATTCGGGGCAGAACTATGACTTCGAGCTGAATCAGGTGTTTTTCGATGATCTGGAAATTCGTAAGCCTGATCATTTCCTCGGTGCTGCTGGTGA
Organism: Pseudomonas sp. Ga0074129; assembly: GCA_001465025.1. GTDB lineage: Bacteria > Pseudomonadota > Gammaproteobacteria > Pseudomonadales > Pseudomonadaceae > Aquipseudomonas. The sequence goes on from LNDO01000050.1 coordinate 65,164, forward strand.
TTCCGCGGCCAAGACCATTGCCGAAGTAATTGCCAAGGCTGACGAGGTGTTTGAGCTGGAGAAGCCCGACGCACTCTTGTTGTATGGTGATACCAACACCTGCTTGGCGATTATTGCGGCCAAGCGCCGCAAGATTCCTGTCTTCCATATGGAGGCAGGCAATCGTTGTTTCGACCAGCGCGTACCAGAGGAGCTGAACCGTAAAGTGCTCGACCATTTGAGCGATATCAATATGGTCCTGACCGAGCATGCGCGCCGCTACCTGATTGCCGAGGGCATTCGCCCGGAAACTATCATCAAGACCGGCTCGCACATGGAGGAAGTGCTGGATTATTACATGCCGCGTATCCAGGTCTCCGATGTGCTGCAGCGAGAAGGGTTGCACGAGGACAGGTTCTTTATCGTCAGTGCCCACCGAGAAGAGAACGTCGATACACCGGAAAACCTCCGCGATTTGTTGGCAACTCTGCGGGCGCTCGCCGACAAGTACGAGTATCCAATCATCGTGTCCACCCATCCGCGCACTCGAAAGCGTCTTGAAGCACTGGGCGAGTCGCTGGAGCATCCGCTGATTCGCTTCGCCAAACCATTCGGCTTGCTGGATTACATCAAACTGCAAATGTCGGCGTTTTGCGTGCTATCCGATAGCGGAACCATCACCGAAGAGGCTTCGCTGCTGAATTTGCCAGCGATCACGATCCGCAATGCCCATGAGCGGCCTGAGGGCATGGATGAGGGCACGCTGATCATGAGCGGCCTGAAACAAGAACGCGTACTGGATGCGGTACGTGTTGTGACCAGCCAGCATGAGCGTGACCGGCGGGTGATCCCCGTGGTGCGGGACTATCAGGCCGGACCGGTATCGAAGCAGGTCGTCAGGGTCGTGCTCAGCTACACCGACTACATCAATCGCACAGTCTGGTCGAAGCCCTGAGCATCCACGAGGTAAGTAAATGCGTGTTTTGTTGACCGGCGCCAGCGGCTTTGTCGGCCAGGGATTGTTGGAAAGGATGTCAGTACGGGTCGACCTAGAGTTGATTGCAGCGGTGCGTAGGCCGGTATCGGGCTTTCCAGAGTGCGTTAGTAGTCAGGTGGTCGGCGGGCTTGAGGCGGATACCGATTTGCGAAGTCTGTTGGATGGGGTGGGCGTTGTCATTCACAGCGCTGCCCGTGTTCATGTCATGAACGATACGTCATCTGACCCACTCACCGAATTCCGCAAGGTCAATGTCGACGGCACTTTGAACCTCGCCCGCCAGGCAGCGGCAGCGGGTGTACGGCGCTTTATCTTTATCAGCTCGATCAAGGTTAACGGTGAGGGCGCGTTAGTCGGTGCGCCTTACTTTGCCGATGCTCAGCCTGCTCCGATGGATCCTTATGGCATTTCCAAAATGGAGGCCGAGCAGGGCTTACGCGCCTTGGCGGCTGAAACCGGAATGGAAGTGGTGATTATCCGTCCGGTGCTAGTCTATGGGCCGGGTGTGAAAGCAAACTTCCTGAGCATGATGCGCTGGCTGCACAAAGGTGTGCCTTTGCCTTTTGGGGCTATCCACAACCGACGCAGTCTGGTCGCCTTGGATAATCTGGTGGACTTGATTGTGACCTGTATCGATCATCCGGCCGCCGCCAATCAGACCTTTCTGGTTAGCGATGGTGAGGATCTTTCAACTACCGAGTTGCTGCACAGAATGGGCACGGCCCTTGGTAAGCCAGCTCGACTTTTGCCGTTGCCGAGTCGGCTGATCGAAGTGGGCGCAGCGATGTTGGGTAAGCAGGCACTTGCTCAACGGCTGTGCGGCTCGCTGCAGGTCGACATCAGCAAAACATGTCAACTACTCAATTGGACGCCGCCAGTCAGCGTTGATGAAGCGTTGCGCAAGACAGCTAAGCATTTCATGGAACAGCACGCTAAATGAGTATCTGGTGGTTTTTGCCGGTTGTGGCCGGCGTCGCGCTTTTTTTGACTGGCGCGTTGCGCCGTTATGCCTTGGCTCGCAGCCTGATGGACATTCCCAACGCCCGCAGTTCGCATTCGGTGCCGACGCCGCGTGGTGGTGGGGTGGCTATCGTGGTGAGCTTTTTGTTGGCCTTGCCGTTGCTGGCGTGTATGGATTTGATCGCGTGGCCGATAGCTTGGGCGTTGCTGGGTGCAGGGGCGGGGATTGCCGTGTTGGGCTTTCTCGACGATCACGGTCATATCGCTGCGCGCTGGCGTTTGCTTGGGCATTTCGCCGCTGCCATTTGGGCGCTGTTCTGGCTCGGTGGTTTGCCGCCAGTGGTGATGTTCGGTTTCACCGTTGATCTGGGCTGGTTCGGCCATGCGCTGGCGGCGGTGTATCTGGTGTGGTTGCTTAACCTCTATAACTTCATGGACGGCATTGATGGCATTGCCAGTGTAGAAGCCATTTGTGTCTGTTTGGGTGGTGCGTTGCTGTATGGGTTTTTGGGCTTAGCGGGCTCAACCCAACCTACAGCTTGGATTGCGCCGGTGTTGCTGGCGGCTGCAGTTGCGGGGTTTCTGTTTTGGAATTTTCCGCCGGCACGGATCTTTATGGGCGATGCGGGCAGTGGTTTTCTCGGCATCACCTTGGGCGTGCTGTCGTTGCAGGCTGCGTGGGTCGCGCCACAGTTGTTATGCAGCTGGTTGATTCTGCTTGGGGTGTTTATCGTCGATGCCACCTTTACCTTGCTGCGCCGGCTGTTGAGGGGTGACAAGGTGTATGAAGCCCACCGTAGCCATGCTTATCAATATGCTTCGCGTCAGTATGGTCGTCATTTACCGGTGACCCTTGTTGTGGTTGGTATCAACATCCTGTGGCTGCTACCCATTGCGCTTTGGGTGGGGCTGGGCGGCATAGATGGCTTGTTGGGGCTGTTGATCGCTTATGTGCCGTTGTTGGCGTTGGCGCTGAAATACCATGCCGGTGAGCTGGAGCGGCGGGCGTGAGCGAGCTGACATTACTTATCATCGGTGCGGGCGGCCATGGTAAAGCTGTTGCAGAAGCGGCACTGCTCAGTGGTGAGTGGCAGCGAATCGCCTTCGCTGATGACCGTTGGCCTGAGTTGCGTGAAACCTTTGGCTGGCCGGTTGTGTCCGATGTGGCAGGGTTGGCTGTGCTGCAGGGTACGGCGGCGGGCGCTATTGCTGCGGTTGGCAATAATGCCGTGCGCGAACAGTGGGTAGAGGTCATTCGTGCCGCCGGCTTGCCCTTGGTAACGGTGGTGCATCCCCGCGCTTGCGTCAGTGCCTACGCTGTTATTGGTGCGGGAGCGGCGATTATGGCGCTGGCGATGGTGGGCGTTGATGCGCTGATTGGTGAGGGCGCTATCGTCAATGCCAATGTGACGGTCGATCACGATGCCAGCCTTGGTGATTTTGCCCACCTTGGCGTTGGTGTTCAGTTAGCCGGTGGCGTGAAGATTGGCGCGCGGGCTTGGCTGCAAGCGGGGTGTAGTGCGGGGTATCAGGTGGTGGTTGGTGATGGCGTGGTGTGTGCGCCTGGGACGGTGTTGCGGGCAGAAGGGGTGGTTGCTGGTTAGGTTGTGTGATGTTGTTGGTTTTGATCGTGGTGTGATGTTTTGATTTTGGGCGGACGTTTTCCGCTTTCGCGGGCATGGCCCGCTCCTACGCGCAGTGGTGTTGTACTTCGTGTTTTAGTTGGCGTGCATTTGGTGTTGGGCTTTTATCAATAGTAGGTTTTTATCCGGCGGAGGGCTTCACTTCGCTTGTTTTCATGTTCTAAGGATTGAGGTGTTTGTTGTGTTGAGACTTGCCGAAAAGTTGCGCAGCCGTTTGGTCAGCCTGCCACGGCGTCAAAAGCGACTGATTCAGGTGGCTATGGATGTGGTGCTGGTATGGGCTGCGCTGTGGCTGGCCTTTGTAGTGCGTCTTGGCGAAGCAAGTAGCATCGAGCCCTTGGGTGGGCATGCGTGGTTGTTTGTGCTGGCCCCGTTAATTTCGATTCCTTTGTTTATCCGCTTTGGCATGTACCGGGCGGTGATGCGTTATTTTGGTAATGATGCGTTAGTAGCAATTGCTAAGGCTGTGACGCTTTCGGCCTTGGTTTTGTCGTTGGCGGTTTACTGGTATCAGGGCGCGCCTAAGTTGATTCCCCGTTCTATGGTGCTCAACTACTGGTGGCTGAGCTTGGTCATGATTGGCGGCCTACGCCTGATGATGCGCCAGTATTTTATGGGTGATTGGTATTCTTCAGATAAGCCCTATCGCCTGCAGGGGCGCGATGAGGGCTTGCCGAAAGTTGCGATCTACGGCGCAGGAGCAGCTGGCAATCAGTTGCTTGCAGCACTTCGGCTCGGACGCGGGATGCGGCCAGTGGCTTTTATCGATGATGATTCGGGCATAGCCAGCCGTTCGATTGCCGGTTTACGCGTCTATAGCCCGAAGCACATCCAGCAGATGATTGATGAAACAGGTGCTGGCGAAATTCTTTTGGCTTTGCCCTCAGCTTCGCGTGGGCGGCGGCGTGAAATTCTTGAGACTTTAGAGTTGTTCCCGCTGCATGTCCGCAGTATTCCGGGTTTTATGGATCTGGCCAGCGGCCGGGTAAAAGTCGAGGATGTGCAGGAGGTCGATATTGCCGACTTGCTCGGTCGAGATGCCGTACCGCCCCAGCAAGATCTTTTTCAGCGCTGTATCCGCAACCAAATCGTTATGGTCACCGGGGCAGGCGGCTCTATCGGTTCTGAGCTTTGTCGGCAGATCGTTTCGAGCGGTGTGCGCACGCTGCTGCTGTTTGAGCACAGCGAATTTAATCTCTACAGCATCCACGGCGAACTCGAAGCACTTATCAAACGTGAGTCGTTGCCGTTGCGGTTGGTGCCCATTTTGGGTTCGATCCGCAATGCCGAAAGGTTGTTTGATGTGATTAATACCTGGAGGGTTAATACGGTTTATCACGCGGCGGCTTACAAGCATGTGCCGATTGTTGAGCACAATATTGCTGAGGGTGTGCTGAATAATCTGATTGGTACTCTCAATACAGCTCAAGCTGCTATCCGTGCCGGTGTGAGTAATTTTGTATTGATCTCCACCGATAAAGCTGTGCGGCCCACCAATGTTATGGGCAGTACCAAGCGCTTGGCAGAGATGGTGTTACAGGCCTTGAGCGCTCAGCCTGCTCCGCAGTTGTTTGGTGATAAGTCTGGGGTACGACAGCTGAATAACACGCGCTTTACCATGGTGCGTTTCGGCAATGTGCTGGGCTCATCAGGTTCAGTGATTCCGCTGTTCCATGAACAGATCCGCCGGGGTGGCCCGGTAACAGTTACTCATCCCAATATCACGCGTTACTTTATGACCATCCCTGAGGCCGCCCAGTTGGTCATCCAGGCGGGCGCAATGGGTGAAGGCGGAGATGTGTTCGTGCTGGATATGGGCGAGCCGGTGAAAATTGCTGAGCTGGCGGAAAAGATGATCCATCTCAGTGGTCTGAGTGTTCGCTCATCGAAGAGTCCTCAGGGCGATATTGCTATCGAGTTCACCGGCTTGCGCCCTGGTGAGAAGCTTTATGAAGAACTGCTGATCGGCGATAACGTTAGCCCCACTGAGCATCCGATGATCATGCGCGCCAGCGAGGAGCATTTGTCTTGGGAGGCTTTCAAGGTGGTGCTAGCGGATTTGCTGGCGGCGGTTGAGCGTGATGATTACGAGCGGGTGCGCCAGTTGTTGCGTGAGATTGTTTGCGGCTACAAGCCTGAGGGCGAGATTGTCGATTGGATCTATCAGCAGCGCAGGATTGACCCCAAGTAGTTCTTGCGAGCCTGTATAACGCTGCGTGTTTTTGTGCAGCGTTTTTGTCTGTACCAAAGCCTGCAAAGCAGCATTTTTAAGTTGCGATTTGACAGGTGCTGGGCAGCGTCTAGTTTTGAGAAAGCGTGGAGCAGGAAGTCCCACGCGGGACCTAAAACTAACGTAAGGACACACACCATGCTTAAAGCTCAAATCGCTGCTCTGCTGTTTGCTCTTCTCACTTCACTGTCTTTTATGGCCTCGGCCGCTGAAGTGAAATCTCCCTCGGGTGATGCGGTTAAAGCCGCTGAAGTGGCACCCGTCACCAAGATCAATCTCAATACGGCGGATGCGGCCACGCTGCAACGTGAGTTGCTGGGTATTGGCGAGGTCAAGGCTCAGGCCATTGTGGCCTACCGTTCTGAACATGGTGATTTTGCTTCGGTGGATGAATTACTTGAGGTAAAGGGGATTGGCGAGGCGACGCTTGCGAAGAACCGCGAGAAGCTCAGCATCAACTAACCCAGGTAGTGAATTAATAATGAGGCCGGTGATGAACCGGCCTTTTTGCTTTCTGCTGTTTGGTTTTGTGCGGTTGCTTGGGTATGTTGCCTGCACGAGTCAGGTGGCGTGAGGTGTTGCATGTTGGGGGTAGCGCTGGCTGCGGATGCCGTTGTGGTGGTGCATCTGCTGTTTATTGTGTTTGCGCTGCTGGGCGGTTTGCTGGTGTGGCGCTGGCCGTGGTTGGTTGTGCTGCATTTGCCGGCAGCTGGCTGGGGCGTTTTGGTTGAGTTGATGCGCTGGCCATGCCCGTTGACGCCGCTGGAGCAGCGCCTGCGTATGGTGGCGGGTGAGGCGGGTTATAGTGGTGGTTTTATCGAGCACTATGTGTTGCCGATTCTCTATCCGGCTGGATTAACGCCGCAGATTCAAATCGCGTTGGGATTGTTTGTGCTGGGTCTGAATCTTTTGATTTATGCCGGTCTGGTTAGACGGCGTTGGCGGCGTTTGTGACGGCAACTTAGGCACTCTTATTCAGATGAATGATGGTGCGCAGGCCTTGTCATTTCCCCGGCTACACTGGCCCCATTACTCACAGCAGCAAAGGCAGCGTACGTATGCAAAATCGCATGATGATCACCGGCGCAGGTTCGGGTTTGGGGCGTGAAATCGCGTTGCGTTGGGCGCGTGAGGGCTGGCAGTTGGCGCTCTCCGATGTCAACGAGCCTGGCTTGGTCGAAACCCTGCAGATGGTGCGTGAGGCCGGTGGTGATGGTTTTACTCAGCGCTGTGACGTGCGTGATTACAGCCAGCTCACGGCGTTGGCTCAAGCCTGTGAAGAGAAACTCGGCGGCGTGGATGTCATCGTCAACAACGCGGGTGTGGCCTCGGGTGGTTTCTTTAATGATTTGTCCCTAGAAGATTGGGATTGGCAAATCGCCATCAACCTGATGGGCGTGGTTAAGGGTTGTAAGGCGTTCCTGCCGCTGCTGGAAAAAAGCAAAGGCAAAATCGTCAACATTGCTTCCATGGCTGCCTTGATGCAGGGCCCGGCAATGAGCAACTACAACGTGGCCAAGGCCGGTGTGGTGGCGTTGTCGGAGAGCCTGCTGATCGAGTTGAAGATGCAGGAAGTTGGTGTGCATGTGGTCTGCCCTTCGTTCTTCCAGACCAATCTGCTGGACTCCTTCCGTGGCCCAACGCCGGCGATGAAAGCTGCCGTGGGCAAGCTGCTGGAAAGCTCGCCGATCAGTGCTGCAGATATTGCCGATTACATCTATCAGGAAATCGCCAAAGGCGAATTTATGATTCTGCCGCATGAGCAGGGCCGCATGGCCTGGGCGTTGAAGCAAAAGAATCCGCAACTGCTCTATGACGAAATGACCAGCATGGCCAATAAGATGCGTGCCCCGCGCACCAAATAGGCCTGCTGCGTGAGTCTGACGCCGTTGATTGACGGGGCGTCAGGCCACCGACGACAGGGCAGGGATAAACCTTTGGGTTTCCCTGCCCTTGTTTTTTCTGGATCAGCGCGAAGGGCCAGATGGGCTGCTACGTTGATTTAAGCCGCGACTGTGCTTGCCTGCTATAGGTGCTGACGATAGGGTCGAGCGCCGCTTATGGGCATCTCTATTGCCGCGAAACGGATGAGTAACCTGTGAAACCTTTCCCCCGGGCCCTGCTGTTACTGGCCCTTGTGCTGGCGGCGATTAATCTGCGCCCGGGCATTACTTCCTTGGCTCCGTTGATTGAGCGCATTGCGCTTGAGCTGTCGCTCAGTCGTGGCTTGATCAGCCTGACCACCGCGCTGCCGGTGTTGTGCATGGGTTTGCTCGCGCCATTTGCCCCGCGTTTTGCGCTGCGTCTGGGATTGGAACGCACCATTGCCTTGTGCATGGCGCTGATTGTGCTGGCATTGGCCCTGCGTATGGTGGGGCATGCCAGCGTCATCCTGATTGGCAGCGCCGTGCTGTTGGGCATGGCCATTGCGGTGGCCGGGCCGTTGCTGTCGGGTTTTATCAAGCGGCATTTCGCCGGGCGCATGGGCAGCGTGGTGGGTTGGTATTCGCTGAGCATGGCCATTGGCGGAGCAGGCGGTGCTGTGCTGACGGCCCCGGCGACTCAGTGGCTGTTTGATGACTGGAGTTACGGCCTGGCGATCTGGGCGGTGCCGGCATTGTTGGCGTTGCTCTTGTGGTTGTCCCTGCCGAATCACCCGGAAACGGACGGTGCGAGCAGCGGCTCGGGCCTGCCGTGGGGCAAGCCGCGTGCATGGTTGATCAGTGCGTTCTTTGCCATTCAGGCCGGGCTGTTTTATGCGCTGGCCACCTGGGCTGTGGCGCGTTATCAGGAAGCCGGTTTGAGCGTGATGCACAGCAACAGCTTGTTCAGCGTGTCGATGCTGATGGGCTTGCCCAGCTCGTTTTTGCTGCCGTGGTTGGCGCAGCGCTTTCAGAATCGCTACGTGCTGCTGATGGGCTGTGGCCTGCTGTCGACCCTCAGTTTGGCGATGATCACCTTTGCGCCAACGCTGTGGCCCGAGGTGTGGGCGGTGACCATTGGCTTTGGTTTGGGCGGCTCATTTGCCTTGTCGCTGGTACTGCCGTTGTATGAAGCCGGTTCGCCGATGGCCGTGAGCCGCTGGACGGCGATGATGCTGTGCACCGGTTACAGCCTGGCCTGCGTGACGCCGGTTCTGACCGGCCTGGCGCGCGATGCAGCCGGCAGTTACCTGCTGCCGTTCAGTGTGTTGACCGGCCTGGCCTTGCTGATGACGCTATTGGCCTGGCTGCTGCGGCGCGGGCCGCTCAAGCACGGCGCATAGGCCACTTTAGTACAGCGCTTTCGGCTTTATTGGCAGCCGTTCCTTCCTTGGTGTGGACGGCTGTGATAGAAGGCAGCCTTGATTTGTTGGAGTGGCTGCGTGGAGTCCGAATCCATCGTTTATGGTTGCATCCGTGACTGGCCGTCGGACTGCCCGACGCAAAGTCGTGCGCGTCGGGAAAGTAATCGGCAGGTGCTTGCTCAACTGCCCGCGGGTGATGGCTGGAGCTTGCTGGGGCAAGAGATGTTTGCCTGTTCTGAACAGCCCAGTGACGGCTTGTATCAAACTCAGGTGATCCACTTCGGTGCCAGCTACCGTACTGTGGAATACGAGTGGAGTCTGTGGATCAAACAGTTTGAGGCGCTACTCAAACGTCTGTATTGGGCCAGCGCTGTGGTGCATCTGGAAACCGAGCTGAATGGCACGCACACCTTCCGTTGGGAGTCGGACAACGGCTTCCACAGCCCGCATGAAGGCGAGCTGCGTGTACGTTGCGCCTGGGAGCGCGAGGGCAGCTTGCGCGGTTGATTGGTTGTCATGCTGCCGCGCCATGCACCTGTCGTCGCATGGCGCGGTGTGCTTTCAGTCTTCGGCTAACACCACCACGCGCTGACCGGCGCGCACTGCTGAGCCGGGCTGCACCCGCACCTCGCGAATCACCCCGGCGCGCGGCGCGAGCAGCGGAATCTCCATCTTCATCGACTCCAGAATCACCAACACATCACCGGCGTTGACCCGGTCGCCTTCGCTCACCTGAACCTGCCACAGGTTGCCGGCGATGTGGCTGTCGATACTGTGCAGACCGGCTGCCAAGGGTGCGTCTTCGCCCAGATCAGCGACCACTTCTTCGCTCTCGAAATGCGCCTGGCCTGAGGCGATCCAGCGTTTGCGTTCAGCGTCAAACCCCGCGCGTTGTTGCTGGCGAAAGGCCTCGATGCCCTCAGTTTCTTTGGTCAGGAAATCCTGGTAATCGGCCAGCTTCAATTCGCTGTCTTCGATGCGCAGTTCATAGCGGCCGAGCGGGAAATCGCGACGGATCTGCAGCAGTTCATCGGCGGATACCGGGTAGAAGCGAATCTGATCGAAAAAGCGCAGCAACCAAGGCTTGCCGTCGAACGCGGTGACTTCGCGGTAGCGGTTCCACATCTGCAGGGTGCGGCCAACAAACTGGTAACCGCCGGGGCCTTCCATGCCGTACACGCACATATAGGCGCCGCCGATGCCCACCGAGTTTTCTGCGGTCCAGGTGCGCGCCGGGTTGTACTTGGTGGTGACCAAGCGGTGGCGCGGGTCGAGCGGCGTGGCCACCGGCGCGCCGAGGTAGACGTCGCCCAAACCCATCACCAAGTAGCGGGCATCAAAGACCGTTTTGTACACCTCATCCAGATTCGGCAGGTCGTTGATGCGGCGGATAAATTCCAGGTTGCTCGGGCACCAAGGCGCGTCCTTGCGCACTGTGGTCATGTATTTGTCGATGGCCAACTGGCAGGCCGGGTCATCCCAGGACAGCGGCAGGTGAACGATGCGTGACGGTACTTTGAGGTCTTGTGCGGCGCACACCGCGTCCCACTCGCCGGCGACGATGCCGAGTAAATCGCTGAGGGCGAGGGTTTCCGGCTGGTAATGCACCTGCAGTGAGCGAATGCCGGGGGTAAGGTCGACCACACCATTCAGTTGCTTGGCTTCCAGTGCTTGCATCAGCGCATGGCCACGGAAACGCAGCACCAGATCCAACTCAGGCGCACCGATTTCTAGCAACAGGTGAGTGTCGCCGGATAGGCGCGCGACCAGGCGTTTATCGGCTTCGCCGATGTCGAGGACGATGGGGGAGGTGAAGTCGGCCACGGATAGGCCCCCTCTCCCTTTGGGAGAGGGTTGGGGGCGCCCGGCGTAGGGATAGGGGCTTTGGGCTTGCGCATCAGCCCTCTCCCCCGGCCCCTCTCCCGCAAGCGGGAGAGGGGAGACCAGCACGCACTCGATATTGCCGGCTTTCGCCAGATCCCGTGCAGCCTCGATGCTGACCGGCGCAAAGCGTACTTTATCCCCCGCTTTAAGTTGGCCCAGTTGCCAAAGATCGGCCTCGATGATGGTTACCGGGCAAACGAACCCCCCTAAACTTGGGCCGTCCGGGCCGAGGATCACCGGCATATCGCCGGTAAAGTCCACCGCGCCGATGGCGTAGGGGTTGTCGTGGATGTTGGAGGGGTGCAAACCCGCTTCGCCGCCGCTGTCGCGCACCCACTCCGGTTTTGGGCCGATCAGGCGCACGCCGGTGCGGCTGGAGTTGAAGTGCACTTCCCAGTCGGTGGCAAAAAACGTCTCGATATAGGCCGGGGTGAAGTATTCCGGCGCACCGTGCGGGCCATAGATCACGCGGATTTCGCGCACGGCGGGCAGCGCGCTGCACAGTTCAAGCTGCAGTTGTGCACCGGCTTCGCCATGGGTCAGGGCGGGGATATGCAACACATCGCCGGCTCGCAGCGCGCGGCCCGCGTGGCCGCCGAACTGGCCGAGGGTAAAGGTGCTTTTGCTGCCTAAATAGTCGGGCACCTGAATGCCGCCCTGTAGGCACAGGTAGCTGCGTGCGCCGGCCCCCTGAATAGTGCCCAGGCTCAGGGTGCTGCCGGCTTTGATCAGCAGCGTGGTATTGAGCGGCTGTTCGATGCCGTCCACCTGCAAGGGAATGACCGCGCCGGTAACTGCCACTAGGGCATCGGTGTTAAAGCGCAGGGTCGGGCCGCTCATGGTGATTTCCATGCCGGCCGCGTCCTCGGCGTTGCCCAACAGGCGATTACCCAAGCGCAGGGCGCGGCTGTCCATCGGCCCCGAAGGCGGCACGCCAACGGCCCAATAGCCGAGGCGGCCGGGATAATCCTGCACGGTGGTTTGCGTGCCTGCGCTTAGCACCTCGAAGGTGGTGGCGCTGTAAGTGAGGCCTTCCAGGCAGCGGGTCCAGGGGTGGCCGCTGGCGAATGGCGCGTCCGTGAGGATCTGCCGCAGGTAATCGCGGTTGGACGCCACGCCATACAGCACGGTTTCAGCCAGTGCTTGGCTGAGGGCGGCGCTGGCCGCATCGCGGCTATCGGCCCAAGTGATGACCTTGGCAATCATCGGATCGAAGTAGGGCGGGATCTCGCAGCCGGCTTCGACCCAGGTGTCGATACGCAGCGCTTTACCGTCAGCCTTGGGGAAGTCCACGGCGGTAAGCAGGCCGGGGCTGGGTTGAAAGTCACGACCCGGGTCTTCGGCATACAGACGCGCTTGAATGGCGTGGCCGCTGGGTTTCAGGGTGGTTGCCAATTCGCTGAGCGGGGGCAGATCGCCTGCCGCCAGCTCGATCATCCAGCGCACCAGGTCAACGCCCCACACCTGTTCGGTAACGCCGTGTTCGACCTGCAGGCGGGTGTTCACTTCGAGGAAATAGAAGCGCCCGGCATCACTGTCGTAGACGAATTCCACGGTGCCGGCGCTGCGGTAATTGACCGCCTTGGCCAGTTTGATCGCCGCTGCGCAGAGTTCATCGGCCATGCCGGCTGGCAGGTTGGGTGCCGGGGTTTCTTCCAGCACTTTTTGGTTACGCCGCTGCACCGAGCAGTCGCGCACGCCAAGGGCGAGGACTTCGCCGCGACCGTCGCCAAACACTTGCACTTCCAGATGGCGGGCGCGCTGGATGTACTTTTCGATAAACACACCGCTGTCGCTGAAGTTGTTTTGCCCCAGGCGTTTCACGGCTTCGAAGGCGTCACTTAGTTCGGCGGCACTGTGGCACACGCGCATGCCGATGCCGCCGCCGCCGGCAGTGCTTTTCAGCATCACCGGATAGCCGACCTCATCGCCTGCGACCAGCGCGGCGTCGAGGTTTTCCAGCAGTTCGGTGCCTTCCAGCATCGGCACGCCATGCTGTTTGGCCAGGGCGCGGGCGGTGTGCTTGAGGCCGAAGACGCGCAGTTGCTCGGGCGTGGGGCCGACAAAGGCGATACCAGCGGCTTCGCAGGCTTCGGCAAAGGCGGCGTTTTCCGAGAGAAAGCCATAGCCGGGGTGGATCGCGCGGGCTCCGGTTTGCTTGGCGATGGCGAGGATTTTCTCGACGACCAGATAGGTGTTGGCCGCCGGGCCTTCGCCCAGGCTATGCGCCTCATCGGCTTGCTGCAGGTGCAGGCTGGCGACGTCGGCCTCGGAGTAGACGGCCACGCCTTTTACGTCGAGTTGACGCAGGGTGCGCAGAATGCGACAGGCAATGGCGCCACGGTTGGCGATCAGTAATTTGCTGAACATTCGAGGTGTCCTCGAAAGGGCGGGCCGTCCCGCAGTATTCGGTCTGCACCCCGGTCGTCCGAGGTGGAAAGGCTTTTGCTCCCTCTCCCTTGGGGGAGAGGGTTGGGGAGAGGGGCTTGGGTTTATGCTGGTCAGCTTGCCCTCTCCCCCGGCCCCTCTCCCGCAAGCGGGAGAGGGGAGAAAATCAATCCCACACCAGCACTTCAGCCGGGGTTGGGTTGTAGCCGTTGCACGGGTTGTTCAGCTGCGGGCAGTTGGAGATCAGCACGATCACGTCCATGTGTGCGATCAGTTCAACGTATTTGCCGGCGGCGGAGATGCCGTCTTCAAAGGTCAGGCCACCTTCGGGCGTCACCGGCACGTTCATAAAGAAGTTGATGTTGGCGCTGATGTCGGCTTTGTTCAGGCGGCCGTCGTGCAGGCTGGCGCGCAGGAAATTATCGCGGCAGCTGTGCATATAGCGCTTGTCCAAGGCGTAGCGCACGGTGTTGCTTTCCTGGGCGCAGGCTCCGCCGAGGGTGTCGTGGCGCCCGCAGGTGTCGGCGCTGATGGTCAGCATCGGTTTACCCAGGTTGGAATACAGCACGCTGCCGGTGGTCAGGTAGACGCGGTTCTGTTTGCGCAGGGTGCGTTGCACGTCATAGCGCTCGCGCGGGTTGGCGGCGCTGTAGAACAGCGTATCGACCGCTTGATTGCCTTCCAGATCAAGCAGGCGCAGGGTTTGCCCGGCTTTGACTTCACAGAGAAACGGCTCGCCCGCGCCGATGGTGGCGCGGTACACGGCGGCTTCGGGGTGCTTGTTGCTTGCGGTAAGGGTCATGTGCGCCGGCCTCAGATATACAGACGTTCGGTGTTATGGAAGCCCCGCGCGTTTTCCGGGCGTGAGGTGCGGCACAGCACGCTGATGCCGTCGCTTTCCACCTTGTGCCAGCTCAGTTGCAGCGGCTTGGGCGCGTACTCGGGGTTGGGGTCCATGGGGTGCTGCAGGGCGGTGAGCACCACCAGCGTGTCCATCGGCGCGTACAGCTCGATGTAGTCACCGGCCTTGGCGTTGTTGGCGGCAAAGTGGAAGCAGCCGTCGCTGTCGACCGTGACCTTGCTGAACAGGTTGAGGCACATCAGCAGGTCTTGCAGATTAAGGTTCCACTTGCCCATTTCCACCAGCAGGTTGTCCACGCCATTGCGGAAGAAGCCGTTGCGCAGTTGTTGATAGTTGCCGCTGCCGTATTTCTCCTGCACCTCTTCGGCATTCAGCACGCCGCCGAAGCTGTCGTGCCAGCCGCAGGTATCGGCGGTGATCGCAGCCAGCACGCGGCCCATGTCCGAGTACAGGCAGTGGCCGGCGGTGAGCTTGGCGGTGTGTTGGCATTTGAGGCTGTCGGGCAGGTTCAGCCGTTCGCTTTTCTCGGCCGCGTTGAGCAGCAGCAGGCTGGCATTGGCACCGCCTTCGAGGTCGGTTAAGCGCAGTAGTTGGCCACGCTTGAGGACAAAGGAGGTGTGGCCGCCACCGGGGACGAGTTCCTCGTAGAGGGTGGGGCGCAGGCTTAATGAGGCAGTCATCGGGTGCTCCTACAGGGCCGGTTGCAGGTTGCCGCTGATATGCGCGGGCAACGCTTCGACGGCGGCGCGGGTGGCGCGGCGGTCACTGTTGAGGGGGATGTCGTAGGTGATGCGCGCGCCAAAAGCGTTCGGTGCGTGCGGGTCAATGCGGGTTTTATCGAACACCAGCAGGCGGGTGCCGAGGCTGAAGCCTTCGCTCAGGTCATGGGTGACCATGAATACCGTGAGCTGGGTTTCGTGCCACAACTCCAGCAGCAGGCTGTGCATGTCTTTGCGGATGCCGGGGTCGAGCGCACCGAAGGGTTCGTCGAGCAGCAGCACGCGCGGTTGCATGATCAGCGCCTGGGCAATCGCCAAACGCTGCTGCATACCGCCGGACAAGGCGCTGGGGTATTTGTCCAGCGCATGGCCGAGGCCGACTTTTTTCAGCATCACGGCGGCCTGTTCGCGGGCGTCGCGTTTGGCGCTGCCGAACAGCCGACCGAGTAGTTTTGAGCGCGGTAACTCTAGGCCGATGGCGACGTTATCCAGCACGCTCAGGTGCGGGAATACGGAATAGCGCTGGAATACCACGCCCCGGCTGGCGTCGGGCTCAGCGGCCAAGGGCTGGCCGCCGAGCAAAATCTCGCCACGGCTGGCGCGCTCTTGACCGAGCAGCAGGCGCAGGAAGGTCGACTTGCCGCAGCCGGATGCGCCAACCAAGGTGCAGAACTCGCCTTCGTTGATGCTCAGGTTCAGACGTTCCAAAACAACCTGATCGCCATACTCCTGCCAGACGTTATTGACCTGAATAAAGGCGCTGCTTTTTTTATCGCTCATGACTTAGCCCCTTCAAACCAGGGGAAGCACACCCGGGCCAACTGGCGCAGGCCCAGGTCCATTAGCCAAGCGAGCAGGGTGATCCACACCACGTAGGGCAGGATCACGTCCATGGCCATGTAGCGGCGTACCAGCGGCGTTTTGCAAGGTAGTTGTCGCGTCAGCCGTGTTTTTAAGCTGCTATTTTCACTGCCGGCTGCTCCCTCTCTGGGTTGAGTGTGACGGCGC
>LNDO01000051.1 GCA_001465025.1 Pseudomonas sp. Ga0074129
TCCTGCTCAAAAATTGAGCAGAAGCAGTTGAACACCTGGGTCAGTTTTCAGTCGGCAGAACAGCCTCTACTGGGTCAGTTTTCGGTCAGCAGCAACACCATGCCGACACGACCATGATTAAGAAACACTATGGAAAGCTGATCCCGACTGATACCAAACGGATGGGCAGTGCGGTGTCTGAGAAGATGGGATTTGGGGAGGATTGGAGCGGTGTATAGCGGTTTGGGGGAGCAGTTTTTTGCCCCCATTTGCCCCCAATTTTGCCCCCAAGCGATTTTTCACTTTCTAGAAGACCATAAAAAACCCCGTAACTCATTGAATTACGGGGTTTTTCTGTATGGCGGGAAGATAGGGATTTGAACCCTAGGTACCATCGCTGATACAACGGATTTCGAATCCGTCCCGTTCGGCCACTCCGGCATCTTCCCGTGCGGCGCGCATGATAGCAGCTGAAGTGCGTTTGGCGAACCCCAGTTTTGAATTTTTTCACATACTTTCAGGCGCTTGCACTCAGCCTGAAGCCGCTTTAAAAAGTCCTACCAATAAAAAGGGGCACCGAAGCGCCCCTTTGCTGAACCAACTGACCGAGTCTACCTAGACGGTTAAACGCGTCAGGGCTTCACGGTACTTGTCAGCGGTTTTCTGTGCCACGTCGGCAGGCACTGCTGGGGCCGGCGGCTCTTTGTTCCAGCCGGTGGACTCCAACCAGTCGCGCACAAATTGCTTGTCGAAGCTCGGTGGGTTGGTGCCTTCCACATAACTATCAGCCGGCCAGAAGCGGCTGGAGTCTGGCGTTAAGGCCTCATCCATCAATGTCAGGGTGCCGTTCTCATCAAGGCCGAACTCAAATTTGGTGTCGGCGATGATGATGCCGCGTGTAGCGGCGTATTCGACCGCGGCGCTGTATAGGTCAATAGCGGTATCACGCACCTTGGCTGCCAGTTCTGCGCCAATGATTGCTTCACACTGCTCGAAACTGATGTTCTCGTCATGGTCGCCTACAGCGGCCTTAGTCGAGGGGGTGAAGATCGGCTGCGGCAGTTTGGCCGCTTCTTTTAGGCCTGCTGGCAATTGAATGCCGCAAACCGTGCCGCTCTTCTGATACTCCTTCCAGCCCGAGCCCACAATGTAGCCACGCACAATGGCTTCAACTGCAACCGGCTTGAGGCGCTTGGCCACCACGGCGCGACCTTCCACCAGCGGCAATTCGGCGGCAGGTACGATGTCTTCGACGGTGTCGCCGGTGAAGTGATTGGGCACCAGATCCTTGAGCTTATCGAACCAGAAGTTGGAGATGGCGGTAAGGATCTTGCCTTTGTCCGGGATCGGCTCGTTGAGAATCACGTCGAAGGCCGAAAGGCGGTCGGTGGCGACCATCAGCATGCGTTTGTCGTCGATCTCGTAAAGATCACGGACTTTGCCCGAATAGATTTTCTTCAGGCTCAGGGTGGTGGCTGTGCTCATGTCGGAATTTCCGCCTTTGGTAAACAAAACAGGCGAAACCCACTGGGTTTCGCCTATTGGTAGTGCCGCTGCAGCAACCTGCTGTCAGCCAAGGTTTTCCTGGATTAGGTCCAGCACCTTACGCGCCACATCGGCTGGCGCAATGGTGTTGAGGTCTTTTTCCACGGTGATTTGGACGCTCTCGCCCACTGCGGTGAGGCGAACCTGATAACGCTCGGCGCGCGCATCGATCTCTTCTTTGCTGGGCGCACTGCCAAACACACGACCGAAGAAACCCGGCTTGTCTTCTGGCTTTTGTGCACGTTCGGCCAAGTTGATGTAATACACACCCAGGCTGCGGTTGATGTCGTCGATGCGCACATCAGCCATTTCCAAAGAGCGACCTACACCAGACCAGGCGCGATCGAAATCAGCGCCCAGGCTCAACACCGGATTACCGTTGCCGTCCTCAGACAAGCTGACACGGTTCGGCGCATCGTAATCACGGGCCGCTAACAGGGAGACGGAGTCGCCTTGCTCGGCACTGCGCGCCAGCGTCACCAGCATTTCATCCAACAGTGCAGCATCCAGGCTTGGGTTGCTGCTGCGGTTGGTGAAGGCGACATCGGCGGTGCTACCCGCTGGACGCTCAGCGCTGACGATAAAGATCTCGCTGGTGTTGCGCTGCACGCCTGGCTCGATACGAACACGCACGCGCGTTTGCGCATCGGGGTTTACACCCGAAACACGGCTGCTCAGGCGACGCGCCATTGAATCGGACAGCGCATCGAAACGCTGCCAAGACGTACTGAACTCACCTGTTTGCGGCCGCTCTTCAGCAATCTCAAAGCCATTGTCGGCGAAGAACTGACGAGCGACGGGCCACACTTGCGCCGGCACGCGCTGCGCAACAACCCAGCGTGAGTCGCCGCTTTTCTGCAGGCTGAAGTCGCTGGTGTCACTGACCAAGGCGAGAGCCTGCGGGCGCGGCACGTTGAACTCACCGGTATCAGTGGTGGTGGCCACTTGTTGCGGTACAGGCAGCAACGGATCAATGCGTTTGGCATTGACGTTAGCGGGCATTTGCATTGGGGCTGTCTGACGGGCTTCGAGGTAATCGCTGCCGCGGTCACGGAAATAGCCGTTTTCGCCATAGATCCAGCCACAACCGCTGGTGCCAGCGATAATCAGGGCCAGCGTGGAGAGTCCGGTGAGTCGCTTCATGCGGGGTAATTCCTCAATTAAACCAATACGCCGCACTGGCGCAGGGCCTGACGCAGCGGTTCGTGGCAACGCGGGCTGAGCCAGGTCAAGGGCAGTCGAATGCCATCAGGCATCATGCCCATTTCATGCAGCGCCCACTTAACCGGAATGGGGTTGGATTCGATAAACAACGATTTGTGCAGCGGCATCAGGCGATCGTTGATCGCACGAGCAATCGCGGCCTCACCGCGCATGGCGGCAGCGCACAGGTCGCTCATGGCGCGCGGAGCGACGTTAGCGGTTACCGAAATATTACCTTTGCCACCCATCAGCATCAGTTCAACGGCCGTGGCGTCGTCACCGGAATACACCAAAAAGTCTTTGCCGACGCGATCCAGCACTTCCTGACCGCGCTGCAGGTCGCCGGTCGCTTCTTTAATACCGATGATGTTGTCGATTTTGGACAGACGCTCAACGGTCTCAGGCAGCATGTCGCAGACCGTACGGCCCGGCACGTTGTAGAGAATCTGCGGGATGGCCACCGACTCGGCGATGTGGCGGAAGTGCAGATACAAGCCTTCCTGGGTCGGCTTGTTGTAGTAAGGCGTTACCAGCAGACAAGCATCAGCGCCAACGTCTTTAGCTGCACGGGTGAGTTCTACCGACTCACGCGTGGAGTTGCCGCCCGTGCCGGCGATTACCGGAATGCGCCCAGCCACCTGATTGACCACATGCTTGATCACCTCGATGTGCTCTGCAACATCAAGAGTGGCCGATTCACCGGTCGTACCGACTGCGACGATGGCATTGGTGCCCTCTTGCAGGTGGAAATCCACCAGTTTGCTCAGGCTGCCCCAATCAAGACCACCTTGTGCATCCATGGGCGTAACCAGTGCCACCATACTGCCCGCAATCATGCAACCGCTCCTGCCGGAAAAAGAGAGCCGTAATGGTACTGGGGCCACCTGCCTTGCACAAGCGAACAGCCTTGGCTCATTGCCGTTTAATCATGTGCGCTGGCAATAGATGAATCGCACTGGCGGCAGATTTATGCGCGAGCCATTTAAATTGACCCAAGACCCGACATTCCCGACCTGGCGCAACTGACGGCATTCCCCTAGACGGTGCTTTTCGCTACCCTTCGGACTTTGATCGGTTTTGTGGCTGTATACCGATCGCATCTTGTTTAGGAAGGCTGCATGTCCACCCCCTCAGTTCGTGAACAATTTCTTCTGATCAGCGCCCTTGGCCCTAACGCCATGGAATTGACTAACGTGCTTTGCCGCACCAGCCATGAAAACCGCTGCGCGGTCGTCAGCACCCGCCTGAGCCGTCATGGTGAATTCAGCGCACTGGTGCTGCAGATATCCGGCAGCTGGGATGCACTGGCACGCTTGGAATCGAGCCTGCCCGCGCTGGCAAAAAAGCACAGCTTTTCGGTGAATGTGATTCGCAGCAGCGCCTCAGAAACCCGTCCGCAGGCCCTGCCTTATGTGGCTTATGTCAGCTCCGCCTATCGGCCTGACATTCTTAACGAGCTGTGCCAGTTTTTTATCGACCACCATGTCGAACTGGAAAACCTCACCTGCGACACCTACCTGGCTCCGCAAACCGGCGGCACCATGCTTAACGCCACGCTGACGGTAACGTTGCCCGCAGGAACGCAAATCAGCTGGCTGCGTGATCAGTTTTTGGACTTTGCCGACGCGCTCAATCTGGATGCGTTGATTGAACCTTGGCGTCCGCAGACTCCCTAACCCGTTGAACCTACCGCCCATGCCGAGCGCGCAGTTCATTTGCCTTTGTTAAGGGACTTGTCCCGTACGGAGTCGACGACCTAAGCGTCGACGCATCGAGCACCACCGCAGAGGAACCTGTTATGGCCGTAGCACTCGACACCCCGGTTGCAGACTTTAAAGCAGACGCCACCAGCGGCCAGACCGTGCAGTTGTCTGACCTCAAAGGCCGGAACGTGGTGATCTACTTTTACCCCAAAGACAGCACACCTGGCTGCACCACAGAAGGCCAGGGCTTTCGTGACCATTACGCAGCATTCCAAGCTGCCAACACCGTCATTTTTGGCGTGTCGCGCGACGGCATGAAGTCCCACGAAAACTTCAAGTGCAAGCAAGCCTTCCCCTTCGAACTGATCAGCGACAAAGACGAGACCGTCTGCCAGTTGTTCGACGTGATCAAGCTGAAAAAGCTCTACGGCAAAGAATACTTAGGGGTCGACCGCAGTACCTTCCTGATTGATCAAGACGGCGTTTTACGCCAGGAATGGCGTGGCGTGAAAGTGCCGGGCCATGTTGAAGCGGTATTGGCTGCGGCGCAGGCACTCAACAAGGCTGAATAAATCTTTCAGCCTTTACGCAACCAATAGCGATACACGCCGCCTTCGACTTCTTCATGCAACAGGATATGACCGGCCAGGCGAGCAAACGCGCGGAAATCGCGCTGCGAGCCTGCATCGGTTGCTTCAACCCTGAGCACAGCACCGCTCTGCATGCGATTCAACTCAAGCTTGGCCTTCAGTAACGGCAATGGGCAGGACATACCTGTTGCATTCAGTTGCACGTCGAATTCATCAATGTGCCATTGCAAATCAGTCATTTAACCACTCCAGAATGACCGCAAGGATAACCAAGGCGGCACAACCCTGGCCAGCACCGCTGCCTGGCAGCTACAGTAGCGGCTTTGTTCGACAAGAGCTTTCTGCATGAGCCTTCTGCGCCCTACCCTGCTGACCCTTGCCTGCCTGCTGACAGCACCGGTCATGGCCAATGACCTGCCCTCACTGGGCGATGCCAGCTCTGCCATTGTGTCACCGCAGCAAGAGCATCAACTCGGCCGCGCCTGGTTAAGTCTATTGCGTGGCCAGATCAGCCAACTCGATGACCCGCAACTCAAGGACTTCGTCGAAACCAGCGTCTATCGCCTGAGTGAAACCAGCCAACTGCAGGATCGACGCCTTGAATTTGTGCTGCTCAACAGCCCGCAAATCAACGCCTTTGCCGCTCCCGGCGGCATCATCGGGGTGAACGGCGGTCTGTTTCTGTACGCCCAAACAGAGGCCGAATACGCTTCGGTCATGGCGCACGAACTGGCCCACTTATCACAACGCCATTTTGCACGCGGCCTGGAAGCTCAACAGCGTATGCAGTTGCCAGTCATGGCAGGCTTACTGGCTGGCATTGTTGCCGCCGCCGCCGGAGCGGGTGATGTGGGTATTGCAGCAATTGCCTCCACACAAGCCGCCGCCATGCAGGAACAACGGCGCTTTTCCCGACAGAATGAACAAGAGGCCGACCGCATTGGCTTGGTCAACTTGGAAAAAGCCGGTTTCGACCCACGCGCCATGCCGAGCATGTTCGAGCGTTTGATGCGCCAGTACCGCTACGACCGCAAACCGCCTGAGTTTCTTTTGACTCACCCGGTTTCCGAGTCACGCATTGCCGACACCCGCAACCGCGCCGAGCAATACGCGAGCAAAGGCATCACAGACAGCGTGCGCTATCAATTGATGCGCGCTCGCGTGCAACTCATCTACGAAGAAACGCCCGGCGTTGCCGCCAAACGCTTTCGCAACATGCTTGACGAAAACCCGCAACTGGAAGCCGCGCGTTATGGCTTGGTGATCGCGCAAATCAAAGGCGGCCAGCTCAAGCAAGCACGTGACTCGCTTCAGCCGCTGCTCACTGCTGCACCTAATGACGTGAACTACAACCTGGCGCAGATTGAGCTGGATATGGCGGCCAATCGCCTTAGCGACGCCGAGAAACGCTTAACTCGGCTGCTTAACTTGTTCCCTCACAACTATCCGATCAATCAAGCCAATGTTGATTTGCTCATGAAACAACAGCGTATTCAGGATGCCGAGCGAGCCCTGGATGAGCTGCTCAAAAATCGCAGCAAAGATCCGGACATCTGGTACCAGGTGGCTGAGGTACGCGGCCTGGCGGGCAATACCGTGGGGCTGCATCAGGCTCGCGGCGAGTTTTTTGCGCTGGTCGGAGATTACAATCAAGCGCTTGAGCAACTCGACTTTGCCAAACGGCGCGCCAGTAACAATTTCCAACTGGCATCGCGCATCGACGCCAGGCAGCGTGAGTTGATGGAAGAGAAACGCCTGATTGAGCAGATGCTGCGCTAATCAAACAGCTCAAACGCAAAACGGTAGACCATAAAAAACCCTGCAGTAGCAGGGTTTTTTATGGCTCATGATGGGCGGCCTGCTGCAAGCCAGGCGAAAATTGCGCTGCGACGCAAACAAAGCCGCTGGCAGACGCGACACGCTCAACAGCCGCCCCCAACCAAGCCAAAACCTCGCGCGCGACGGACGCGTTTAAACGCTCACGCTTAGTGACTGTCAGGCATTGCCACTGAGTTTGAGCCGCGCAGCCTGGGTGAAGTCCAGCATGCGCTTGAGGGGCTTAATCGCCTTGGGGATAAGGGCCGGGTCGACAAAAACCTCATTGGAGCCTTCACGCAAACACTCAAGGGTGCGCTGCAGAGTGTTCATTGCCATCCACGGGCAATGTGCGCAGCTGCGACAGGCCGCGCCGTTGCCAGCGGTAGGTGCTGCGACAAACTCCTTACCCGGACACAACTGCTGCATCTTGTAGAAGATGCCGGCGTCAGTGGCCACGATAAACGTCTTGTTCGGCAACGACTGCGCCGCCGCAATCAACTGACTGGTAGAGCCCACGGCATCAGCCAGATCGATCACCGCCGTTGGCGACTCGGGGTGTACCAGCACCGCTGCATCTGGATACAAGGCCTTCATGTCCGCCAATTGCTTGGCTTTGAATTCCTCGTGAACGATGCAAGCACCGTCCCACAGCAACATATCGGCACCGGTTTTGTTCTGGATGTAACGCCCCAGATGCTGGTCGGGTGCCCAGATGATACTTTCGCCGTTGTCCATCAAGTGCTCGACAATCTCGACCGCACAACTGGACGTCACCACCCAATCAGCCCGCGCCTTAACGGCCGCTGAAGTGTTGGCATAAACCACCACCGTGCGCTCTGGATGCTGATCGCAAAATGCCGAAAACTCTTCCACCGGGCAGCCCAGATCCAGCGAACAGGTCGCTTGCAACGTAGGCATCAGTACGCGTTTTTCCGGATTAAGGATTTTCGCGGTCTCACCCATAAATTTGACGCCCGCCACCAACACCGTCTGCGCGGCGTGCTGATTGCCAAAACGCGCCATTTCCAGCGAGTCAGACACGCAACCGCCCGTTTCTTCGGCAAGTGCCTGCAGCACCGGGTCACAATAATAGTGAGCCACCAGTACCGCGTTTTGCTTCTTCAGCTCGGCTGCGATCTCGGCGCGATAAAACGCTTCCTGGTCAGGGGTCAGCGGCTTGGGCTGTTTGGCATCAAGATGGGCTTGCACGAGCAGGCGTTCGGAAATCTGGGTCATGTCATCAGGCTCTGAATATGCTTTCAGTGCAGCGAGTATACCCGCCTGGATTGCACTGGAGCAGGCAACGTGCAATCACACGCAGGCGGTAAAAGTGACAGATACAAAAAAGCCCGAAAATTCCTTTAATCAGAACTTTCAGGCTTCTCGGCCTTCCTAGGAAGGAAATATGGTGGGTCGTGTGGGATTCGAACCTACGACCAATTGGTTAAAAGCCAACTGCTCTACCAACTGAGCTAACGACCCGACGCGAGGCGCATGATACTGATTTTATTCAGGAATTCAACACCTCACGAAAATTTTTTAGAAATAACGGGTGGGATCCTGCAAACCTGCCGCCGAAAAACCAGCCGTACGCAGGCGGCAACTGTCGCATTTACCGCAAGCCCGGCCCTGATCATCAGCCTGATAGCAGGACACCGTCAGCGCATAATCAACACCCTGCTGAACGCCAGCCTGAACGATCTCAGCCTTACTCATGGCCTGCAGCGGAGCCTGAATACGAAAGCCCTGCCCTTCTACCCCAGCCTTGGTAGCCAGATTGGCCATGCGCTCGAAGGCTTCAATAAACTCCGGACGGCAATCCGGGTAACCGGAATAGTCCACTGCGTTTACGCCGATAAAAATATCCCGCGCCCCCAGCACCTCAGCCCAACCCAGCGCGAGGGAAAGGAACACCGTATTACGCGCCGGCACATAGGTGACCGGGATGCCTTCAGTCGGGCTTTCCGGTACGGCGATACGGGTATCGGTCAAGGCTGAGCCGCCCATGCCATTCAGATTAAGGCCAATCACCTTGTGCTCGACCACACCCAGCTGCCGAGCCACCTGCTCAGCCGCCTGCAACTCAGAGCGGTGCCGCTGGCCGTAATCAAAACTCAGGGTGTAACAGCTGTAGCCATCGGCCTTGGCCAACGCCACCACGGTGGCCGAGTCCAGACCGCCAGACAGCAGGATTACCGCTTTCTTATCGCTCATATCAATGTCCCGGCTCATCGTTCCAGAGAATCTTGTGCAACTGCATCTGCAGGCGCACAGGAAGGTTGTCGGCAATGATCCAATCCGCCAACGAGCGTGCGTCCAACTCATGATGACTGGGCGACATCAGCACCTCACTTACACGCCGATCCAAGCCATATTGAATGAGCTTACTTACCGCCCAGTCATAATCCTCGCGCGAGCAGATGACGAATTTGACCTGATCATTAGGTGTGAGCAGAGCAATGTTCTCGTAGCGATTGCGAGCCACCTCGGCAGAACCAGGAGTTTTGAGGTCGAGGACCTTGCTCACCCGCACATCGACCTCTGCTACGTCCAGCGCGCCACTGGTTTCCAGCGACACCTCATAGCCCGCATCACATAGCCGCTGCAACAGCGGGATGCAGTTGGGTTGCGCCAGTGGCTCGCCTCCGGTGACGCAGATATAGCGAGGCTTATAAGCGGCGATCTGTTCAACGATGGCGTCCAGGGACATGATCTCACCACCACTGAATGCATAAGCCGTATCACAATATTGGCATCGCAGCGGACAGCCGGTCAGGCGAACGAACACAGTCGGCAAGCCGGCGGTGCGCGTTTCGCCCTGCAGCGAGTAAAAAATCTCGGTAATTCGCAGGGTTTCTTGCATATGAGCCACGGGCGTGACAGCTAAACAGGCTGCCCGCCTCCGTTGCGGAAAAGGGGCGCGGATTCTAAACGAAATGGCGCGGGGATAAAATCAAAGCATCGTGCAGGCCACCTTTAGTGAAGCAAACGCCTGAACCAGCAAAAACAAAAAACCCGCGACTAGCGCGGGTTTCGGGGATCACTCAAACATTAGGGTAAGCGCTGAAGATCACGCTGTGACAACTGAGCAGCTGAGCTGCCCGGATACTGAGCAATCACCTGCTGCAGAATGCCCTTGGCTTTCTGTGTATTGCCCAAGCGCTGTTCAACGTCAGCCAATTTAAACAGGGAATCAGGCACTTTGGCGTGGCTCGGGTAAGCCTGGCTGACCCGAGCAAAAGCCTGGCCTGCGCCTTGTAGATCACCCTTGGCCAGGTTCACCTCACCCAACCAATACTGCGCATTGCCGGCATACTGACTGTTCGGGTATTTGCGCAAAAATGCTGCAAATGCCTGACTGGCCTTATCGAAGTCCTTAGCTTTGATCAGATCAAAGGCGGCTTCATAAAACAGTTTTTCCTTGGCAGGGTCGGCCGGCTCGTTGCTGGCCGGCGCCGGCGCCTGTCCCGCTGCTGGCGGGGTTGGCGTACCGCTGGCATTAATTGCGCCAGCGGCTGAAGAATCTTGGCTGGTCGCAGCTGGTGCCACGCCACCACTCACACGTCGATCAAGATCCTGATAACGCTCAAGACCTTCTTGCTTCAGACGTTGAATTTCGTTTTGCTGCACTTCAAGTGCACCACGCAGTTGCGCGATTTCATCCTGCATTTGCTGCAGTTGATTGAACAGCATGCCCTGCGCAGAAACAGGGGCCGAAGCCCCTGATCCGGCGAAGGTGCCGGACGCGCCATAACCTGCAGGCGGATAACTGCTGCCGTTACCGGCATTGTTGTCCACTACGGGAATCTCAGCCAGCGCCGAAAACGGCAGGCTAAGGACCAGAACGGTTAAAGCACGAAGGCACGTTCGCATATCGAATTACTTACGCAGTTCGACGCGACGGTTCTGAGCCCAGGAAGACTCGTCATTGCCAGTAGCAATGGCGCGCTCTTCGCCGTAGGAAACCAGTTCCAGCTGAGCAGGGGAAACGCCCTGCAGTACCAGGTAACGCTGAACAGCTTTGGCGCGACGCTCGCCCAGAGCCATGTTGTATTCGCGGGTACCGCGCTCGTCAGCGTGGCCTTCCAGAACTACGCGAGCGCCATTGCCTTGCAGGTCTTTGGCGTGCACGTCCAGAGCGCGCATGGCCTCTGGCTTCAGGTCAGAGCTGTCGTACTCGAAGTAGAAAGTAGTGATAGCGCGCAGAGCAGCTTCTTCGCTCAGGCTGCCGTCAACTGCGCCAGAGTTAGCGCCGTAACCAGCGTTAGGATCGATAGCGCCTTCGCCAGCAGCATCGCCGCCTTTCGAGGAGCAACCAACAGCCACAGCCAGAGCCAGGCTCAGCGCAGCGAACTTACCAAATTTCAGCATTTCCATCATGTAACTCCTAATGAACCCCAGTGTGTTAAGCAGTATTTCAAGCAAAAACGGTGTAGCGCCGCATCAGTTCAGGTAAGGGGACCAAGAAGGCTCTCGAACTTCGCCTTGAGCGGTAGGAAGAGGGAGCCTCACGCGACCATTGGTGGACGCTAATACCAAGACTCCCCGTCCCTGCTGGCGGGTGGCGTAGATTACCATGGTGCCGTTGGGCGCGACAGTAGGCGACTCATCCAGACTGGTATCTGAAAGTATCCGCAAATTACCGCGCTGCAGGTCTTGAGCCGCCACTTTGAACACGGTGTAACCATCCTGGCGATGGATCATGACCAGGGTTTTCTCGTCAGCCGAGAGCTTCGGGTTGGCGTTGTAGTTGCCAATAAAGGTCACGCGCTCAGCAGACCCACCATTAATGTTGGTCCGGTAAATTTGTGGCTTACCAGAACGATCAGAAGTGAAATAGATGGTCTGACCGTCTTTGCCCCAGAACGGCTCGGTATCAATGGACGGCTGATTGGTCACGCGGCGCAGTTGGCGCGTCCCCATGTCCATCACATAGATTTCCGGATTACCGTCACGCGACAACACAAACGCCAGTCGATTGCCGTCTGGCGACCAGGCTGGCGCGCCGTTGAGCCCTTCGAAATTGGTGATCTGTTCGCGACGACCAGTGTCGATGTGCTGCACAAAAATCCGCGGGCGCTTCTGCTCAAAAGAGACATAGGCGATACGACGGCCATCTGGAGCAAAAGAAGGCGACAGAATCGGCTCACGGGACTGCAACAGCGTTACCGCGCGAGCACCATCATAGTCAGAGCGCTGCAAGGTATAGCGGGTGTTATTCACACCAAAACGCTCAGCAGTCACGTAAAGCATACGTGTCGAGAATGCACCCTTAACCCCAGTGAGCTTCTCGAATGACTGATCGGCAATGTGGTGAGCCATGTCGCGCAATTGATCGACACCACCGCCAACGCTGCCGGTCAGCACTTGCTGCTGACTGGTGACGTTGAACAGGGCGAACTGAATCTGCAAGCGGCCCGCATTAGGCACGATGCTGCCGACCAGCACGTATTGTGCCCCTAGCGCCTGCCAGTCCCGATAAATGACTTCACTGGCCTGAGTCGGCAGGCTAATCATGTTTTGCCGAGCAATCGGCTCAAACACGCCCGAGTTGCGCAGGTCATTGCCAATAATTTCAGCCATATCATCGGGCAACACACTGCCGCCTTGCCAGCCAAACGGCACCACAGCAATTGGCGTAGCCCGGTCTGTACCACTGCTGATCACCAACGGATCAGCGGCCTGAACGGTTCCGACCAGCAAGGTCAGACCGAACAGAACTATACGCATCAGGGTATTCACAGACCTAAATCCTCCGGTTTGAAGACAGCGCGACGCTGCCGGTAAAGGCGATCAAATGTAGCGCGATCCAGTTGTTGCATTTCGGCTATACGACCAACGTTACGCACGGCCTGCACAGCAGAATTATCAAAAGGGGCATCACCACTGGAGCGCGTCACACTGGCATTGGTGATCGTGCCGTCGGGTAACATTTCAATCAAAACTTCTACGCTCATACCGTTACGTGCCGATGGCGGCCGGCGCCACTGCTGGCTCACCAGCATCACAATCAGATCATCCAAGCTGCCTGCCACCTCATCGCCCACCGTATCGGCAAGCGCTTGTTGACGCCCAACATCCTCAGACAGCAATTCGGCCAGCGCAGCCGCCTTTTTGTCTTCTACGGCTTTACGTTGCGCCGCTTCCGCTGCTTTCTTCTTCGCGTCATCAGCGGCTTTCTTTTTCGCCGCCTCAGCAGCAGCCTTCTTCTTAGCGTCTTCTGCCGCTTTCTTCTTGGCGTCTTCGGCAGCCTTTTTCTTGGCCGCCTCATCAGCCGCTTTCTTTTTAGCAACATCAGCGAGCTTTTTCTGCTCAGCTGCTTTTTTATCCGCCTCAGCTTTTTTGGCCGCTTCAGCTTTCTTGGCTTCTTGAGCCTTCTTTTGCTCAGCGGCTTTGGCCGCTACTTTTTCTTGCTCGGCCTTCTTCTGTTCCAGTTGCTCCGTTTCATAAACAGGCGCACTGGTTTTTTTCGCTTCGCCGGCGATTTTCTGGTTGGTCTGAGTGGTGGCCTGGCTCTGTGATTGCAACTTATAAAGCGTGGCTTGCACCACAGGCCTGGCAGGCGGCAACTCCGGGGTGAACGCAAAGCTGACAAACAGCATGGCGAACATCACCACATGCAGGCTTACCGCCCACACCACCGGCCAAAACAAATTTTGCGAAGGCGAGCGCTCGCGCTGATCGTGCATCAGGGAGCCTCAGTAATCAGCCCGACGTTGCCCACGTCAGCCTGCTGCAGGCCGCCCATGGCCGCCATGATGGTGCCGTAGTCAATGGTCTTATCGCCACGAACAAACACCTGCACCTGCTTACCTGTCGCACGGCCCTGGCTGATGATGGCCGTGACGGCGCGGGTCATTTCCTCAAGCGTGAGGGCCTGATCCTGAACAGTATCTACGTCTACCTCAGTGCCCATATTCCAATAATAGGTTTTATCGGCCTTGATCGAGATCGTCAGAACCTGAGCGTTGTTATCTTGCGGCAAGGCCTCACTGCTGACTTTAGGCAGATCAACCTTTACCCCCTGATTAAGCATTGGCGCGGTCACCATGAAAATCACCAGCAGCACCAACATCACGTCGATGTAGGGCACCACGTTCATCTCAGAGACCGGCTTGCGTCTGTTGCGAATTCTGGCCATGACTTAAAACCTTTCGTGAAGTGCGCCCAAGGCTTAGTCGTCGCTGGTGTGGACTTTGCGATGCAGAATCGCCTGGAATTCGTCAGCGAAGGTGTAGTAACGACCGATGAGCATTTCCCCACGGGCAGAGAAGCGGTTGTAAGCGATAACCGCAGGAATTGCAGCGAACAGGCCGATGGCGGTGGCGATCAGCGCTTCTGCAATACCCGGCGCAACGGTCGCAAGGGTCGCTTGCTGCACCTGAGCCAGGCCGCGGAAGGAGTTCATGATGCCCCAGACAGTGCCGAACAAACCGACATATGGGCTAGTGGAACCTACGGTAGCCAGGAACGGCAGGCTTTGTTCAAGCTTCTCTTCTTCACGCGAGATGGCCACGCGCATGGCACGCGCCACGGCATCCATCACTGCATCAGGATCAACACCGGCTTGCTGACGCAGGCGCGAGAACTCTTTGAAGCCCGCCCGAAAAATCTGCTCAAGGCCTGAGTCCGGATCGGGGTTGCTGCCCACCTGACGATACAGTTTGGACAGATCAATACCTGACCAGAAACGCTCCTCGAAGTTATCCAAAGCACGCTTGGCCGCACGCAGCATGGTTGTACGCTGGAAGATCATGACCCACGAGGCCACCGATGCTGCCACCAGGGACAGCATTACCAGTTGCACCACCAGACTGGCGGCACTGATCAAGCTCCAAATTGACATGTGGTCAACGGCGTTGGCTTCCACGCTTACTCTCCTGCTCTAGATGTACCCGTGCCACCCTGCGCGGCAAAGGCCAAGCGCAAAGTTTGGGGAATAGCACGGGGTTTCAAATTGTCGGTGCGCACACAGGCCACCATAAATTGCCCTTCACACAACAGCACATCATCCGCCGCTCGCCTGACCTGTTGACGAAAACGCAGGCTTGCGCGGTTTAACGCTATGACTTCAGCGCTCACGAGTAGCTCATCATCAAGCCTCGCAGGTGCGTGGTAACGCGCCTCAGCCGAATGCACAACAAACAACAGACCCTCGCCGGCTAGCGCTGACTGGAAAAAACCCAGTTCACGCAGGCACTCGGTACGAGCCCGCTCCATGAATTTGAGGTAATTGACGTAGTAGACGATGCCACCCGCATCGGTGTCTTCGTAATAAACCCGACAACGAAAGGTGAACGGCTGAGCTCCGTTTTGCGCGCGCATACTCTAGTGCCCACCCGCAGTCTTGCCAATCGCTTTGGGTAAGTATTTTTTGTTAATCATTATCACCGCCAAACAGATCTGCTGCAGGCAAGTCACCCATGCGTTTGGGCACATTGAGCCCGAAATGCAGGTAGGCATGGCGCGTGACAATGCGCCCGCGCGGGGTGCGCATGATGTAGCCCTGCTGAATCAGGTAAGGTTCAAGCACATCTTCAATGGTGTGCCTTTCTTCGCTGATGGCTGCTGCCAGGTTATCCACACCCACAGGGCCA
The DNA here is from genome assembly GCA_001465025.1 of Pseudomonas sp. Ga0074129. GTDB lineage: Bacteria > Pseudomonadota > Gammaproteobacteria > Pseudomonadales > Pseudomonadaceae > Aquipseudomonas. The sequence goes on from LNDO01000051.1 coordinate 15,436, forward strand.
CCATCAAACTTCTCGATCATGGTCAGCAACAAGCGCCGATCTTGATGATCGAAGCCACGCTCGTCGACATCAAGTAAGTTCAACGCCAGGTCTGCAATGGATCGCGTGATGTCGCCCTGCCCGCGCACCTCGGCAAAGTCGCGTACACGGCGCAACAGTCGATTGACAATCCGTGGCGTGCCACGGGCACGGCGGGCAATTTCATACGCGCCATGTGGGTCGATCGACAAGCCCAAAATGGCTGCCGAACGCATGACAATGGTGGTCAGGTCCTCGGTGTTGTAGAACTCCAGGCGCTGCACAATCCCGAAGCGGTCGCGCAGTGGGTTGGTCAACATGCCCGCGCGTGTCGTCGCACCCACCAAAGTAAATGGTGGCAAATCGAGTTTGATTGAGCGCGCCGCAGGACCTTCACCGATCATGATATCGAGTTGAAAGTCCTCCATTGCCGGATACAGCACTTCTTCAACGATCGGCGAAAGGCGATGAATCTCATCGATAAACAGCACATCACCCGGCTCAAGATTGGTCAGCAACGCAGCCAAATCACCCGGACGTTCCAACACGGGACCGGATGTACTCTTGATCGAAACGTTCATTTCCTGGGCGATGATGTTGGCCAAGGTGGTTTTACCCAAACCGGGCGGGCCGAAGATCAGGGTGTGATCCAGCGCCTCACTCCGCCCGCGAGCCGCCTGAATAAAAAGCTCCATCTGCTCGCGCACACTAGGCTGGCCGATGTATTCAGCCAGCTTTAGCGGACGAATGGCGCGGTCCACCTGCTCATCACGGTCACGAGGGGCTGCGGTAATCAGGCGATCGGCTTCTAGCACTAGACCATTCCCTTCAGGGCTCGACGAATCATATCTTCACTGCTCAAACCATCTTCCTTAATAGAGGAGACGGCGCGGCTGGCTTCTTGGGGTTTGTAGCCAAGCGAAATCAGCGCGCTGACCGCATCGTTCTCCGCGCTTGAGACTGCTGCGCCCACGCGAGGTTCCACCACCAAGGTCGACATTCCGGGCACGGTTTCCCAAGCCTTGAAACGGTCTTTGAGTTCAACCAGCAAGCGCTCAGCGGTTTTCTTGCCTACGCCGGGTATTTTAACCAGCACCGAGGTGTCTTGAGCCTGCACACAACGCACCAATTCATCGACCTCCAACCCCGACATCAAGGCCAGCGCCAGTTTTGGCCCGACGCCATTGAGACGGATCAGCTCGCGAAACAACTCGCGCTCACGCTTCTCAAAAAAGCCATACAGCAGATGAGCATCCTCGCGCACTACCAGATGGGTGTGCAGGGTCAACGGCTCACCTACGGCGGGCAAACGGTACAGGGTGGTCATGGGCACTTCCAGCTCATAACCCAAACCATTTATGTCAAGAATCACATGGGGCGGCTGCTTCTCAGCCAGGGTGCCGCGCAAACGTCCGATCACCGCTGCTTTCCTTAAAAATAACGTTACAAACGAAGACGACCGGCGCGCCGCTTGGCACCTACCAGACCATGGGGAATCAGACTTTGCCGGTGATGGGCATGGCACAGGGCAATGGCCAAGGCATCGGAAGCATCGATCTGCGGCTTCTGCATCAGTTTGAGCAAGTGCATAACCATCAACTGCACCTGCTCCTTGTCTGCCCCGCCGCTGCCAGCAATCGCCTGTTTGACCTGAGTGGCGGTGTATTCGGCGATGTCCAGCCCTGCTTCAATGCCCGCAACGATTGCCACGCCACGCGCCTGACCAAGCTTTAGCGCCGAATCCGGGTTGCGCGCCATAAAAACCTGCTCAATACCCATGGTCACCGGCCCGTAGGTTTCGATGACCTCACGCACACCGCGAAACACCACTTGTAAGCGCTCTGGCATCGAGCCACTACCCGTGCGAATGCAGCCCGAAGCCACGTATTCGCAGTTGCGCCCAGTGTCACGCACCACGCCGTAACCGGTGATGCGTGAGCCAGGGTCGATGCCGAGAATCAAGGTCATGCCTTACCGCTCACTCAAAGTGCCCGCCAACATAGCCGACACACTGTCTATTTATCCAGCTCGCGAGTATAGAGGCCGCTAGCGACCACGTCATCCAGGCAGTGCTTATAAAAGCGCAATGGCACATCTTTGCGACACCCAATACCTCAATCGCTTAGTCGCCGCAGGATTTTCAACGCATAAAAAAGCCGGAGCGCGCAGATCAAGGATCCAACATGCTCCGGCGGCGGCGACATCTAGAACCTAACCCAATTGTTCCATGATCGCGTCAGGAATCTCGGCATTGTGATAGACCTCCTGCACATCATCGAGGTCTTCCAACATATCGATCAGCTTGATGACTTTTTGCGCCGTTTCAAGATCGCTGATTGGCGCACTGATCGATGGAATCATGGCGATTTCCGCTTCTACAGCCTTCAAGCCTGCGGCATTGAGCGCCTCGTTGACCGCATGAAAGTCGGTAAAGCTGGTGGACACCAGCGCCGAACCGTCTTCAGCCGTCTCCACGTCATCCGCACCGGCTTCCAGTGCGGCTTCCATCAGCGCATCTTCGCTCACGCCAGCGGCAAAACTGATTTGCCCCTTACGGTCAAACATGTACGCCACAGACCCATCAGTGCCCAGATTACCGCCACATTTCGTGAAGGCATGGCGCACTTCAGCGGCTGTACGGTTGCGGTTATCCGTCATGGCCTCGACGATGATCGCCACACCACCCGGCGCATAACCTTCGTAGCTCAACTCAGCAACGTTGTCGGCTTCGTTATTGCCGGCACCGCGGGCGATGGCGCGATCGATCACATCACGCGACATATTGTTGGTCAGCGCCTTGTCCACAGCCAGACGCAAACGCGGGTTATCTGCCGGAATTGGCCCGCCGTGCTTGGCGGCGACGGTCAACTCACGAATCAGCTTGGTGAAGATCTTGCCGCGCTTGGCGTCCTGACGCCCTTTGCGGTGCTTGATGTTGGCCCACTTGGAATGACCAGCCATAACGCACTCCGGTTTTTCACATTCGATATCAAGGCGTGAGAGTTCGAGCCTCTCCGTCCTGCCATAAAGAAGAAGCCTGGAAAACCAGGCTTCTTTTCACGCTTATTCCGCTTTCGGTTGCTCGCGCAGCCGAATATGCAGCTCGCGCAGCGATTTGTTGTCCACCTCGCCCGGTGCCTGAGTCATGACGCACGCCGCGCTCTGGGTTTTCGGGAAGGCAATGACCTCGCGGATCGACTGCGCGCCGGTCATCAGCATCACCAGGCGATCCAGGCCGAAGGCCAGACCACCATGGGGCGGCGCGCCGAATTTCAGGGCATCGAGGAGGAAGCCGAACTTCTCCTGCTGCTCGTCTTCGCTGATACCCAGCACACGGAACACGGTCTGCTGCATCGACTTGTCGTGGATACGGATCGAACCGCCACCCAACTCAGTGCCGTTGAGAACCATGTCGTAGGCACGCGAGAGCGCCGCCGATGGGTTGGCTTCGAGTTCTGCCGGGCTGCACTTGGGCGCAGTGAACGGGTGATGCATGGCGGTCAGGCTGCCGTCGTCGTTCTCTTCGAACATCGGGAAGTCGACAACCCACATCGGCGCCCACTCACAGGTCAGCAGGCTGAGGTCATGACCCAGCTTGATACGCAGCGCGCCCAAGGCTTCGCTGACGATCTTCGCTTTGTCGGCACCGAAGAACACGATGTCGCCGTCGACTGCGCCCACGCGGTCGAGGATCACATTGATGTTTTCCAGCGGGATGTTCTTGACGATCGGCGACTGCAGGCCTTCGACGCCAGCAGCGCGCTCGTTGACCTTGATGTAGGCCAAGCCTTTGGCACCGTAGATGCCGACGAACTTGGTGTAGTCGTCGATCTGCTTGCGCGGCATGCTCGCCCCGCCCGGAACACGCAGCGCGGTCACGCGGCATTTCGGGTCGTTGGCAGGGCCTGCGAAGACCTTGAAATCGACGTCTTTCAGTTGGTCGGCCACATCCACCAATTCCAGCGGGTTACGCAAATCTGGCTTGTCCGAACCGAAACGACGCATGGCTTCAGCCAACGTCATGTGCGGCAACTCGCCAAATTCGACGTCCAACACTTCCTTAAACAGCTGGCGAATCATCTTCTCGGTGATGGCCATGATGTCGGCCTCATCCATGAAGCTTGTTTCGATATCGATCTGGGTGAATTCCGGCTGGCGGTCAGCACGCAAGTCTTCGTCGCGGAAGCACTTGGCAATCTGGTAGTAGCGATCGAAGCCCGCGACCATAAGCAGTTGCTTGAACAGCTGCGGCGACTGCGGCAGAGCAAAGAAGCTGCCGGCGTGGGTGCGGCTTGGCACCAGATAGTCACGCGCGCCCTCGGGCGTGGCGCGGGTGAGGATCGGCGTTTCCACATCGAGGAAGCCGTTGTCATCCAGGTAGCGACGGATGCTGCTGGTGATGCTCGAACGCAGCTTCAACTTGGCGGCCATTTCCGGGCGGCGCAGGTCGATAAAGCGATAGCGCAGGCGGGTTTCTTCGCCGACGTCGGAGTACTCGTTGAGCGGGAACGGCGGGGTTTCTGCTTCGTTGAGCACTTCCAGCTCATAGCCCAGTACTTCGATAGCGCCGGACGCCATGTTGGCGTTGCCGGCACCGGCCGGACGCAGACGCACCTTACCGGTGATTTTCACCACGTACTCGCTGCGTACTTTGTCTGCAGTAGCAAACGTCTCGGCACGATCCGGGTCGAATACCACCTGAGCCAGACCTTCGCGGTCACGAATGTCGAGGAAAATCACCCCGCCATGGTCACGACGGCGATGTACCCAACCGCAAAGGGTGACTTCCTGGCCGTCCAGGCTCTCGTTCAGTTGGCCGCAATAATGGCTGCGCATCATGGTGGTGGTCGCTTCTCTTGAGTCTTGAATTCGTTGGGCCGCAATGAATGCGACGCTCGTGAGCCGGTCAACCGGCTGGCGCAGGCGCCATTTTCCGCAATTGCGCTGCGTTTGAACGCGATAAAAGCATCAGTGGCACTTAAAACCGCCAAGCTCTTATCCGATAAAACACGGCAAAGCCGGGGATTATATATGGTTAAGCCGCCACTTGCAGCCGCAGCCCCGCGCGCTTTTACCAGCACTTCCTATACTGCAGACAGCCGCATTCTGCCTCTTAAAAGGAAGAAGCTTATGCCCACGCCAAATCTGGCCGAAATCCCCAGCGAACTGCTGGCAGATTTTCGCCTTGAATCCAGCGAACAATTCCAGCGCTGCGAGCAGTTATTGATTGAGCTGGAGCACTACCCCGATGACAGCGAACGCCTGCGTGAGTTATTCCGCTTAATCCACACGCTCAAAGGCAACCTTGGTTACATCGGCCTAGACACCCTAATGCCGCTGCCACAAGCCATGGAAGACATGCTCAACCAGCTGCGAGCCAACACACTGGCATTTGACAGCCTGCTGGGCGATGTACTGCTGCTGAGCCTTGATCACCTTAAAGAGCTGATCCGCCATGCGCTTGGCGGAGCCGACACCCGACTTAGCGACAACCAGCGACAAGCACTCTGCAAGGCACTCAGCGCCTTGGCCGTAGCACCGCCCTCACAGCAAACACAATTACGCAGCGCATTACTGCTGCAACTGGACCCTAGCTCTCAACCAGCAAAAACGCCGACGCTCGCAGCACCAGATGCAAGCGCGAGGCTCCGGCACTACGGCATCGAGCCGGACGCCGACCTGCTGTTTTTTGTCGATTTGATGCAGGCCAGCGAACGCCGCTCACACTTTTGGCAAGGACGAGGCTTACGCCAGCTTGATCTGGCATTGGCAATCAACCAATTGGGCGGCAGCCCTGAACAACCGGCACAACTGGCTGCCGCCATTTGCCTGCATGATTTAGGCATGGCGTTTTTACCGCTGGAGTTGCTGCACAAACAGACACCACTAAACCGCGAAGAGCGTCGCCAAATGCAATCACACCCGCGCCTGGCTTATGAGCTGCTAAAACGCATGCCAGCCTGGCAAATGGCCGCCGAAATTGCATTGCAGCACCAGGAACACGTCGACGGCAGCGGCTACCCCAAAGGCCTGCAGGAAATCGAGATCAGCCCCGGCGCTTTGATTCTCAGCATTGTCGACACCTTTGAGGCGCGCACCCACGAACGCGCCCACCAAACACTCAACAAACGCCCACTGCTGCGCGCCATTTTGGAAATCAATAACCTAGCGGGAAGTCAATTCAGCGCTCACTGGGTCGAACTGTTTAATCGAGCACTGCAACAAAACCCTGCACTCGCCCACCGCTGAGCACACCAGGAACGTAGAACGACTTAAAACGACTTAAAACGACTTAAAACGACTTAAAACGACTTAAAACGACTTAAAACGACTACAAGCCTCAGCGCCAATTCGCGTAACCCAGCACCCATTGGCTTAATGCGAACCAGAGCGCTGCCTTGCCAGACACCTGCAGGGAGGCGCGCCCCAGCCGCATTTATCACTTGAAATCATTCGAGGCGACTAGCGAGGCGCAGGACGAAAACAGCGTAAGAAATTACCAACCCCGCCCCCTGCGCAGCAGGAAAGGCCCAAGCTTAAGCAGCGCCTAGATTAAATCGAACAACAGCCATGGTAGTCTCTGCTGTATTACGGGTTGCTAAGTGCCCGTGCCGACTTAAAGGAGAATCACCATGGAAATCAACATCGGTATTGCCGAACAGGATCGCGCGGCCATTGCTGAAGGCCTTTCGCGTCTTCTGGCTGACACTTACACCCTGTACCTGAAAACCCATAATTTTCACTGGAACGTCACAGGCCCGATGTTCAACACTCTGCACCTGATGTTTGAAGGTCAATACACAGAGCTTTCGTTGGCGGTGGACCAGATTGCCGAACGCATCCGTGCACTGGGCTTCCCTGCGCCAGGCACCTATGCCGCCTACTCGCGTCTGTCCTCTATTAAGGAAGAAGAAGGCGTACCCAGCGCTGAGGACATGATCAAACAACTGGTTCAAGGCCAAGAAGCCGTCGTGCGGACCGCTCGCGGTATTTTTCCGCTGCTCGATAAGGTCAGCGACGAACCCACAGCCGATCTGCTGACCCAGCGCATGCAGGTGCATGAAAAAACCGCCTGGATGCTGCGCAGCTTGCTCGCGGTGTAAATCAAAACCAGTAGATTGCCGAACCAATAGCGCTGCCACTGCCTTTCAGGTGCGTGGCAACGCTGCTGGTAGCAATAAGCTGCTGCAAAACCCTAACGCTTAATTGAATACCCGACATAAATCAGCCAGCTCAAGCACATTTAGCCTAATGCCCTGCCTAGCGCAGAGTATTTTGCTAGGCGTTGCGGTGGCCGCTGCTCTATGCTTTGTTCAACTGCGATTCAGCCTCAGTGACGTGCATGAACAAACCCGCTAAAGCACCCAGCATTATCGAACTGTACCCCGAGGAGACCCGCGAAGCGGCCACGCTCCTGAAAAAGGCGGTACCGTTAATGATGCGCCACGACATACCGCCCAACCCTGTTCATTACGCGCTCTGGTACACCTACAGCAAAGGCCTTGATCTAGAGCTCAACCGGCGCTTGGATAAAACCGTAGCTGACTTTGACAGCTTCCCACCTGAAACTGCCGCCAAGCTGTTCCGTGATTTCATCATCAAAGGTGAGCTTGAAGAAGCGCGGGCCGGGCAACAACAAGTGATCGAACTGGTTGATGACATTGAAGGCAATGTCTCACGCAGCATCCTTGGCAGTCGTAATTATCAGATGAGCTTGGAACATGGCCTTGCTGCACTGCAAGAACCCATCATTGATGACTTGCCCAATGTCCTGACCGAACTGCAACACAGCACGCAATTGATGCAAGACCAACAAGACAAGTTTCTGAGCCGCCTCAGTGCAGCCCAGCAAGAGATCAAAAATCTGCGCAGTCAGCTCGAGCGCGCCCACGTAGCGGCCACCCTAGACAGCTTGACTCAGGTGTTCAATCGCAACGCCTTTTCGCGCCTACTTGAGCAAACCCTCGCCAGCCAGCACGATGGCGTTGCCTTGGTCATCCTCGATATTGACCATTTCAAGCAGTTCAACGACCAGTACGGCCACCCACTCGGCGACCGCGTACTGCAGCATGTTGGCCAGCTACTGCGGGAGACACTGCCGGCACGCGGCATAGCGGCACGCTATGGCGGTGAAGAATTCTGCATTATTTTGCGCGATTGTTTCGATGTCGAAACCGCCCACGCTTTTGCGGATCAGCTGCGAATGAAGATTCAATCATTGCGCATCAAGGTTCGTAGCACCGACCAGGTACTGGACACCATAACGGCCTCATTCGGCTACGCGCTGGCGCGCAATGACGACACCATGGAAAGCCTACTGACTCGCGCCGACGATGCGCTATATCAGGCCAAGCGCGATGGCCGCAATCAGGTAAGTCCAATACTCGGCGGGGCTGTGCGCAGCGCCTGATTGAGAACCCCCCCTCTTTACTGTTAAATACGCCCGTGCTGCCGGCCACCTGTTAACCGGCGCATAGGCTGGTTACACGCGCTTGATACTCCTCACATAGCAATGCTGCGCACCCAGCTCTTCCTGATCAGTTATCGACATTAAGCGAGCTCAAACACCATGTTGAAAATCGTCCACCTGCTAACCGGCGCAGTTGTTCTGCTGCTGTCTTTCGTACCCTCCCTGCGTGATGCCTCTGTTTCTTTTATGCAACAACCCGAAGCCCTGTGCCTCGCACTTTTCGGCCTGATGAATCTGTTACTCGCGCCACAACTTCCCATCTGGCATTCCGGCTTACGCCATCAGCTACAAAATCTTGTTTCGGCATTGCTCATACTCGGCACGCTGCTGCAGGCGCTTATCCTGCTTGCCCCACTGCCATTAATTGCCGACCTGCCCGCCAGCCTGTTTAGCCTCGTTATTATTGCAGCCGCTGTGGCACTGCACCTGGCAACGAACACTCGCCTCAGTACACGCAGCATCACCAGCACGCAGGACCTGGGCGACCGCGAGACCGGCACCGTCAAGTGGTTCAACACTTCCAAAGGCTTCGGCTTTATTTCTCGCGATTCGGGTGACGATATTTTCGTGCACTTTCGCGCCATTCGCGGTGAAGGCCACCGCGTACTCGTTGAAGGGCAGCGCGTAGAGTTTGCCGTCATGCAGCGCGACAAAGGCTTGCAAGCTGAAGATGTAATTGCCGCACTCCCGGCCCGACGTTAAGCAATACAACGGAAAAGGCCCGCATTTTTGCGGGCCTTTATCGTTTCAAGCGCACCTGATAGGCACCCTACACAGCTCAACAACTGCGCACGTCAGGTTGCCGGGCATCTGACCGGCACCCTACAAGATTTCTATAACAGGCCTGATTCAACAACACCGAATACACTTCAATAACACTCACACCACTAAAGATAACGGCAAACGTCAATAATGAGGCGGCGGCGCTTCATCCTCAGCCATACCGAACTGCGAACCCACTTCTTCCTGACGCTTGATCAAGGCGGCCATTTGCAATTGCACTCGCTCCAGCAAGCGTTGCTGAGCCACCAGTGCATCGTTGAGCGCTTGCAGAGTGTCATCCTGAAAAGCCAAACGACTCTCCAGTTCGTTGATACGTGCATCCACATCCACTTAGAAATTCTCCGCAAAGCAAAAATCGTTCGTCAGCACCAACTGCAGCCGCGCCTTTAAAGCACTCAGTTGCTCGAGGGTGTAGGGCTGCGCAGGATTACGCCCCCAAACCGGAGCCGGCCAAGCCGCATCATCACGTCGCCGCGCAATTACGTGCATGTGCAGTTGGCTGACCACATTGCCCAACGTCGCCACATTCATCTTGTCGGCAGCAAAACAGTCCTTAAGCCTCTCGGCAAGAACCGTGGTTTCCCGCCACAACTGCACCTGCTCACCTGCATCCAGCTGAAACAGTTCGCTAGTGTCTTCGCGACGCGGCACCAGAATAAACCAAGGGTAGTGCGCATCATTCATTAACAGCAGCCTGCACAGCGGGTAATCCCCCAAACAAATAGTGTCCTGCTGCAAGCGCGCGTCTAGGGCAAACATAGCCTTCACCTTTAATAGTTTTTTGCTCATTGGCTGCAGATCAATACCCACATAACGCAATTGTGAGTGATTGAGCCAAGGTCACATCATGACTTAATTTGAACAACATACCGCTGCTGCAAAGCATAACCCCTCACAGGCAGGCAGGCAGCAAAGGCTACAACGCTGGCGCGCACCAATAGACAGCAGCACGCGGCACCACCACAACTACACGCACCAAAACTGTTCCCTTAGGTAATCACCTCACCACGCACGAACACCCTACACCGCTTCAGGAGGAGACATATTTGCGCAGAATGCAGAAAAATTAGCACGCAAAAAACCTGCAAAACCACTTATCCACAAAGAAAACCACTAAATAAAAATCATGAACCACAGTAAAACCCAAAAAATCCGCCATACTCGTTTTAATTAACGACAGAAAATCGGCTTTTCTGATTTTGTGCACGACTATTGCTTTAACAACCACGAGACCGCACAGCGCGCCCCGATGTCGCTCAACGGTAATGGGGTAGCAAAGGCAAAAACACGTCAGCAAGGACTTGCAGCGCGCACGCCTGATCTACAAAAATGCGACATGATTCATAAGGTTTTGCGACACAGCCGTGAAGAATTCGTTATGAATAGATTGCAACTATCGCCAACATTGGCAGCGTGCTATAAGTTATTGCCGACACAAAAAGAAAGAGCTGTCCATACAACAAACAGCCGGACGGCGCAACTTTTCTAAACCAAAGGAGCAATCACGATGCAAGTGATGAAGTGGAGCGTAATCGCCCTCGCAGTAGCAGCGGGCACCACCCAAATGGCAGTGGCTTCCAGCCAGTCCGAATCCAAAGGCTTTGTTGAGGACAGCAGTTTCAACATCCTCAACCGCGCACTCTACATGAACCGCGACTTCCGCAATGGCGGCAACATTCCTACTGTTGACTCAGATGGCGACAACATTGCCGATTCAGAGTTCAAAAACGGCTACCGAGAAGAAACCGGTCTTGGCATTCGCCTAATGTATGAATCTGGCTTCACTCAAGGCACTGTGGGTGTCGGCGTAGATGCTCACTCGCTCAGCAGCATCAAGATTGATAGCGGCAAAGGTCGACACAGCAATGGCCTGTTTGCAACCACTGACGACGGTAGCGCTGACGACACACAAACAGAGGTTGGCGGTGCTGTTAAGTTCCGCATTTCCGATACCGTCCTGAAGTACGGAAACCAGATGACTGCCAGTCCAGTCTTTAGCACTGATGACAGTCGCATTCTCCCGGAAGTGGCTACTGGTACTTTGCTGACCAGCAACGAAATTGAAGGTCTGGAGCTTACTGCGGGTCGCTTTACCGCCCTTAACAGCCAAGTCAGCACCTACAACGACAGCCTCGGCCTGAAAGAGATTAACATTATTGGTGCAAGCTATAGCTTCACTGATAATTTCAGTGGCGCACTGCATGCTTCTGACGCTGAAGAGCTGTACAAGAAGTACTACGCCAATCTGAACTACAACCTGCCGATTGCAGAAGAGCAATCACTGAACTTTGACTTTAATATCCTGAATTCATAGAATAAGTGCAACGCTTGAAACGATAGGCAGAGGGCCAGCCACCGGTAGAATCCAGGCTCTCACACCAAAGGATTCAAGCGCA
>LNDO01000052.1 GCA_001465025.1 Pseudomonas sp. Ga0074129
TGCGCTTGAATCCTTTGGTGTGAGAGCCTGGATTCTACCGGTGGCTGGCCCTCTGCCTATCGTTTCAAGCGTTGCACTTATTCTATGAATTCAGGCCGGAAATAATCGGTGCGAATTCCAGGCTGCGTAGCGTGTTGCGATAGCGCCACGCCTGCACGCGCGCCTGCAGCTTGGGCGGTCGCTGGCACAGGGCTTCATCGTCGAGGTCTTTATCGACAGCGGGCAGTGCGTCAGCCTCCGCCAGCAGCTCATCACGGGCGGCCTGCAGCGCATGGAAATAGCGGATGGCCGCAATCCGGCTGTAGGCCACCACCTGCGCCTTGTAGCCATTGGGCAGGATATTGGTCACGTAGTGGCGGAGGATGTCGCGGGCCTTGTCGGTAATCAGGGCCGGGGCATCGAAGATATGGCCCTTGGTGGCGTATTTTTTCTTGATCAGTTCCAGTTCGTCCTGGCTATGCTCGCGAAATAAATCCTCGAACAGCTCATCCAGGCTCGCCCCGTCTTTCACCGCACCCTGTGCCGTGCGTCCTTCGTAGAGCACGGGTACAGTCGCGCCATCCGCCTCGGCCTCCTTGATGGTGTATTTGTCGATAAACGCACCAAAAATTTCGTGGGTACGTTTTTTGTCACCCATGATGATCGGCGTGCCGGTAAAGCCGATGCGCACGCAGTTGGGTAGGCCTGCCAGCAGATTCGCGTGCAGATCGCCGGCTTGGGTGCGATGTGCCTCATCGATCAGTACCAGAATGCTCTCGTCGTGGTTGAGCACCTCGAACGGTTTGCTTCCCTGGTAGGGAGCGCGTTTTTCCGCGGCTTTCACCAGCGCTGCGTCTTGCGCAGGGCGAGCGGCCGCCCCATCTTCGTCCTGCTCAGGGTTGCGGTACTTCTGGATGGTGGCGAATACCAGCCCTGGGCCTTGGCGCCGTGCCAGGGCTTTAACGCCCTCGATATTAGAGGCGACCTCCGGCAGTTCACCGCTTAGCGTGGCGGTGGCGGCGAGCTGGCTCTGCAGGTCTTTGCGGTCGGTGACCACGATGATCTTGAAACGGCGCAGCTGCGAATCGGTGCGCATCTTGCGCACCAGAAACACCATGGTCAGGCTTTTGCCCGAACCCTGGGTATGCCAGACGATGCCGCCGCGCTGGTCGCTCTCGCCATGCTCAAGGCGTGTCTGGCCGTGTTTCATGCGGGTCACCGTGCGGTTTACCGCGCGGTACTGCTGGTAGCGGCAGACCGTCTTGATGGTCTGCCCGCCAACCTGCATAAACAGCATGAAATGCCGGATCAGATCGAGCAGATGGGCAGGCGCTAGCATGCCCGCCACCAGGCGCTCCTGCTCGGACAATTTGGCTTTGCCCAGCTGCTCGGCCACGGCTTGCTCGCTGCCGCTGCCATCCGGGCCTACCACGGTCTTCCATTGGGAAAAATGCGCGAAGCCGGCGCCAATACAGCCCACCCGGGCTTCGTCGTAGCTGCTGGCGATCAGCAACTGCACACTGGCGAACAGGGGCTCATTGCCCTCGTTCTCCTCGACCTCGAAGGCCGCCTTGCGCTGGTTGCTGTAACGGCGCAGTTGATCGACGGCCTCGGCCAGCGGTTCAGGAATAGAAGGGCTTTTACACTCCACCACCACCAGCGGGATGCCGTTAACCAGCAACACCAGATCCGGGACGATGAATTTCTTACCGCTGTTGTAGCCCGGCGGGCAATCGACGCGGTACTGGTTGATCACGCTGAAGTGGTTATTGGCTGGGGTGTCCCAGTCGATGTACTGGATGGTCTGGCCGCGCCCGCCTTCCCAGCCAGGGAGGCCGTCGACGGTGATGCCTTTGAGCAGCAGCTCTGTGACGCTCTGGTTGGCCTCAATCAGTTTGCCGGCACCCACACGGGTAATGGCGGCGAAGGCTTCGGCAATGCGTTGATCATCCAACCAGGGCTGACCGTCGCGCAGGTTGATGGCTCGTAAGCGCTCGGTCAGCGCAGCCCGCTGAATCACTTCACTGAAGCTGCTGCGGCCGGTGATGGCCGGATCGTCGAGGCTACCCTCGGTATGCTGCCAGTTCAGCCCCTGCAACTGAGCCACAAAGGGTTTTTCGACGTCTTCCAGTTCCCAGCCCACAGGCCACTCCTTGTCTAATTGGGTGATTTTATGGGGGCAGATCCCCCATAAGTCCCCATAACTCCCATAACGGCCCCAATACTGCCGAATGGATACGCCAAAGCTAGTCGCGCTGGGCTCGGTTATAACGTTGTAGGCCAGGAAGGGCGCCTAGATGAGCAACCACCTGGTTGACGCCTACTTGGTAAATATCCCGAGCTGTAGCCTCAGCGGGTGGCTTCATAAAGAGGTTGAATTCATGCCATTTCAGGTTTCTGCACAGGTATTTGATCCTGTCATCCGCGAACGAGGCAGAAACCTTGTGTGCAAATTCATTCCTGATCTTCCCGATGATCTTGATGTCTTTGTAGACCAGCTCATGAATAACGCCTAGCAGATAGAGCAGGCGGGCTCTGGCTACAAGACCGTTGAGTGGGCCAGCCTCACCAATCAGGTATTTCACCTCGGAGCGATCATCCAGAAAAGTCGCAACCAGAATGTCGCCGAGCAGGCTCTCGATATACGCACAGCCAACAATCGCAATTTCACGCTCATTGTCGTGCTCGTAGTTGAACGCCTGAGAGAACTCCTGAAGTTTTGCGAATTCAGCGATCAACTCGTCGCGCTGACTGCTCATGCGTCAGGCCCCAGCACATAGTGGCTGCCACGTTTTTCACCTTGCAGAATCAAGCGATTCTCATCGCGAAGCTTTGTAAGCAACTCCTTTGCCTGCTCAGCAGAAAGACGGCAAAGCTCCATCACTTCGGCGCGCTTAATTGAACCATGCTGGCGAACGTAGCTCAGCACCATTTGCTCGTGCTTAATCGGTGTGAAGCCTGCCTGGCGGGTATAGGCGGCTTTGTCGCCTACAGCCTGGTACAGGCTGGCCGACAGGGTGTAGCTGCGACCGCGAGTGGAGCCATGGGCTTCCACCAGACCGGCTTCGGTCAGGGCTTCCAGGGTGCGTTTGGCGCTGGTGGTGTCTCGTTGGATCTGCACGGCCAACTCATCAGCCGTGACGCGCTTGCTTTCGCGCAGGGCGGCGAGGGCGATCAGGCTGTCGATGGGCAGCTCGGCATTGGTGGCGCGTTCGTGCTCGACCACCAGGCGGCGGAAGTCCAGGTCGGCCTCTGCGGTGGGCAGGCGCAGCACCACGCTCTGCGCGCTGGTGTGGCTGTAATCCGGCGCCGGGCGGCCAAACTTGAGCATGCCGCGAAAGATCTTATCCACGCCACGGCCGGAGCGTTCGACCACGCCAATGCGTTTCATGGCATCGGCCAGGGCCGGGTTGCGCGGGCGCGGTTCGGTCACCAGCAGATTGGCCAGGGTCACGCCATCGACCAAGCCGCCGGGGTTGCTGACCACCAAGGCATCGTCCTCCAGGCGCACATGAACCGCGCCGCGACCGTGGTAGTCACGGTGGACCAGGGCATTGGCCACGGCTTCGCGGAAGGCACCGAGGTCGACCTTGGGCACCGGCACGCGGAACAGGCCGACCTGCAGTTCTTCCTCGGGGTTATAGGGGCGAAAGTTGGTTTCCAGCCAGTCCAGCGCTTTGAGCAGCGGGAAGCGGCGGAATTCGTTGAAGCGCACTGCCTGCTGGGCCAGCACCTGGAAGGCGAACTCGTGGGTGGGCACCAGTTGCCGCAGCGAGGTTTCCCGGCCGACCAGCAGCAGACCGGTGAGGGTCGGCACGCGCGTACCATCGGCTTGCCGCGCGGTGAGCAGCAGCGCGCCGTCGAGGGCTTCGTCGTCCAGTTCCAGCAGCACGCGGTCGCCGCCGTACTGCTGCACGGCCTGGCGCAGGCGTTCGCGCTCCAGCGGGTCGAGGTCGGCCAGGGTGGCGCCGGCCACCGGCTGGGCGGAGACATCGAGCAGGCCGAAGCTGCTCGCGCGGCTGCTGCGCTCATGGGGCAGCATGGCCACGCACTCGGGTGTACCGTCATGTTTGAGGCGGCGGCGCAGGTAGACACCGCCGGTAGTGGCTACTTCGCCCTGAGCCTTGGGCACCTGGATGCGCGCCACAGTCACGCCGTCCAGCTCGACCGCCTCGACCTGCACATTCAGCGACGGCGAGGTGCGCGCTGCGACCATACCGGCCAGGCCCTCCAGCATCCGATGCTCGGTATGCAGACCGCTGGGTATGCCGTCGTCCTCCACGCCCAGCCACAGTTCGCCGCCTTCGGCATTGGCCAGGCAGGCCAGCGCCTCGATCAGCTCGCGATCGGGGAGCTTGCTGCGGTCGCTTTTGAACTCGACGGTTAGGGACTCGCGGGGCGGCAGGCGCTGGGTCATGTCAGGCTCCCGTTGCTGCATTAGCTTGCTGCACAGATTCCAGCAGCGGGGTGACGCGCACGCGGCCGGTGAGGAGGTCGTCCATTAGGCCATTTTTCTGTGCCTGCAATTTCGACAAGCAGAGTGCTTCGGCTCTTAGCCTCTCATCAAAAGCCCGGGCATGCGCAACGATTGCGTGTTGCTCTTCTCGTATGGGACGTAGGATCGCAAGCCCCTTGATTACACCTTGAGATATGTTTGTCTGCGACTCAGCCATACCACTGACTGTTCGAGAGATTGCACTCTGCATGTACCCTGCGGATAACGCCAAGGCAAAGTAAGCAGGCACCTCAGAGCTAAGCAGCCGCAAGCGATAAATCTTGTCTGAGATCATCAGTTGAGGGCGTGTGGATGGAACATGAACCACAACTCCAACGCGACTTTTTGGGCCTGCGCGGGTAATCAGAATGTCATCACTTTTGACCTCAAGATCAGGTCGTGGCTTAAACGGGACGGGTAGCTGCTTATTTTCCTCTTCGTTATACCCCTCCCATACAACCGAGGTCGTCTTAAGAACACCCCACTCACCGGCGCCAGCTGGCTCGGATGGGCAGTCAGGACTCCATCCTTGACCAAGCTCGCTGAGTACTGCCCCCAACTTCACTACCTCCCACTCCCTCGGAATCCACCCCAACGGCGACTCCTTGTAGAGCTGCGGTGCTTCGCTCTGTGGTGGGCGCAGTTGGCCTTTGGCGTCGATGCCGCGGGTCAGCAGGTCGTGCAGCAGGCCCTGTTTGACGGCCTTGAGCTTGTCGATCAGCGCCTCAGTTTCGCGGATGGCCGTGTCGAGGGTGTCGAGGATTTGGGCGATGACAGGCTGGGCTGCTTGAGGCGCCAGTGGCACGGGAATATTCAGATAGTCCTGAATACGGATGCCCTTCACCGTGGAACCAACGGCCCTGCCCTCGGCAAGCGGCTGGATGTATTGAATCAGTTTCAATAAGTACTCGGCGTATACACCCAAGGCAGGAAAAAGCGCCTTCACGTCCTGATTGATCGCCATGGGGATCACCGGCAGCGCAGCCCTGCCGACCGCCATCCGAGTGCAGACCAGCGGCGTTTGTGCAGGAATCAGGTTGCTGGCACTGGCATGAAGGCCTGCAGAGGAAATGTGCTCCTCGGTGTCCTGAATCACGCCCTTCTGCTCAGGGAAGTCCTTGACTGAGGCCCAGGGAATTTCCCCTTTCCAGTAGGACGGCACCTGCCGTGAGGGCGTACCGCCGCCAATATGCCGTTCTACTGCGTCCCCTAAAGGACGCTGCTCATACAGAGTTTCAGACATACCCCAACCCCTTCAAGAACCCCTGCAACGCTTCGGCCGCCGCATCACGCTTGTGTTCGATCTCGTTCAGCGTCACCCGGTACTTGTCCCACCAGTTCTCGAAGGCAGCGACTATCTGCTTGCGCTGGGCGGCGATATAGCGCTCGACAATGTCCTTCATATCGTTATGCAGGATGGTCAGCAGCAGCTCGGCGGCCTGGGGCTCGTCCAGGCCGTCGACTGCCTGGTTTAGATGGTTGGCGAAGTTTTCCTGCTGGGTTTTGAGCTGCTTTTTCACCTTGGCCAACTCGGCCTTCCATGCCTTCAGCTGGACTTCGTCGATGGGGTTTTCCTCGTTGTCGGCATCTGCCTCGCCGTCGGCCTCGTCGGAATCTTCCCCCTTGGTTGGGGCGGCGGCCTTGAGCTGGCTGTCCAGTTCGGCCTTTTTAGCTTCCAGCTCGGCCAGCTCGGCCACGAAATCGCCAAGCAGGAACTTCACCAGCTTGTGCTCCAGCGGGCTCTGCTTGCTGGCCTTGTCTTCACGAGCGGTGATGATACTGGTGCGCCAGGCATCGATTACGCCCCGGCTGCCGCGGGCCATCAAACCGAGAAAGTCGTATTTGCTCTGGTACCAGAAGCCGGCGACGATGCCGCGGACCTGGAAGGGGTCGAGCAGGCCGATGCCTTCCAGTGTCTGGCTAAAGCTGGCCAGCAGTTCGCCGCGCAGTTCGACCAGGGCGGCGCTGTTATCCAGCTTCCCAACCAGGGCGGTGATACGCGGGCTGTGTTCATTCCACCACTGCTCGAAGGCCTCACGCAGGGCGGCTTCCTTGGCCTGCATGCCGGCATTGCCTTCGATGGCCGGCTTGAGGTCGGCGCGGCGGCTTAGCTCATCGCGAAAATCAAAATACTGTGCATCGCGCGCGACGAAGAGGTCGTGCGGGTCGAGGCCGTGGGCGGTGAATAGCGGGGCTTTCGCTTCAACTTCGGCCTTCGGCACACCGCCGAGCAGGTGGGCGCGCACATCATGGGGCTCGGGCGGCGGGGCGTTGTCCACATAGCGGCGGATATTCAGGTTGTAGTCGTTGGCGCGCAGGGTGGCGATGTCCACCACATCGCTGAGGCCGTCGATGCGGCGGAATTCGTCGAAGGCGGTGGTGATCTTCTCGATATGCTCGGGCAGCAGGTAGTTCTGCGCGCGGCCTTCGAAATATTCGCGGTCGGCGTTGATAAACAGCACCTTGCCCTGGCGTTCGGCTGGTTTGGCACTGATGCGGTTGGCGCCTTCCTGCTTCTGTTGGCGCAGGATCAGGATGCAGGCCGGGATGCCGGTGCCATAGAACAGGTTGGCCGGTAGGCCGATCACCGCTTCAAGCAGGTCGTTCTCGATGATGCCGGCGCGGATGCCGCGTTCCTCACCGCCACGGAATAGCACGCCGTGGGGCAGTACGGTGGCGATCATGCCCTCGTCGCGGGTGACGGCGAGCATGTGCTGGAGGAACATCAGGTCGGCCTTTTTCGATCCCAAAGGCACTTCGCCGAAGCGGAAGCGCTCCTCACGGAAGGTCGGGTTCCAGGCCAGGCTGCCATCCGGGTTTTTCTCGGTATGGCCCCAGTTGATGGAGAACGGCGGGTTGGTGAGGATGCGGTCGAAGCGGCGTAGCTCGCCCCCTTCGATATGCCGAGGGTCGGCCAGGGTGTCTTCGTTCTCCAGCCAGGCGTTGCTGATCCCGTGCAGCAGCATGTTCATCTGCGCGATGGACCAGACGGTGCCGTTGAATTCCTGGCCGAACAGGTTGGCCTTGCGACCGTCCTCGCCGTGCTCGTCGATGTACTCCTTGGCCGCGATCAACATACCGCCCGAGCCGCAGCAGGGGTCGTAGACATCGTGGGCCAGGGTCGGTTTGAGCAGATGCACCATTAACCGCACCACTGAGCGCGGCGTATAGAACTCGCCGCCTTTCTTGCCGGCTGAGTCGGCGAACTCGGCGATCAGGTACTCGTAGGCAGCCCCCAGCAGGTCGGGGAATTCGAAATCGCTGTTGCGCAGGCGCACTTCACCGAAGTGGGTGATGAGCTGGCGCAGCTTCTGGTCGGGAATCTTGCTCTGGCCGACCTTGCGGGTGAAGTCAATGTGTTCAAGCACCCCTTCCAGGGAGGCGTTATTTTCCTCGATGCCGCCCAGCGCTTTGTTCAGCAGGTCGCCGACGTTGATATGCGCTTCGTTGACCAGATGCTTGAATCGAGACTGGCTGGGCACCCAGAAATTGCCATCGCGTTTATACCAGCGCGGATTTTCCGCCGTGACAAAAGCCTCGGCCTTGCTCTTGCCGGCGTTTATCTCTTCAGCCACGACCTGCTCATAGCGCTCCTCGAATACATCGGAGCAGCGCTTCAGGAACAGCATGCCAAAAATATATTCCTTGAATTCCGAGGCATCCATTTTGCCGCGCAGAATATCGGCGGCCTTGAACAGGTGGCGTTCCAGTTGTTGCAGCGTGAGAGGCATTGCGGAATCCCTAGTGGGCACCCTAGGGCAGGGTGCCGATTCTGACGGCATAAATGCCGGAGATTGTATCCCAGGCTGGGTGGTGGGCTGCAGGTGGGTGGGGCGAATGTACTGATTCACTGGGTGAAAGTACTGGAGGGCCTTATAGGCTTTTGCCGGGCTCTTTCGTCTATCAGATAAATGGTGATGCGCCCCCTGATTTCGCGTAGGGAACAGCGGGAGCAGAGGGACAGGACAAGCATGGGGCAGTCTGTAGTTGTTCCCTGGCTCTTTCCTTGGTAGGGAACTAAGGGAACAGTTCGCACTGGTGTTCCCCCAGTTCCCTGAGCTGTATCCGGCTAGGTAACAGCTGGAGAGCTTATGGCTCTGGGTTGTTACCGCTGTTCGCTGTGTTCCCTGTCCGAAACGCTAAGGAGCAATCAGTCTGATGGCTCCAGGCGGGTCGGGTCGATCCAATACAGCCCCGGGCTGCTGCCATCTGGGAGGCGCTTTTTGTGCTGCATTTTGCCTGGTTCTTTTTTAACAAGCGCACCCACCTTATCCAGGGTGCGGGTGACGCGGGTCAGTTCAAAGCCGCGAGTCGCCTCTTCTAGGCCGCTGCGGTTGAATAGGTACCAGCGGCCGTTGGGGCCGTTCTCCAGGTAGCCGGCACGGTCACGCACACCTTTTTCACCCGTTATCAGCGACTGAAAACGGGTGCTGCCGTGGCGGTCGATGAAGTCGCGTACAGCGCGCAGTATTTGTTTATCCTCGCAGGGGCCAGCCCCACGCTCTGCCAGCCAGTTCTTGAACAGCTCAATCATGCTGCTAGTTCCCTCGCCGCTGGCAATCGGTAACAACTCCATGTCTACGGCCAACTCCAGTGCAAGGGCAACCAGCGCGAAACGCATTGCAACACGTGCTGACTGGCCTGTATTGGCGGGGAAATTAGCGCGAATGGTGGCTAGCATTGTCGCCAGCTTTTCCATGTCGCCGCTGGCAATCAGGCGGCGGACAAACTCTGGGCCGACGTGGCCATAGTTGCTGACGCTGGCGAGCACCAATGCTTCTGCAAAGGTGGCACCATCTGGGTGTTTGTGCAGGTTGTCAAACGCCCCATGGGTTCTCCCGGCCGATAGGGTTACTAGCCGCACCTCTTGCCCCGCACGAGTGCGTTTACCTGCTTCGGCCATTTTCGTTTCGAGTGTCACTTCGCCACTCGATAGCAGCATGACCCGCCAGCGGCGTACTTGCCTTGCAGCAGTCGAGCTGCCGGCGCGTTGTTTGCCAATACCATCTGCCATGCTATAGACCACATCGCCGACCGAGTGCGGGTCAGCTTGGCCTAACTCGTCCAGTGCTAGCAGGCAGTCGTTACGCAGGGCGGCGATGCCTTCCAGCCCATTGGCCGTCGCATTCCATTTCAATGTGAAGTGAACGCCATGTCCCCACACAGATGCGGCACATTGGACAACGACGGTTTTCCCATTGGAGCTGTCCCACAGCAGGTGGAAGCCGCCGCTTGAGTAAAGGTTCAGCGGGGCCAGCAGCGTGGCCGCCAGCGCAGTTCCGATGCCCAGTTGCAGCAGGGGGTTACCTGATAGCGCTGCTCCGATAGTTTCACGCCAGCCGTCCAGAGTGCCGGCCTTGTCATATTCGCCAACGGCTTCGTCCCCAGTTTGATAGATGGCTTGGCCCTGGCCAATGCACTCCAATGGAGTGACGAACAGGGATGCACCATGCCAGCCAGTGACTGGGGTGCAGATGATGCGTTGCTCTGGTGCCTGACTGGCAATATAGAGCATCACCTGGCGATGGCTCTGGTAGTCGATTTCAAGCCCCATGCTGTAAAGCTTGGCCAAAATGGTCTGTGGACGACCTGCCAGCAGTTCTTCGGGCATTGCCCAGGTAAGCCAGTGACCGTCTCGATTTTGAATTCGGAGTAAGCGGCCATAGTCTGCGTTTTGAGACTGGCTGTGCGTAATGGCATCAACATGCAATGGCCCGCACAGCCACTCATGAGTTGGCGCTTCCTCCTCGCCTCGGCTGGATTTCTTGCCAAGATGCCAAACGCCTGGTTTCAAGAGCTTCCCATCCAGGGGAGTGGGGTTGTCAAACACCTGGTAGCAAGGCCGCGAAAAGACCGTGTTAATGCTGCTTGCCAGAGGGCTTGGTTGGGCGTGGTGAGCGTCGCTATCATTTTTTTGCATAAACGATCCCCTGATTCGAAGGCGTACTAACGCCCGCAAACCATTCATAGGTCTGGAAAATTTTGGAAAGGGGAGCCCCCTAATGCAGGGTCAGAACTCGATTAGAGGGCAGGCGATTAGCAGATCAGGCTGATGGCCTGCTCAACCTGATCGTGACTCCATAGCAGTCGGCGCCCAATACGGAATGGCTGGGGAAAGCCGGGGATGGTGCGGCGCAGACGCCAAAGCGTTGTAGGGCTGCAGCGAAGAATCCCGCAGAACTCGTCGTTTGTGTGGAAGGGGTGTGTCATTGGCGTACCTCCAGTGTTGATCTGGAAGTAAAGTGACATTTCTAGAAAGCGATTTGGGCGGCTATTCGACCACTTCCTTGTCAGTTTTAGGACTGATTGCGGGGGCGGGCGGGGCAGGGGTTAGCGGGTAGCTGTTGGGAAGTGTTGAGCAAAGTGTTGAGCAAAAACGAAAAAGGCCCACCTTGCGGTGAGCCTAAGTCGTTGATTTATATGGTGCCGGCACCAGGAGTCGAACCCGGGACCTACTGATTACAAGTCAGTTGCTCTACCAGCTGAGCTATACCGGCCTTTGAGGGTCGCCATTATATCTATTCATTTGGCTGAGTAAAGCCACTTGTCGCTAGATATTTGCAGTCTCGGTTATCACCCTGATTTGGCTTATGCACATTCGCGGGGCGTGCTGTGTGACTGTGCGCAGTGTTTGTGCGTTGGTTCACTGATTTTTATAAGCTCATGTTTTTAATGAGATTATTTATTCGGCTAAAAAGTGATCAAGTGCTTTTTGGCGTGTAACGGTGCGCGTTCGCGGCGTTTGCTCAGAATCTGTCAACAGAGTTATCCACAGATGTTGTGGGTAAGATTGAATGGCGTTCTGCCAGTAACAGCATGTTGCGTGGGCTTTGCTCGGGTGCGCAGAAGGTGCCCAAACGCACCTCATAGCCCTGTTCTTGCAGGAAGAGCGCGCGGTCGAGCAGCAGCCAGAGTTCCAGTGGGCGGCGGAATAGGCCGCGTAATAGCTCTAGGTTGCGCACATGAGCCAGGCGTTGCCAGCCTTGCTGCTCAAGCTCTTGCCAGTTTTGCGCGCCGGGGCACGGCAGTTGTTTGAGCGCGGCGAGGTCTTTGCAGTAGTCGGCAAAGGGTTTGTCTAGCCAAGCGGCTGGTAGGGACGGCGTTGGCAGGTACTCATCTATGCCGCGAATGTGTCGCTGTAATCCGTCAAAAGCCAGTCGGCGCGCCATGGAAAGATCGCGTTGACGACGCACGCGTGCACCGGCCGTGACGGTTTCACTCAAGGGCAGGCCGAGGTCGTCAATCGACAGTTGCAGTGTCGAAGCCTGTGCGCGTTTCGACAGTGCTTGGTAATGCGAGCTACTGATGCGGTTGTAACAGCACGGCGCAACGGCCAATTGCTGGCAGCCGGTCTGGCTGGCCAGTTGCAGCAGACGCACATGCAGGTCGCCACAGGCGTGCAATGCCACGGGCGTGTGTTGCGCATGCAGTAGGGCGGCGGCAGTGTCGGCCAACACATCCTGCGCAATGTGCTGTGCGTGAATGCTGAGTTTGCTGCTGAGTTTTTCGCCGCTGCTCACCAGTTGCGGATTGTATTCCAGGCACGTTAGCGCGCCGCCATCGTGGGCCAGCCGGCGGCCAAGATGACCTTTGCCCGCGCACCAGTCCAGCCAGTGCTGCGGTGTTTGGTTGAAGTTCAGGCTGCGTGCAAAGGCATCAATCTGTTGCCATTTACGCCCCGGAACGTCGGTTTTGAATTGCGCAGGTATGCTCAGGGCGGGCCGTTGTGGCAGTTCGCCGATCAAGCTTAATGCGTGTGCCTGGGTGGCCAGTTGCGGGAAGGGCGCAGGCGCGGGCAATAAATGCGGCTGGTTATGCGCCGCTTCTGCGTGTTCCAGGCTTTGTGCCCTGAGCCAAGCCGCTAATTGCGGGTGTTGGGCTTCCCAAGGCAGTGCGGGGTAATGCACGAAAGGTCGAGGCCGCCACAGCCCCGCGTGCTCGTCGAGAAACGCGTCGAGTGCGTTGAAGCGCGCCAACAGGTCGGCATTTTCCAAAATTGGCGGGTGTGTGCTGGTCGGCATGGTGGGTCAGGGCTGAGGGCGCATGGCCCTCAGCTCATCAGCGGCCTTGGCAGGCGTCGACGCGCAGCCAGCGTTCCAGCAGCTTGAAGCCGCGTACTAGCAGGAAGGCGATCAGCAGGTAGAACATCCCTGCCGCGAAGAAGATTTCTACCGGCAAGTAGGTGCGTGCAATGATCGTGCGTGCCATACCCGTCAGCTCCAGCAAGGTCACGGTGCTGGCCAGGGCGCTGGCCTTGAGCATCAGGATGACTTCGTTGCTATAAGCCGGTAAGCCGATGCGCGCCGCGCGCGGCAGGACGATATAGAACATCGTCTTGGCTCGCGACATGCCCAGTGCGCGCGCCGCTTCAATCTCACCCGGCGGCACGGCCTGAATCGCGCCGCGCAGAATCTCGGCAATATAGGCAGCGGTGTGCAGCGTCATGGTCAGTACGGCGCACCAGTATGGGGAGCGCAGGTAGGGCCACAGCGGGCCTTCGCGCACGGCATCGAACTGCGCCAGGCCGTAGTAAATCAAAAACAACTGAACCAGCAGCGGTGTGCCGCGGAAGAAGAAGATGTAGCCGTAGGGCAGTGCGCGCACATACCAGTGCCGTGAAGCGCGTGCGATACCCATCGGCAGCGCCAGAATCAGCCCGGCGATAACGGCGATGGCCACCAGTTCCAGAGTCAGCATCGCACCCTCAGCCAGGCGCGGCAGCCATTTGATGATCACTTCCCAGTTCATGAGGCGCTCCTGACAAAGCCACGGCTGGCGCGTTTTTCAAGGAAGTGCATGCCGATCATCGCGAGTACGGTCAGGCCGAGATAAATGAATGCAGCCACCATGTAGAAGGTGAAGGGTTCTTTGCTGGCGGTCACGGCGATTTGCGAGCGGCGCATGATTTCTTCCAGGCCAATGACCGAAACCAGTGCAGTGTCTTTCATCAGGATCATAAACAGGTTGCCCAGGCCGGGCAGGGCGATGCGCCACATTTGCGGCAGAATCAGTCGCCAGAAAATCCGCGGCTTGGACATGCCCAAGGCCAGGCCGGCTTCGCGGTGGCCCTTGGGGATGGCCAAAATGGCGCCGCGGAATACTTCCGTGGCGTAAGCACCGAAGCACAGGCCAAGGGCAATGGTGCCGGCGGCAAAGGCATTCAGCTCAAGGCTTTCGATACCGAGTAGGTCTGCCAGATTGCGCATTAGCTGCACCGTGCCGAAATAGATCAGCAAGACCCAGAGCAATTCGGGAATGCCGCGCACGATGGTCGAATACGTACCGCCAAGCCATTGCAGCGGCTTGTACGGGGAAGTTTTGGCGAGAGCGCCGAGCAAGCCAAGCACCAGACCCAGGCACAGCGCGCTGAGCGCCAGCTTGATGGTCATCAGGGTGCCAGCAGCCAGGGCTGGGCCGAATCCGTAGAGGTCGAAATTCATAGGGGCTCAGAAGCCTGCGCCGCCCTGGGGCGGGCGACGCAGTGCCGGCAGCTTAGTAAATGCTGAAGGGGAAGTACTTGTCGTTGATTTTCTTGTAGGTGCCGTCGGCGACGATTTCAGCCAGCGCAGCATTCAGCTTCACGCGCAGTTCATCACCCTTACGCACGGCAATG
The DNA here is from genome assembly GCA_001465025.1 of Pseudomonas sp. Ga0074129. GTDB lineage: Bacteria > Pseudomonadota > Gammaproteobacteria > Pseudomonadales > Pseudomonadaceae > Aquipseudomonas. The sequence continues at coordinate 14,088 of LNDO01000052.1, forward strand.
CCGATTTTGTCGTTGTCGAACACAGGGTCGCCCTTGAATTCGAAGCCTTTACCGGCATCGCTCTTGAGCCATTCCCACTGTACGAAACTGTCTGCCAGGATGCCGTCCAGACGACCCGAGGACAGGTCCAGGTAGGCGTTTTCTTGGGTGTCGTACAGCTTCAGTTCAACCACGCCGTCCAGGTTGTCTTCCAGCCAGGTGCCCGCGATGGTAGCGCGCTGAGCGCCGATTACTTTGCCTTGCAGGCTGGCTTTATCAGTCTTGAATTCTTTGCCTTTGGGGGCAACGAACTGCAACTTGTTGGTGTAGTAAGGGTTGGTGAAATCCACAGCAACCTTGCGCTCTTCGGTGATCGACATCGAGGCGATCAGGAAGTCGAATTTCTTCGCGTTCAGCGCCGGAATGATGCCGTCCCAGTCAGAGGTGACCACTTCACATTCAACTTTCATCTTGGCGCACAGGGCTTGGCCAATTTCCACGTCAAAACCACCGACTTGGCCGCTGGCATCAATCAGGTTGAAAGGAGGGTAAGCGCCCTCGGTGCCCAGTTTCAGTTTGTCGGCGGCGACGGCGCTGGTGCCGAAGGCCAATGTGGCGGCCGCGGCCAGCAGGATCTTCTTATAGTTCTGCATGCGTAGTTGCTCCGTGTTTTCAGTGGTTGCTGGACATGAATTGTTTGCAGCGCGCCGAGTTCGGGTTGTCGAAGACCTGCTCCGGGGAGCCTTGCTCTTCAACCAGCCCCTGATGCAGGAACACCACCTCGCTGGACACCTGACGAGCAAAGTTCATCTCGTGAGTTACCAGCAGCATGGTGCGCCCCTCATCGGCGAGTGCGCGGATCACATTAAGCACTTCTTGTACCATCTCCGGATCGAGCGCCGAGGTGGGCTCATCGAACAGGATGACTTTCGGTTGCATCGCGAGGGTGCGCGCGATGGCGGCGCGCTGCTGTTGGCCGCCGGAAAGCTGATTGGGGTAAACGTGACGCTTGTCGGCAATGCCGACCTTGGCCAGCAGTGCCTCGGCCATCTCAATGGCTTCAGCCTTACTCTTGCCGAGTACGCGGCGTGGTGCCTCGATGATGTTGTCGAGCACGCTCATGTGCGGCCACAGATTGAAATTCTGGAAGACGAAGCCGATCTCGCTGCGCAGGCGATTGATCTGGCGATTGTCGGTGGCGACCAGATCGCCATTCTTGGCGGCCTTTAGCTTGAGTTCCTCACCGGCCACGATGATCTGGCCTTTGTGCGGGTTTTCCAGCAGGTTGATGCAGCGCAAGAAGGTCGACTTGCCGGAGCCGGAAGAGCCGAGGATGGAAATCACATCGCCATCGCGAGCGGTGAGGGAGATGCCCTTGAGTACCTCAAGGTCGCCGTAGCGTTTGTGCAGGTCGCGAATTTCCAGCGCGGGCGTGGCCTCGGCCATTGGGTGTCCTCTTCTTATAAATGCATGACGGCGTTACACGGCCTCCCTGGCGAGGCGTCAAGCTAGCATAGCGATTCGCTGACCGCCAAGCCGTTTACCGGCCTGCGGGCGCTCACCCGGTCACGCTGTCGCTTGGCTGCAGTTTGCTGACGCGTAGATGCAAAAAATGGACGGGAAACATTTTTCACGTCGCGCAGCGACGGCCCGAAGGGTGGCCGCCATGGATGGCAGGCTATAAAGCATGGCTTAACGCACATCGTTCAAATACAGCTCGACCATCTCATCTAGGCGCGCCTTGATCGGCTGCCAGTCCGGCATCAATTGATCGAGCAAACGCCAAAAGGCTTCTGAGTGATTGTGCTCGGCCAGGTGGCAAAGCTCGTGCAGCAGCACATAGTCGATGCATTCGGGCGGAGCTTTGACCAGATGCGGGTTGAGCGTCAGGGTGCCGGAGTGCGAGCAACTGCCCCATTGCGTCTGCATGGTCAGCAGGCGCAAGGCCGGTATTTGCTCCAGCCAGCGGGCCTGCGGGGTCAAGCGCGCCAGGCGTTGCTTGAACTGCTCACGGGCGCGCACCTTGTACCAGGCGAATAACAAGGCACGCACTTTAGCCGGGCGGTTCTGCCGCAGGGTGACGCATAGCGTGCCACGCAGCAGCTTGACCTGCTGCGGCGCGCTGGCATCTTCAAGCACTTTCAACGGGTAGCGCTTGCCCAGATAAAAGTGGCTCTCGCCGCTGATGTACTGGCGCGGTCGCACATGCAGCAGGCGTTCGCGAATGGGTTGCAGCTGCTCCCAGATCCAGCGGGCGCGCTTGTTCACTCCAGTGGTGACCTGTTCGGCGCTGGCGTCCTGCGGGGCGAGCACCAGCACCTGGCCATCGGGCTGCACCTTGATGGTCAGCTTGCGTGCCGGGCGTGGCGCGTACTGCACCCTATAGGCAATTGTCTCGCCGCCGTAATACAGGCTGGCCATCAGGCTTTGCGCGCCCCGGCGCGGACGATATGCACCACTTGTTCCACCAGCGCCTGCACCTGATCCATACCCAATCCCAGGGCTTTCAGCGCCATAAAGTACAGCGGCAGCAGTTGCTGGCGCACGGCGGCCTCGATATTCAACGGGTTGATGGAAAACTCGCGCACCGCCTGGCTGACGACGGCGTCGGTCTGCTCGGCAAGCGCTACCCATTGCGCGGTGTCGATGGTCTCGGCGACCACGCGCTGTTCATCCAGCAGCAGCTTGAAGGCACCGAAATACGCCTGCACATGGGGGTTGCCGCGCACCGCGTCGGGCAGTTCGTCGAGTTGGCGTTGTTGCACCTGCTCGGCAAAGTCCTTGAACAACAGAAACTGCTTGAGCGGGTTGTCGAACAGCGCGTCGGCCTCGGCAATCACCTGGCGCAGCAGCTCGGAGAAGCGTTTCTGCGCATAGGGATCGTCCAGCAGCTGGTCGATTTCCTTGGTCAGCCGCGTTTGGATGATGTCCTTCTCGTTGCGGGTTTTTTCCTCGCTCCAAGTCTCGGGTTTGTGCGCCCCCATATCGCCGACTACATAGGCACCCTTGGACTCGCGCACGCCAATGCCCAGCACATGCTTGTCCATCAGCTTCTTCACCTGCACCGCGTACTCGTCGTAATCCACGGTATCGCCAGTGGCCTGCTTGAGGCGCTGGCGCAGGTTGGACAGCTGCTTGACCGTCTCTTTGTACTGGCGGCGGGTCTGTTCGCTAACGCTCTTGTCTTGAAAGAACGCCTGCGACTGCAGGGCAATCGCCAGGCAAGCGGCAAACTCGCTGAGCAGCGCATAGAAGTCATCGCGGGCCTTCTGCCGCGTATCCACCTGCGTGCCGTCCAGTTCCTGCAGGCGCGGCAGTAGCACCGCCAGCATCTGCTCGATGTCCTGGGTGTTCTTCACCTCGGCGAAGATCGCCCACAATTGCTGGTGCAGGCTCGGCAGTTTTTTGTATTCGGTGCTCATCGGGCTATACAAGCCGTCCAGGTCTTCGATGTTGTAACCGCCCTGGGTGCGGGTGGCCAGGTCCTGGTACTGAGCGATGGTGATGTCCAGCTCGCCGAGGATGCCGCGATAGTCGATCAGCAGGCCGTGTTTCTTGTTCGGGTGCAGGCGATTGACCCGCGCGATGGCCTGGATCAGGTTGTGCTGCTTGAGGTTCTTGTCGATATACAGCACCGCGTTGCGCGGCTCGTCGAAGCCGGTCAGCAACTGGTCGATAACGATCAGCAGGTCGGGGCCGTCATCCTGAGCGAAGGCATCGATCATGCGCTGCTTGTAGACGGTGCCGTCTTCTTTGCCGACATGCTTATCCCACCAAGCCTGCACCACCGACTTGCTGTCCTCGTCGCTGTCGCTATTGCCCTCGCGGCTATCTGGGGCGGACATCACCAGCGCCGAGCTGACCTTGCCGATCTCATCGAGAAAGCCCTTCAGGCGAATCGCCGACACTCGGCTGTCGCAGGCCACCTGGCCTTTCAAACCCTCCAGCACCGAACTGCTGAAGTGCTCGCTGATGTCATGGGCGATCAGCTCCAAGCGCCCCAGCGCCTTGTACAGTTCACCCTTCTTGGCGAATTTCTTCTTCAGATCGGCCTGCTGCGCCTCACTCAAGCCTTGGGTATGGCGCTCGAACCAACTGTCGATGGCGCGATCATTGACGTCCAGCTCCAGGCGGCGTTCCTCGTACAGCAGCGGCGTTACCGTGCCGTCTTCCACGGCTCGCTGCATGGTGTAGGCATGCACGATGGGGCCGAACTTGTTCTGGGTTTTCTCGTTTTGCAGCAACGGCGTGCCGGTAAAAGCGACGAAGGCCGCGTTGGGCAGGGCCAGGCGCATCTGCACATGGTTTTCGCCGCCTTGCGAGCGATGGCCTTCGTCCACCAGCACGATAAAGTCGCTGCTGTCGTTGCGACATTCCGGCAGCTTGGCCGCCGAGTTGAATTTTTGGATCAGGCTAAACATCACCCGCGCCGTGCCCTTGCCGATCTGCTGGGACAGGTGCCGGCCGGACTGGCTCAGGGCCTCCTGCTGATCGCGCTCGGTCAACACCCCGGCGCTGGCGAAGGTCTTGCTCAGCTGCGCTTCCAGGTCGGTGCGGTCGGTGATCACCAGCACCCGGCAGTTCTGCAGCTCTGGGTGGAAGATCAGCGCCTTGGAGAGCAGCAGCATGGTGATCGACTTGCCCGAGCCGGTGGTGTGCCAGATCACCCCGCCTTGGCGTGCGCCGCGCACATCGCGCTGCTGAATGCGTGCAATCAGCGCGCGGATGCCAAACACCTGCTGGTAACGGGCGACGATCTTGCCGTGCTTGCTGTCGCTGTAGGTGTAAAAGCGCACCAGCTCCAGCAGGCGATCCGGCCGGCACAGGCTGGCCAACAGTTTGTCTTGCTGGCTGGCCACCAGACCGCCGGCCAGCCAGCTGCGGTACCAGGCCAGGCTGGCGGCGCAGCGCTGGGCGAATATCGCCTGCTCCTGGGCGGCAGCCAGCGGGCGATTCTTTAGCTCGGCGAATTCCACCTCGCCAATTTCTTCCTCACGCCAGGCCGCCCAGAACTTCTCCGTGGTGCCGACCGTGCCGTAACGCCCGCCACTGCCATCGACCACCAGCAGCAACTGGCTAAAGGCGAACAGCTGGGGGATTTCATCGGCGCGTTGGTTGCGCAGCATCTGCGAGATGCCCTGTTGGATCAGGTCTTTACCGCTGTTGGAGTCCGGCCGCTTGGCCTCAATCACCACCAGCGGCAGGCCGTTCACATACAGCACGATGTCCGGGATGCGCTGGCCGATACCGCTGGTGCAGCCTACGCCCAGCTCCTCAGTGAGGTGGAAGCTGTTATTGCTCGGCGTGTTCCAGTCGATCAGCGCAATGGTCGGGTTGACCTTGGCCCCGGCCACAAAGTCGCCCACGCTCACGCCGTACAGCAACTGATCGGACAGACGCTGGTTGGCCGCCTGCAAGCCCTCATTGAGTGGCGGATGGCTGATCTCGGCCACCAGTTTGTTCAGCGCCGCCTCACTCAGGCCATGCTCCACACCATTGCTGAAAAAGCGTCGCTTAGCCAGCTCGGCACGCAGCACTGGGGCCAGCACCACGCGCTCCTTGCTGCCGCGTAACGCCAGCGCCTGGCTTGGGCTCAGGTAGGTAAAACCGAGGTTGGCCAGCAGCGCCAGAGCGGGGATCTTGGCGCTGAATTCTTCCTGAAACTTGGGGTGGGCAACGGCAGTGGTCACAGCACTATTCCTTGTTCGGCCAACCATAGGCGACCGGCAGCGCTGGTCACATAGGCTTGTTGCGGATGATTGATCACTTCGGGATGGCGGTACTGCAGCAGGCCCTGTTGTTCACGCAGCGGGTTCAAGTGGCTACTTTTCAGGGTTTTCACTTGTCGACCCAAATGCTGGGCCAGTTGCTCTGCACGTTGTGGGCGTAGGGCGCACAGCCAGAGAATCAGCGGCCACAACTTGTCCTGACGCGCCTTGGGTGAAAGTGTCGCCAGCGCATGGCGCAATGGCCCGGGTAGGTCACCCGTATTTGCGCCGAGGTCACCCGTATTTGCGTCGAGGTCACCCGTATTTGCGCCGAGGTCACTCGTATTTGCCCTGAGGTCACTCGTATTTGCGTCGAGCTCGCTGCCATCCGGGCCTTCTGCCGGGAACAGCGGCAGGCCCGGTAACTCCGCCAGCTGGTAGTAGGTTGCCGGTCCCGCGCCGCCTTTTACCAGCAAGCCGCGTTGATGGTGCAGGCGGCCCAATATCTGGCTGGCAGCCAGGGTATCGAGGTCGCTGATGGCGCGCAGGGCGGCGTTGTCCACCGCGCCGGTTTCTGCCGCCAGAATCAGCGCCTTGGCCTCGTCGGCGGTCAGCTGTAGATGGCTGAACTGCTGCAGCCAGCGCAATTGCGCCTCGCCTAGCAACTGGTGCAGCAAATAGATGGCGCTGAACTGGTTTTCCAGCTGATGGCTGCTGAACACTGGCGCGGTTAGCCCCAACTCTTGCAGCAGGCGGCGCATGGTGCGGATGCCGGTGCCTTTGGTCTCGGCGAACTCCAGGTCATACAGCACCCCGGCAATGACCGGGTTGCGCAGCAGTGAACCCATCTCGCCGAGCAGCGCGGTGGGCTTGAGCGAATAGCCGGCATTGCGGATTTCCAAACGATTGCTGTAACGCACCACCAGGGTCGGTTGGTTGACCTGATAGTCGCGGTGCATCAGGGCATTGACCACCGCTTCGCGAATCACCTTCTGCGGCAGCAAGGGTTGGTCGGAGCGCTGGGTTTCGCCTTCACGCAAACGAAAGTGCCGGGGCATATCGTCCAGAATGGTCGCCTCCAGGCGGGCGATCAGGCGCAGCAGCGGCTCGCGAAAATCCTGGGTGGTGGCGAAGCGCTGCTCGGGGTCTTCGACCCACTGCGTGCCCTGGATGCGTACATAGTCGACCCGCACGGCCGGCAACAGGCGACGCAGCGCCAGCGGTTTGCCCAACAGCAGCAAGCCCGCCACATTCGGCCGCCAGCGCCCGTCGAGCTGCTTGACCAGATTGAGCGCGCGCAGCATCTCCTCATCGCTGGCCAGCAACTCCTCGGCCTGCGGGCGCACGCGGGTGCGTAGTTGCCGATAGAGGGCAATTGCGCCGCTGTCCAGGTCGTCCCACTCGGCGTCCGGCAGAATCACCTGCTCAAAACTCATGCCCGACTTGGCCAGTAGCAGTGGCTCCAATTCGTGTTGCGAGCACTCGTAATCGCCATTCAGGCCGCGCCGCCAAACCCCGGTTTTGCGTTTGTGCTTGCTGTCGAACTTGCCCTTGAACACGCAGGGTTTGGCCGCCGCATCCAGCTCCGGCACATACAGCGCAATAATCCGCTGGCCTTCAATGAGCGCCGTTTGGCTGTGTATCGGGATCGGCGTTTCGAACTGCTCGCGACAGTTGCCCTGAATCTCGTTCAGCAGTTTGTCGACATCGGCCACGCCTTCCAGCCAGAACGCATCGTGTAGTGCATCCGGCTCGCACACCCCCAGCAGCAGATAACCGCCGCCCAGCCCCGGTTCGTTGGCGAAGGCGCAGAGGCTTTGCATGATTGAGCTGCCAGCCTGGCTGGCGCGCTTGGCCTCGATGCGCGGGTGTTCGTCGAGGGCGCGCAGTTCGGCCAAAAGGGATGCAACCGATTGCATCAACATGGGACGCCTCCATTGCGTGGTGCGCGGGCGTGGGCACTGTTGGTTGGCGGAACGCTGGCGAGCGGCATGGAGCTTCCTTGCGTGGGCATGGGCAGACGATACCAGAGGCCGCCAGCCAGGCCGAGTGTGGCGGTGTTGCCGCTAGTGCCGTGGTAGCCCGGATGCAATCCGGGGTGGTAGATGCGTGCCGCCCCGGATTGCATCCGGGCTACGGGGCTGCTGAGGCTTTTGTGAGAGGGGCTTTAGCCGCGACTGCGTGCATGGCAGTAAACCCTCGCGGTTAAAGCGGAGCGCCGCCCGCCCCCGCCCACGGATTGCGGTGCGCTTAGTGCAGGCAACACTGCTTGAACTTTTTGCCGCTGCCGCACGGGCAGGGGTCATTGCGACCGGCTTTGGGCGCGGCCTGCACTGGGGTTTGTGCAGGGCTGGCCGCTTGGCTGCGCTGTGCCAACCAATACGCGTGCAGGGCGCGTACGGCGGGTTCGATGGCCGTGACCGATTGCTGGTGCTCGGCCTGGCTCATCTGCTCCAGTCGCGGCCAGTTGGCTTCGCTGCCGTGCAACTCGATGGCCGCCAGGTGCGCGGCCTCAGCTTCTGGCAGCGCCGGCCATTGGCCCAGGCTTACGCCGCGCATATAGCCGAAGCACCACTCCTCAACGATGGTCAGGGTTTCGCCCTCGTACTCGCGGATGCTGAACAGCGCGGCGAACTCGGCTGGGTATTCCATCAGCATCAATACGCAGTTGTTGATGTGCTGAATCAGCAGGGTCATAAAGCGTTGCAGCTCGGCGTCTTTGCCGAACTTGGGCGGGGTGCCGCCCCACAACGCCGGCAGCCAGCGGCTGGGTGGCAATATCTCGGGGCCGGAGATCAGCGCGGTAAAAAAGCCATCCAGCTCGCTGGCGTCCAGGATCGAATCATCGTTGCCGTACTTGAGCAGGATGCTCTCGACATAATCCAGTTCGGCGTCGCTGAGTGGGTCGCTTTTCATTCGTGGGTCTCGTGGTTCGGGTTGGATTGCGCCGGGCGGTTGGGCGCGACGTAGGGTGGGTTAGCGGCGCGGGCCGTGGTGTTTAGCCGCGCCGCGCAGGTTATGCGCGGCGTAACCCACCGTTGCGGTTTATCGGTAGGCCGCCATGGTTGGTTACGGCGCGCGGGTTTGGCCGTGGCCTTTGCGACCGTGACGGGCGCCTAACCCACCCTACGGATCTGTTGTGGTAGCCCGGATGTAATCCGGGGTGTTTATGCAGGCGGCCCCGGATTGCATCCGGGCTACGGCGCTGCGTCGAGGTCAGGCTGCCGCATCGGCGTCCGGCTTGACCCGGCGCTGGCCGGTGAGCAGTTGTTGCATCAGGGCTTTTTTCTCCAATTTGAGCGTGGCCAGTTGCGCTTGCAGATTGGCGACTTCGGCGTCGGCGGTGGAGAGGACCTGGGCGATTTTTTGTTGTTCGGCTTTGTCCGTCGGGTAGCGGAACTCGATTTCCTTGAGCTCGCGCATATGTCGGCTGTACCCAAGGTTCGGGATATCCGCATTGGACAGAAGGTAATAAGCGAAGCGGGCTTCTAGCAGATCGGATGCTTTCAGAATTTGCGTGCCATCAGCACCCGGCGAGAACTCAAAATCAACCCATTTGATAGCGCGAGTGTGGTCGCCAAAAACGATTACAGGGACATCGCGATAGACCTGATCGCTGTCGGTATAGCCTGCGATTAATGCTTGCCCTTGATCGACAACAGGGGTTTTGCCTTGCTCTAGATAGTTGCTGGATATCGTTTGAGTTTTCTTGTCATTTTTTACAAGAAACAACGATGGAAAATCCGCGATCTGCCAATTTCCGTGCAGCCCCGCAAAGCGCTTTTGCCCTGTCAGCAACTGCTGCACTAGGGCCTGCTTCTGCTGCTGGCTATTGGCAAGCAAGCGCTCGGTGGTGGTGATGGCTTTATCCCACGCGGAAAGGATTTGAGCGATCTTGGTTTGCTCTTCAATTGGAGGAGTTGCTATTTCTAGAGGCCTTAAAACTTCCAAATTTATATTTTTCTGAGCATTTTGTGTGGCCTTGGAATCAAGGTCATCTTTCAGTGTTTCTAAAACTTTTTTCAGCCAGAAAACGTGAGCCTTTGCAGGCTTTGGGATTATTGCCACTACGCTGTCTGGGCACGCCACTTCATAGGTGGTGATGGCTGTTTCGCCGATATTTGCTGCAATTGTTATTAGAATGCTGTCTTTGGGGAAAACCTTGCTGACTGTCTTGCCTAGTTCGTTGAGGGTCTGCTTGTGATTGATAAGATAAGTGCCGGCAGCGCTGACCTCTCCTGTCTGCACAAAGGGAATATCGCCACCAAAGAACTTAGGATCGTTTCTTGGGCGCGCTGAAAACTTTCCTCGTTCAACAGTCGCGAGCTCTTCCAGTCGCGATAATTTCCAGCCTGCTGGCAGCTTATTCATAACCCAGCTCCCGCAAATACCCACCCATCTCCCGCTTCAGCTCAATCAACTCCCCTTCCAATCCCTCACGCTCAGCCTTGATCGCCAGCAAATCAATCTCGTCCTCGGCCTCGAAGGTGTCCACATAGCGCGGGATATTTAGGTTGTAGTCGTTGTCGCGGATGGCTTGCAGGCTGACGCATTCGGCGTAGCGGCTCTGGTGCTGGCGGGCGCGGTAGGCGCTGACGATGCGTTCTAGCTGCTGCGGGCCGAGCTGGTTCTGGTTTTTGCCGGCCATAAAGTCGCGGGAGGCGTCGATAAAGATGACGTCTTGCGTGCTCTTGGTTTTGCGGAACAGCAAAATCGCCGCCGGGATGCCGGTGCCGAAGAACAGCTTTTCCGGCAGGCCGATCACCGCATCCAGCAGGTTTTCTTCGATCAGCGCCTGGCGGATTTTGCCTTCGCTGCCGCCACGGAACAGCACGCCGTGGGGCACCACCACGCCCATCCGGCCTGTACCCGGTTTAAGCGTTTCGATCATGTGCAGGATAAAGGCATAGTCGCCCTTTGTTTTTGGCGGGATGCCGCGCTGGAAGCGGCCGAATTTGTCGTGCTCGGCCTGTTCGATGCCCCATTTCTCCAGGGAGAAGGGTGGATTGGCGGTCACCACGTCGAAGTGCATCAGGCCGCCGCTGGCGTCGAGCAGTTGCGGATGGCGGATGCTGTCGCCCCAGCGCAGGTCGTGGTTTTCTTCGCCGTGCAGAAACAGGTTCATTTTCGCCAAGGCCCAGGTGGCACCGATGGATTCTTGGCCGAACAGGGCGTAATTGCGCGAGCCGGTTTTCTCCAGCACCTTGCGCCCGCATTTCATCAGCAGCGAGGCCGAGCCGCAGGCCGGGTCGCAAATCTGCTCGCCGGGTTGCGGGTCGAGCAATTCGGCCAGCAGGTCGCTGACTTGCGCCGGGGTGTAGAACTCGCCGGCAGTTTTGCCGGCACCGGCGGCAAAGCGCGAAATGAGAAACTCGTAGGCGTTGCCGATGATGTCCTGGCTGCCGATGCGCGAGGGGCGCAGGTTCATGTCGGGCTGGGCGAAGTCTTCCAGCAGGTGGCGCAGCAGGTTGTTTTTGCTTTTTTCTTCGCCGAGCTTGTTGGCGTTAAAACTGATGTCTTGGAACACGCCGCGCAGCTTGGCGCTGTTGGCGTCTTCGATGGCGTGCAGCGCTTCGTCGATGCGCTCGCCATTGCCGGGCAGGTGGCGTTTGTCATGCAGGCTGTAGAAGTTGGCGGACTCGGGCAGCACAAAGCGCTCGGTCTTCATCATGGCGGCGATCAGCGCCGGCTCATTGCCGTATTTGGCCTGGTAGCCCTCGTAGTGGTCCTGCCAGACGTCGCTCAGGTACTTGAGGAACAGCATGGTCAGCACGTAGTTCTTGTAGTCGCTGGCATCCACGCTGCCACGGAAGGTGTCGCAGGACTTCCAGATGATGGCGTTGATGTCGTCCTGGCTGATGGGGCTATGGCTCATGGGCTTCTTCTTGGCTGAATCAGGGGTGGCGGACGGTGAGTGCTGTGTTGCGCTGGATGCGGCGGCTGATCTGGCGGCTGGCCATGGGCTGAACGATCAGGGTTGCTTGATAGCTGCGGGGCTCGCTGCGTATCGACTGGGCGTGCTGCTGATGGGGAGGCTGATAAGCCGCTGGGCGAATGCCTGCTGAGTTGCCCAGGCGCTGGCGCGCAGTTGCAGGGTGAGCTTGCCGTCGTCGGTGCTGTTGCGAATCGGATCATGCATGGCAGCGGGCGTCCCTGGTGGCTGAGGGTGCCGAACATGGCGCACGGCGAGCGAGGTCGCCAGCTTTTTCTGCAGTTGGCGTTCTGCAGATAGAAAAAAGGCCCACATCGCTGTGAGCCTTTTCTGTATTTGGTGCCCGGGGACGGAATCGAACCGCCGACACGGGGATTTTCAATCCCCTGCTCTACCGACTGAGCTACCCGGGCCAACGGCGGCTATTAGACGGATTTGAAGGGGGAGTGTCAAGCGTGATTTTGAAAAATATTTAACTATTACGGGTGGTTAGGTTCGGCTGGTGGGCAAAGACCGACGCTATGGGTAGCCCGAATACAATCCTGAGGTGCTTTCACCGGTGGCGGTTTTCCCCGGATTTCATCCGGGCTACAGCGCGGTGGCGGCGGGATTGCTGTTAGCGCTTTTCGCCGCTAAAGCGCCTCCCACAGGTAGGATTTGCACATGCTGTGGCGTTTGGATGTGGGAGGGGCTTTAGCCGCGACGGGGCGCGATGTCGCCGCTAAAGCGCAATGCCGCCCAACGCCTCCCACGGTGTGGCCGAGTTATTCGCTCGGCGGCACGTAGCCTTCGGCTTGGGCGTATTCTTCGCCGGAGAGGAATTTGTCCATTTCGCCCTGGAGGAATTTGCGGTCTTCGGCGTTCATCATGTTCAGCCGGCGCTCGTTGATCAGCAGGGTCTGGTGCTTCTGCCATTCGTCCCAGGCTTGCTTGGATACATTGTTGAAGATGTCTTCCCCTTTCGCGCCCGGATACGGCGGGCGCTCCAGGCCGGGGAGTTCCTGCTTGTGTTTGCGGCACTGCACGGTGCGGGTCATGGTTGTTCTCCAGTGTTCTGTGGGATAGCCAGTGCATCGGCCGCGCGTTTCAGTAGTTTTTTAACCGGGGCGGCGAGGCCCAGGCGCGGCGGGGTGGCGAGGTTATACCAGAGCCAATCGGCCTCGGCCACGGCGGCGGGCGCGCTGTTGACGCGAATCAGGTGCGGTTCGATGGCCAGTTGGAAGTGGCTGAAGGTATGGGTCAGTTCGGCCAGCGCTTGTGCTTGCGCCAATTGCAGGCCGTGACGGTTGGCTAGGTTGTCCAGATCGTTTAGGTCGTCCAACTCCGGCAGGCTCCACAGGCCGCCCCAGAGGCCGCTGGAAGGGCGGCGGTAGAGCAGCACTTCGTGGTTGCTGTTGGCCAGAATGGGCATCAAGGTGCGCTTCTGCGGCAGGGTTTTGCGCGGCTTGGGGATGGGGTAGCGAATCTCCAGGCCGAGCAGGTGCGCCTGGCAGCCGCTTTTCAGTGGGCAGAGCAGGCAGCTGGGTTTGCTGCGGGTACAGAGCGTTGCGCCCAGATCCATCATGGCTTGTGTGTAGTGATTGACGCGGGCCTGCGGGGTGAAGCGCTCGGCCACATCCCAAAGCTGTTTCGCCACCTTCGGTTCGCCCGGATAGCCTTCCTGCGCGACATAGCGGGCGAGGACGCGCTTGACGTTGCCATCAAGGATCGGCGCGCGCAGGCCCATGCTCAGGCTGGCGATGGCGCCTGCGGTGGAACGGCCAATGCCGGGCAGCTCGGTGAGTTGTTCGACATCGCGGGGGAATTCGCCGGCATGTTCACGCAGCACAATCTGCGCGGTTTTCTGCAGGTTGCGGGCGCGGGTGTAGTAGCCCAGCCCCGTCCACAGGTGCAGCACTTCGTCTTCCGGCGCGCCGGCAAGGTCCTGCACCGTTGGCAGGGCGGCCATAAAGCGGTCAAAGTAGCCGAGCACGGTGCTGACCTGAGTCTGCTGCAACATGATTTCCGACACCCACACGCGGTAAGGCGTGATGCCCTGTTGCCACGGCAGGTCTTTGCGCCCGTGGCTGTCGTACCAGTTGAGTACCGCGTTAGAAAACTGCTCAGGACTCATCGGTTGAACAGGCCCTTGAGTGCGTCTTTCAGTTCGGGGCTGACTTTGTCGCCGAGCTTTTCTTCGATCTTATCGTTGAGCTTGTTGCCGGCCAGTTTGGCGGCGACTTTGCCAAGCCCTTCCTGATCCAAACGGCAGGCTTTGCCGCCCATTTCCAGTGGGCCACGGCAGCGCACCGGCCATTCGATGCCGACATAGCGCGCGTTGACCTGGCAGGCTGGGTCGGGCATTTCGCGTTGGTCGCCGAGGATGCTGACGCCGATGCGGTAGTCGAGACTGAGGATGCGCAGGTCCAGATCGCCCTTGCCACTGACCGCTAGGCCCGGAATGCGTGCCTTGAGATCCGGGTTGCTGGCCACGCCGTTGATCAGCTTCAGGCTGCCTTGCAGGGTTTCAAACGGCGTGTCTTTACCGCGCGGGTCTGTAGTCAGGGCTTTGCGGTTGAGGGTGGCGATGCCACGACACAATTGCTGTTCCAGGTTGGCGTCGAGCAGTACGCCGTCATTGAGTTGGAAGTTGGCGCTGCCGTTGAGCCCATCAACCCAGGCGCGCTGGCTGTTGCCGCTGGTGCTGAGGTTGGCGCTTAGGTCGAGCAGGCCTTTGATCGGCGAAGGCTGCTCAGGCTTTTTCAGGAAGGGTTCCAGTGGGATGCGTTTGAGGGTTTTTTGTACGTTTAGCAGCGGGACGGCCGGGCGCACGTCGAGGCTGCCTTTGCCCTCGAAGCTGCCATTACCCAAGGTGCCGCGCACATCCTGCAGGCTTAGCAGGCCGCCTTTGCCTTGGGCCTTGAGGCTGAAAGCGTTGATAGATTGTTGCTGCACGGTGAGCTGATCGAGGCTCAGGTCGAGCTGCATGTCGAGCTTGCGCAGGGTATCGATCGGCAGCACTTCGCTGCTGCTCCAGGCGTGCTGAGTGGGCGCGTCGGGCAACGGTGTGCTGCCCGATGACCCCGCGCTGGCGACACTGGCTTTGACCTCGGCGGTGCGCGCGGCGTTGGTGTCTTTGGCGTTTTTATCAGGTGCGGGCAGGTAGCGATCCAGATTCAGTTGATCGCCTTTGAGTTGTAAGCGCAGCGCTTGCTTGGCGAAGTCGGCCAGGGCCAGTTGGCCGCTGAAGTGGCTGTCGTCGAGGGTCAGTTTGAGGTCTTCAAGGGTCAGGCTGTTGGCTGTACCGCTGAGGCGGGTGACCAGCTCGAACTGGTTGAGGGCTTTGGCGTCGCTCATCGGCGGCAGTTTTTGGCCGATGGTGGCGAGGAACTCGCGCAGGTTGACGGGTGCAATTGACAGGCCGCCGCTCAGTTGTGGCTGTTTATCCAGGTCGCGCACTTTCAGCTCGCCTAAAGCGCGCAGCTGGTTCGCGGAGAGTTTCAGGCCGTTCCATTCCGCCACTTGGGCGGCGAGGTCGACGAGAAGTTGGCCTTGAGCGGAGTAGGTGAGGGTTTGCCCGTCGAAAGGCTCGCCGGACACTTCCCCAGACAAGCGCGCGTCTTCCAGTTGGTAGCGCTTCAGGGCGCGGTCGAAGCGCAATTCGCCTTGCAGCTCGCTGCGGGCGCGCAGCACGGGCTGGTTAAGGCCGAAGAAGGCGCTGAGTTTGACCGGGATGCCTGCGCCTTCGCGGATCGCGCCGGTGGTCAACTGGATGCTTTCTGCGCTGAATTGCTGGCCTTTCTGCACGTCGTGATAGCTGATGCGTGCGCCATTGACGATCAGGCTGTCGATGTCCAGTTTCAGCGGTTCGCTGCTGTCTGTCGGGGTGGTGCTTGGCGCGTCGTTGTTAGGGGGTATTGAGGCGTCGGCGGTCGCTGGTGCGGCGCTGGCCGGTTTGCCGACGTTTTCCCAGTTGCTGCGGCCTTTTTCGTCGCGCTGCAGGTTGAGGTTGAGGCCGTCGATGCGGATGTCGCTCATCTGCACTTCTTTGCGCAGCAGCGGCAATACGCGCACCGACAGGCCCAGCAAACGCAGGTCGGCAAAGGGTTGTTCTGGGGTGCTGAGGCTGGCCAGGCTGGCATCCGTCAGCTCCAGGCCCAGCCAGGGGAACAGGCTCCAGCCGATATCACCGTTGAGGGTCAGCTCCAGATTGGCCTTGTCGCGGGCGATCTGGCGGATCTCGTCTTTGTAGTCATTGGGATCGAACAGGTGGGTGAGGGCAAAGCCCAGCGCCACGATGATCAGCAACAGGCCAAGAAAAAACAGGCCGAGGATTTTGCCGAGCGCTTTCATCTACGAATCCTTGCTTCGAATGACTGGAATTAAGGCAAGCGAGTATAGCGCCGACAGCCAAGCGAATTCGCCTTGCTGGTCGCACTGAGGTTCAGGGTTGTGTGGTGTGCCATTCCTGCTGCTCACGGCCTTGGCAATCGTCATGCGGGAGGCCCGGGCTAGCGAGGCTGACAAAGCCTGGCGGCTTGGATCAGCAAAGTGGCCGCCGGTTCCCCGGCGGCGAGGCGGCAGCTCTGTTTGCTGTGATTAATTTTCAAGCTTGAGGGGTGGGCCTGGGCCGACCGACGTCTACCCAGGCCGTTACAAAGAGGCCTGTTGCTTGCTGGTGCAGCCCTTATCTTCACGTGTATGCGTTTGATGTGGCCTCGCCTGTCAGTGCAGGCGATGACGGTCGTGCAGGAAGCTCAGCACCGCGCGGCGGCAGCGGTTGTATTCCGGATCGTCCGCCAGGGCGATGCGGTCGCGCGGGCGCGGCAGATCGACTTTGAGGATTTCACCGATGGTGGCGGAGGGACCGTTGGTCATCATCACGATGCGATCCGAGAGCAGCACCGCTTCGTCGACGTCGTGGGTGATCATCATCATGGTGTTGCCCACGTCTTTCTGGATGCGCATCACCTCGTCCTGCAAGTGGGCGCGGGTGAGGGCATCGAGTGCGCCGAAGGGTTCATCGAGTAGCAGCACCTTAGGTTTCATGGCCAAGGCGCGGGCAATGCCGACACGTTGCTTCATACCGCCGGAGATTTCCTGCGGGTATTTGTTCAGCGCGTGGGCCATGTTCACCAGCTTGAGGTTGTGCTCCACCCATTCGCGGCGTTCGCGTTTATCCATGCTGCGTTTAAACACCTTGTTGACCGCCACTTCGACGTTTTCAAACACCGTCAACCAGGGCAGCAACGAGTGGTTCTGGAACACCATGCCGCGATCCGGGCCGGGGCCGTTGACCTCTTTGCCATCCAAAATGACCACGCCAATGCTCGGCTCCAGCAGGCCGGCAATGATGTTCAGCACCGTGGATTTGCCACAGCCGGAGTGGCCGATGATGGAGATGAACTCGCCCTGGTCGATGCGCAGGTTGATGCCCTTGAGCACCTGCGAGGAGACCTTGCCACGGGTAAAGCTCATGTCCAGTTGTTCAACGCTGAGATAACTCATGTCCGACTCCTCAGGCGGCGGGAATGCCGCGAGTAATGCGCTTGCCGACGAAGGCCACCAGGCGGTCGAGGCAGAAGCCGACGATGCCGATGTAAACGAGCGCGAGAATGATGTCGCTGATGCGTGAGGCGTTCCAGGCATCCCAGATAAAGAAGCCAATACCGACCCCGCCAATCAGCATCTCGGCGGCGATAATCGCCAGCCACGACAGGCCCACACCAATACGCAGACCGGTAAAGATGTAGGGCGCTGCAGCCGGCAGCATGATGATGTGGAAGTATTCCCAGGCGTTGAGCTGCAGCACTTGGGCGACGTTGCGGTAGTCCTGCGGGATGTTACGGATGCCCACCGAGGTGTTGATGATGATCGGCCAGATGGCGGTGATAAAAATCACGAAAATCGCCGACGGATGACTGTCCTGAAAGCCGGCCAGAGACAGCGGCAGCCAGGCCAGTGGCGGCACCGTGCGCAGCACCTGGAACAGCGGATCAAGGCCGCGCATGGCCCAGTCGGACTGGCCGATCAATACGCCCAGCGCAACGCCAGCGGCGACCGCCAGCAAGTAACCGACCGCCACACGTTGCAGGCTGGCCAGCAGTTGCCAGGCCAAACCCACGTCGTTGCCGCCGTTATCGTAGAAGGGGTCGACGATCAGCTCCCAGGTTTCGCTGATCACCTGAGAGGGCGGCGGCAGTGCTGCGCCTGCGCCCGAGCAGAGCATCTCCCAGATCAGGCCGAGCATCAGCAGAATCACCAGCGGCGGCAGCAGGTCCTGCAGCAAGGTCTGCTGCAGGCGCGTGCCGATACGACTGAGCGTTGACGGCGTGGTGTCAGTCGGCGGACTGGCCACGGCGGCGGGCTCAATTTTTACCTTGGCATTCATCATGTTTCTCCTTGCAGGCAATGCCGGGTGATCAAACCATGGCCTTGATGGTCAGGCTGTCCAGGTAGGCTTGCGGGTTTTCCGGGTCGAATACCTTGCCGTCGAAGAATTTCTCGATACCGCGTGACGTCGAAGTGGGGATCTGTTCGGCCGGCAGGTTCAGCGCCGCGGCCGCTGCGCGCCAGATGTCTTCGCGGTTGACTTGGGCGATCAGCGTTTGGCTGTCGAAGTTAGCTGGCAGGTAGCCCCAGCGCTTGTTCTCGGTGAGGAACCAGAGGTCGTGGCTCTGGAACGGGTAGGAGGCAAAATCGTCCCAAAAGCGCATTTGCTCGGGATGGTTTTCCACTACCTTGCCGGTGCCGTAAGCGAAGTTGCCTTTCATGCGGTCGATGATGTCGGCGTAAGGTGCGCCGATCCAGCGGCGCTGCGAGCAGATCTTCGCCACTTCTTCTTTGTTTTCCGGTTTTTCGCAGAACATCTGCGCTTCCATTATGGCCATGGTCAGCGCCTGTGCGGCCTTGGGGTTGGCGGCCACGTAATCACTGCGCAGGGCGAAGGATTTTTCCGGGTGGTTGTGCCACAACTCGCCAGTGGTATTGGCGGTGTAGCCAATCTTCTGGTTGATCAGCTGGGCGTTCCACGGCTCGCACACGCAGAAGGTGTCCATGCTGCCGACTTTCATGTTGGCAACCATCTGCGCGGGCGGCACGGTGATGGTGCTGATGTCGTTGTTCGGGTCAATGCCCCCAGCGGACAGCCAGTAGCGCATCCACAGGTCATGGGTGCCGCCGGGGAAGGTAATGGCGGCGTTGACCTTTTTGCCGCTGGCTTTCTTGGCTTCGAGGGCGGCTTTGAACGGCGTGCTGTCGACGCCGATCTTAAGGTCGCGGTATTCCTCGCCCACCGAGATGCATTGGCCAGCCAAGTTGAGGCGAGCCAGGATGGAAATTGGCACCGGCTGATTGTTCGGCGTAACGATGCCGGCGCTGATCAGGTAGGGCATAGGGGTGAGGATATGAGCACCGTCGATGCCGTTATTCGCCGCGCCGAGCACCAGGTTGTCGCGGGTGGTGCCCCAGGACGATTGCTTGAGCACTTCCACCTCGGTCATGCCGTATTTGGCAAACAGGCCCTTCTCGGCGGCGACAAACAGCGGTGCGGCATCGGTCAGGGCGATAAAGCCCAGCTTGGCCTTGGTGGTCTCCACGTCGCCGGTAGCAGCCCAGACGCTGCTTTGGCTGCTCAGGCCCATGCCGCCGAACAGGGCGATGCCGCTGGCGGCCGCGATGGATTGTTTGAGGAAGCGGCGGCGCGAGGCCAGCAGCGGGCTGTTGGTGTCGTCGTGGGTCGGCTTATCGGTCATGGCTCGGTTTCCTCGGGGCAAAAAAAACGATGTCACGCTGACCGGCTGAGCCGGCGGGCGTGGACACCGTTGTCCATTTGGGGTTGTGGTGCCCGCCATGTAGCCGGGCTTGAAGGCGTAACTGCGAAAGGCGTGCCAGCCTCTCGGTATGAGGCGGTTTGAGCGTGGTAATAATCCTGTTGTGTGAGCAAGATCAGACGCTTGCGCGGCTCTGCGCATGCTCGCAGGGCTGGGTCGCGTGACAATCTGTGCGTTGCAATGCTCTTTTGTGGTGCGCAACTTTCTCGACTCGCCTTACTTCAGTGCTGTCCTGTTGCGGCGTAATACAGGTCTATGAACAGCGCCTGGCGCGATCATCCTGCGTTAAACGCAGTGTGGGCTGAATGCTTCAACGGCCTGCTAGGGCGGCGCTGCTGCTGAGCAATCGTTGGGCAATGTCTTCAATGCGCAGACCCTGATTCATCGCCGATTGACGCAGCAGGGCATAGGCTTCGCTTTCGCTGTAGCCGTGCTGTTTGATCAGCAGTTGCTTGGCGCGCTCGACTACCTTGCGTTCTTCAATGGCCTGACGTGCATCGCGCAACTCGTCTTGTAGCACCTGCAGGCGCTGCGACTGGTGTTGCAGAAGGTCTAGGGTGGAGCGCGCCAGATTGCCGCTCAGGCCGTCTTCTGGTGTGCTGTCGAGGTTGCTGCTTTGCACGCTAAATAGCCGCAGTTGTTCGGCGGCCTGCCGTTCGCTGAGGTTTTCCAGTACGCGGCGATGGCTGTGCAACTCGTCACGGATGCCTTGCATGCCTTGCTGGCAGCGCTGCAGCAGGTCTTCTTCAAGGTGGCTTTCAATCGTCTGCATCAGGTCGATACGCTGGGTGTGCAGTTCGAACCACAGCTCGCCGAGTTGCGGATCAACGGTGGCGCCGGCATGGGTGCTGTGGGCGATATCACGCAGGCGACAGGCCTGCAGGTTGCTGGTGCTGGAGCAGAGCGTTTGCCACAAGGCCTGGCTGGCGGGGTCGGCAAAGCGATTAAACGTGCTGAAGCTGCGTTCTTGGTATTCCTGCAGGTGGCTTAGACGCTCCAGTTGCTCAGGCTCAAAGTAACCATGGGTTAAGCCGTGCACGCCCAGCGCCCGCTCCTGTCCGGCCAGCTCTTTGCCTTGCATAAAGTTGAACAGCGCCACCAGGCAGCGGGTGATGTCGGGGTCTACCGCGCTGTCAGCGGCTTCGAACACCACGGCCAGCAAGCCACTGATCAGGCGCACCAGGGCGGCGGTGGCGTCCTGCGCGTTGACCCGTCGCTCGCGGATGCGCCGACGCAGGCTGGGCAATTCATCCAGGTTATGCAGGGCGTGGGCGATGCGAGTGAACAGCCGGGTTTTGTCGGCGGCCCCCAGGCCGTCCTGATTCATTTGCTCCAATGTGTCGCGAAATTGCCGTTCCAGCGCGATGGACGCCTGGCTCAGGCTGTCCAGTTGCGCGCCTTGGTGTGCGGCGCTGCTGCTCAGGTAGAGGTTGGAGTAGCCGCGCTCCTTTTGCAGGGCGTGCACCAGTTGGCTGACGCGGGTCACCAGCGCGCAGGTCTGCGCTAGATCCTCCAGGCCAAGCAACTCGCTGCGCCGTGCGGCGAGCATAAAACGCAGGGTGGCGGGCATTTTCTTATGCGGCATGGGCGCGGCCTTGGCAGGTCAAATAGGCGTGCATCTGCAAGATGCAGTCCATCCGGCGGGGGTGCGTATCCCCCTTGGCGCTTTGCGCCTATAATGCCAGCCCTTTTCCGTTGGCAATTTCTGGAGCTGGTGATGGCCGAACGTACGGCATCCGTCGAGCGCAATACCCTGGAGACCCAAATCAAGGTCTCGATCAACCTGGATGGGACTGGCAAAGCCAAATTTGATATTGGCGTGCCGTTCCTTGAGCACATGCTTGATCAGATTGCCCGTCATGGCCTGATCGATATGGATATCCAGTGCAAGGGCGACCTGCATATCGACGATCACCACACCGTGGAAGACGTCGGCATCACCCTCGGCCAGGCCTTTACTCAGGCCATCGGCGACAAAAAAGGCATGACCCGTTACGGTCATTCCTACGTGCCGCTCGATGAAGCGCTGTCGCGTGTGGTGATCGACTTCTCCGGTCGTCCGGGCCTGCAAATGCAGGTGCCGTTCACCCGCGCCGTAGTCGGTGGTTTTGACGTGGACCTGTTCCAGGAGTTCTTCCAGGGTTTCGTCAACCACGCCCTGGTCAGCCTGCACATCGACAACCTGCGCGGCACCAACACCCACCACCAGATTGAAACGGTGTTCAAAGCGTTCGGCCGCGCGCTGCGCATGGCGGTGACGCTGGACGAGCGTATGGCCGGGCAGATGCCGTCGACCAAAGGGTGCTTGTAAGTGCAAACCGTTGCAGTAATCGACTACGGCATGGGCAACCTGCATTCGGTGGCCAAAGCGCTGGAGCACGTCGGTGCCGGTAAAGTGCTGATCACCAGCGACGCTCAGGTGATTCGCGAAGCGGATCGCGTGGTGTTCCCCGGTGTGGGGGCGATCCGCGATTGCATGGCCGAGATCAAGCGCTTGGGCTTCGACAGCCTGGTGCGTGAAGTCAGCGCGGATCGGCCGTTTCTCGGCATCTGCGTGGGCATGCAGGCGCTGATGGAGCACAGCGAAGAGAACGATGGCGTCGATTGCATCGGCCAGTTCCCCGGCAAGGTGCGTTTCTTCGGCAAAGACATGGTCGAGGATGGCGAGCCGCTGAAGGTGCCGCACATGGGCTGGAACGAGGTGGCGCAGTCGGTCAAACATCCGCTGTGGCACAACATTCCGGACCTGGCGCGCTTCTACTTCGTGCACAGCTATTACATCGAGGCCGGCAATCCTAAGCAGGTGGTTGGTCGCGGCCACTACGGCAAGGATTTCGCCGCTGCGCTGGCCGAAGGCTCGCGTTTTGCCGTGCAGTTCCACCCAGAAAAAAGCCACACCCACGGCCTGCAGTTGCTGCAGAATTTCGCCGCTTGGGATGGCCGCTGGTAAATGAGCCGGCCCAAGCAAAAGCCGCCGCTGATGACCTTGAACGCCGAGCAGGAGCGTGAAGCCTGCTTGGTGCTTAAGCGTTTTATGGCGGAACGCTTTGAGCTGGAATTGGGCAGTTTCGAGGCCGCCGAGGTGCTCGAACTGTTTGCCCGCGAGATTGCGCCGCACTACTACAACCGGGCGATTTTCGATGTGCAGACTCACCTGAAAGAACGGTTCGAGAGCATCGAAAGCGACCTTTGGGCGCTGGAAAAAAGCTGACCCACCGAATTCACACGACTTGAGCAGGTTCAACCGATGCTGATTATCCCCGCTATCGATCTGAAAGACGGCGCTTGTGTGCGCTTGCGCCAGGGCCGCATGGAAGACTCCACGGTGTTCTCCGATGACCCGGTGAGCATGGCCGCCAAGTGGGTCGAGGGCGGTTGCCGCCGTCTGCATCTGGTCGACCTCAACGGTGCCTTTGAAGGCCAGCCGGTGAACGGTGAAGTGGTCACCGCTATTGCCAAGCGCTACCCGACCCTGCCGATCCAGATCGGCGGTGGCATCCGTACCTTGGAAACCATCGAGCACTACGTGCGTGCTGGCGTCAGCTACGTGATCATCGGCACCAAGGCGGTGAAAGATCCGCAGTTCGTCACCGATGCCTGTAAAGCCTTCCCCGGCAAAGTCATCGTGGGCCTGGATGCCAAAGACGGTTTCGTCGCCACCGACGGCTGGGCCGAAGTTTCCACTGTGCAAGCCACTGACCTGGCCAAGCGCTTCGAAGCCGATGGCGTCTCGGCCATCGTTTATACCGACATCGCTAAAGACGGCATGATGCAGGGCTGCAACGTCGAAGCCACCGCTGCCCTGGCAGCCGCCAGCCGCATTCCGGTGATCGCCTCCGGCGGCATCCACAACCTGAGTGATATCGAGAAGCTGCTGCTGGCGCGCTCGCCGGGCATCATCGGTGCAATCACCGGGCGTGCCATCTATGAAGGCACTTTGGATGTGGCTGAGGCGCAGGCTTTCTGCGACGCCTTCAAAGGCTGATCTGAACGTAGGGTGGGTTAGTCGCGCTGCGGCGTAACCCACCGTTGGAGTCATCCGTTGGCGCGACGATAGGTCTCGCTGCGCTCAGCGGAACGCCGCCCGCCCCATCCAACGAGAACATAGTTATGGCTTTGGCTAAACGCATTATCCCCTGCCTCGACGTGGACAATGGCCGCGTGGTCAAGGGCGTCCAGTTCGAGAACATCCGCGATGCTGGTGACCCGGTGGAAATCGCCCGGCGCTACGACGAGCAAGGTGCCGACGAGATTACCTTTCTCGACATCACCGCCAGCGTCGACGGTCGCGACACCACGCTGCACACCGTCGAGCGCATGGCCAGCCAGGTGTTTATCCCGCTGACGGTCGGCGGCGGCGTACGCACCGTACAGGACATCCGCAACCTGCTGAATGCCGGCGCGGACAAGGTCTCGATCAACACTGCAGCAGTATTCACCCCCGAGTTCGTGGGCGAAGCTGCCTCGCGCTTTGGCTCGCAGTGCATCGTCGTGGCCATCGACGCCAAGCGCGTGTCGCTGCCTGGCGAAACCCCGCGCTGGGAGATCTTCACTCACGGCGGGCGCAAGCCGACCGGCCTGGATGCGGTGCTCTGGGCGAAGAAAATGGAAGACCTCGGTGCCGGTGAAATCCTCCTGACCAGCATGGACCAGGACGGCGTCAAGAGCGGTTACGACCTGGGCGTGACCCGCGCCATCAGCGAAATGGTCGGCATTCCGGTGATCGCCTCCGGCGGCGTCGGCAACCTGCAACACCTGGCCGACGGCATCATCGAAGGTAAGGCGGCGGCGGTGTTGGCGGCGAGCATCTTCCACTTCGGCGAATACACCATCCCCGAGGCCAAGGCCTATATGGCCAGCCGCGGTATCGTGGTGCGCTGACGCGGGTTGGATTTTAACGGCTGCTAAAAACAGCGATGTGGATGGATAACTGGATTAACAATGCAAATTGATGCTGTGATCACGTGGGTTAATGGGGGTGATGCTGATTGGCGTGCCAAGCGGCAACATCACTCACGTGAGCCTCAGCTCGACCTTTTGCCCTCCTCAAACGGTGAGGGGCGTTACCGGGATAACGACGACTTACTGTTTCTGCTGCGCTCAATGGAAAAGTTTTGGGGCATTGATGGCAATATCTTCATTGTCACCGACCAGCAGATACCGGGCTTTATCGCCGATCATCCTCGGCTGCGCATTGTCGATCACTCTGAAATTCTCGCTGAACACTATCTGCCGACTTTCTCGTCGCGTGCTATCGAATCAGTGCTCCACCACATCCCCGACTTGGCAGAGCATTTCGTCTCGTTCAATGACGATCAAATGCTGATGCGGCCTGTTCAATCAAAAGACTTCTTCAGTGCGGCTAGCGCTATGGTTTTTTTGACCCGTGAGCGAATCCCGGTGATTGACGCAGAGTTGCAACTCTCGGGGCATAACGATGCCAGTAACGCACGGCATTGGATGCAGCAAACCTATGGTGCATCGACCATTGAGTTCATTCCCGAGCACGCCCCGAAAGCCATCCGTAAAAGCTGGATGATGGAACTGGAGCATGCTCACCCAGAGATTTTTGAAGAGGTGCGTCAGGAAAAATTCAGGCGCCGTACCGGTCAGAGCATCCTGGCCAACCTCTATCTTGACTGGTGTGCGACCCATGGTCGGGCCGACATTGGCTGGGAGCAATGCCGATACCTGCTAACCGATGATGTGGAGAATGAAACGGTCGCCTCGCTGGTGGACTCGCTCGGGCATCACCTGTGCGTTTGCATCAACGACACAACTGACGATCGCTCAGACATCGCCACCATGCGCGATAGGCTCGACCGAATCCGCACCGAGCTTTTCCCCCGCCCAAGTAACTTCGAGTCATCAGGCCTTCGGGTTTCGGCTAACGCATAAGTGCTGAGCCGATTACTGATTTCGGCGCGTGCCCCCTGACAGACTGCGGGCACTTTAAAACTCATCTGCTTGAGCGCTCCAGCCGTAACGATGCGGCACAGTCGATCAGCCAGCCACTGCTGCGGGCGAGTCGACAGCAATATGTGGCATCGCCCGCTAGAATTATTCCGTTTGCGCACAGATCGAAGTTGGCACATCTGCGTTCTGCGCGCTTGTTCTTATAAGTGGCCTTGCCCATGCGCGGAGTTTCTATGCCTGCTATCCGACTTTTAATCGTTTTGTGGCTGTTGTGTGTTGCCAGTCTGGCGCATGCGCAGCCGTTGGTTTTGCTAACCGAAAACCTGCCGCCGTTCAGCATGGCCGCCAGTGGTGGCAATTTTGCCAAAGATGCGGATGTGCAAGGGATTAGCAGCGACACCGTGCGCGCGCTGTGCCAAAAGGCAGAGTTGGAGTGCCAGTTTATTCTGCGTTTTCCTTGGGATCGCTTGTACAAACAGGCACTGGATAACAAAGGCTATGGCCTTTTTTCCACCATTCGTACGCCGGAGCGCGAGTCGTTGTTCAAGTGGGTCGGGCCTATTGCAGTCAGTGACTGGGTGCTGCTGGCCAAGGCTGACAGCTCTATCAGCCTTGATTCGCTGGAGCAGGCAGGTGCGTATCGCATTGGTGGCTACCGTAACGATGCCATTTCGCAGTTCCTGATTGATAAAGGCCTCACCGTACAAACCAGCCTGCAAGACAAAGAAAACCTTGGCAAATTGGAGAAAGATCAAATCGACCTGTGGGCCACCGACGATGTGGCTGGGCGTTACATGGCCAAGCAGTCACCGCTCGGGGCACTGAAGGTGGTGCATCGCTTTAACAGTGCGGATTTGTATCTGGCCTTAAACAAGGAAACGCCGGATGAGCTGGTGCAGAAGTTACAGACGGCACTCGATGCCATGCGCGCGCAAGGTGAGTTGGCCGCCATCAAAAACAGTTATTTCTAAACGGCCCCGCTTAGACGCAGGGCGCTGACCCTAGGCTGGGCTTAGTCCGCTGTGCTGGGTATGCTTGTTCCCGAAGCCCAACTAAAGATGTGAGAAATCATGGTTAAACAATTCCTTACCGCCCTCGTTGGCACGTTTATGGTGCTTGCAGGCAGTGCTCGTGCCGAAATCGATCCGAATTACCGCATGGTGCTGCTTACCGAGAACTTCCCGCCCTACAACATGGCGATTAATGGCAAGAACTTCGCCCAAGAAGACAACATTGACGGCATTGCCGTGGATATTGTCCGCGAAATGTTCAAGCGCGCCGGCATTCAATACAACATGACCCTGCGCTTCCCTTGGGATCGGATTTACAAGCTGGCCCTGGAAAAACCGGGCTATGGCGTATTCGTCGCGGCACGCTTACCCGAGCGCGAGGCGCTGTTCAAATGGGTCGGCCCAATTGGGCCGGATGACTGGGTTCTGCTGGGGCAGGCGGACAGCAGCATCACCCTCAATAGTCTGGAGGATGCCAAACAGTACAAGGTAGGCGCGTATAAAGGTGACGCGATTGCCGAGCATTTGGTCGAGAAAGGTCTGTCGCCGATTACCGTTCTGCGCGATACGGAAAATGCCAAAAAGCTTATGGCTGGGCAGATTGATCTGTGGGCTACGGGTGATCCGGCTGGGCGATACCTGGCCAAGCAGGAAGGTATCAGTGGACTGAAAACCATCCTGCGTTTTGACAGCGCCGAGTTGTACCTAGCGCTGAACAAGGAAGTACCGGATGAAGTGGTGCAAAAACTTCAAGCCGAGTTGGACAAAATGCGCAGTGAAGGGTTTGTCGACGAAATTCTCAACAACTACCTGTAACGCCGAGAATCAGCGGGCTTGTCATAAGCGGGCCCGCCGCTAGCCATAATCACAATTCAAGCGAGCGAAACCCTATGTTGAAAACCATGAAAGCCAGCCTGTTGTTCGGGCTCCTGTTCAGTGCCTGCGCCGCGCAGGCGGAGTTGCCCGCCGATTACAAAGTGGTCCTGCTGACCGAGAATTTCCCACCGTTCAACATGGCGGTGGATGACAAGAACTACGCCCGTGACGATGGGATTGACGGCATCAGTGCCGAAATCGTCCGTGAAATGTTCAAGCGTGCGGGCATCAACTACACCCTGACGCTGCGCTTTCCTTGGGATCGGCTCTACCGCTTGACCCTCGATAAGCCCAATTACGGCCTGTTCTCCACGACCTTCACCGCCGAGCGTCAGCCCCTGTTTAAATGGGTTGGGCCGCTGGCAAAGACGGGCTGGGTGTTGTTGGCGGCGCCGGGTAATAACGTCACCGTTTCCAGTCTTAAAGACGCTGCGCAATATCAGATTGGCGCCTATAAAAACGATGCCGTCAGCCAGAACTTGGAAAGCCAGGGCCTGAGCCCGGTCAATGCGCTGCGTGATCAGGAAAACATCAAAAAGCTGCTCAGCGGCAAGATTGACCTGTGGGCCACCACCGACCCGGTCGGGCGTTACCTGGCCAAACAGGAAGGCGTCAGCGGGCTGAACACGGCGTTGCGTTTTAACGAGGCCGAACTGTTCCTTGCGTTGAACAAAGACACCCCTGATGAGGCGGTGCAGCGTCTGCAAAAAGCCCTGGATGAGATGCGCGCCGAAGGCTTTATCGACGAGATGATCAATAACTACCTGTAAGTTCAGGCGCTATTAAAAAGCCCGGCCTCGAGTGATCAAGGCCGGGCTTTTTGTTACGGCGGTTTCGTACGTGCGTGCTCTAGTCGCCGCGCGTAACGCTCAGGCCTTTGAGTAGATTCAGCGCCTGGCTCAGTTGGTAGTCATCATCCTGGGGGCGCGCTGGGCTGTCGGTTTTGCCCTTGCTGGGTTTGTCCGCGCCGCCGTTACCGTTGCCCAAATGGCCTTGCAGATCGGCTTCTTTGATGCCGCTTTCATCCTGCTCTCGGGTGAGCTTAGCGCGTGCGACTTCGATATCCGGCACGATGCCTTGAGCCTGAATCGAGCGGCCGTTGGGCGTGAAATACAGCGCCGTAGTGAGCTTGAGGGCGCGGTCGTTATTCAGTGGCAGTACGGTTTGCACCGAACCTTTGCCAAAACTGTCGGTGCCCATCAGCACGGCGCGCTTGTGATCCTGCAGGGCGCCGGCAACGATTTCCGAGGCCGAAGCGCTGCCACCGTTGATCAGTACCACCAACGGTGCGCCTTCGCTGGCGTCTGCTGGGTCGGCATTAAAGCGCAGTTCTGAGTTGGCGATACGCCCTTCGGTGTAGACAATGAGGCCTTTCTTGAGGAAGTGATCGGTGACTTCTACCGCCGCTTGCAGCACGCCGCCGGGGTTATTGCGCAGGTCGAGAACAATGCCGCGCAGCTTCTTGCCGTTGTCTTTACGCAGCTTGGCCAGCGCCTTGCCGACTTCCTCGCCACTGTTGACCTGGAACTGGGTGATGCGGATGTAGCCGTAGCCCTCATCGAGTAACTGGCTCTTCACGCTTCTGACCTTGATTACGGCACGCATGAGTTCGACGTCGAACGGTCTGCCGCCTTCGCGCACCAGCGTCAGTTCAATCTCGCTGCCAGGCTTGCCGCGCATTTTCTCCACGGCTTGCATCAGCGACAGGCCTTTGGTGGGTTGGCCGTCAATTTTAATGATCAGATCGCCCGGCTGAATGCCGGCCGCCGAGGCCGGGGTGTCATCAATCGGGGAGACAACTTTGAGGAAGCCATCTTCGCTGCCCAGCTCAATACCCAGGCCGCCGAACTCACCACTTGTGCTTTCCTGCAGATCGCGGAAGGCTTCTGGCTCTAAATAGGCCGAGTGCGGATCTAGGTTGCTGAGCATGCCCTTGATGGCATTTTCCAGCAGGGTTTTATCGCTGACCGGTTCGACATAGGCCGATTTGATGCGGTCCATCACTTCGGCAAAGGTGCGCAAGTCATCCAAGGGCAGTGGCGCGCTATCGCTAACGGTATCCGTCGCCAAGTCCGGCGTGGCCTGCGCAGCCTGGCTGCCCAGCAGGGTCGTGGCCAGCACCAGTGCGGTGAGGCGGAACAGATGCGGCATGTCTTACTCCTGTCCTGAATCGGTAATCGCGGCACTCACTAAACAGCTAACCCTGCGCGCGGCACCACTGTGCAGGGTCGATTGCTCGGCCCTGCTGGCGAATTGCGAAATACAAAGCAGTATCTTCCTGGCCACCGCTGTTGCCGACGGTGGCAATGGCTTCGCCAGGTTTGACCACGTCGCCGGCATCTTTGAGCAGGCTCTGGTTATGCCCATAGAGGCTCAGATAGCCATTGCCATGATCGAGAATGACCAGAAGCCCTGCGCCGCGCAACCAGTCGGCAAACACCACGCGCCCGCCATGGATGGCGTGTACTTGACTACCAGCAGCGGCATCAATCAGCACACCATCCCAGGTGGTGCGCGCATCGCCGCCGCGCGGAGTGCCATAGCGGGCGATCAGGCGACCGTTGACTGGCCAGGGCAGCTTGCCTCGGGCCTGAGCAAAAGGGCCGCCAACGCTTGCGCCAGCGCTGACCAATGGCCCACTGGCCGTCGTTTGAGGGCTGCTACGTTGTGCTTCGCGCTCGGCCAGTAAGGCTTGCTGGCGCGCCGCTTCTGCTTCGCGGGCCTGGCGGGCGAGGGTTTGTTCGATGGTTTTAAGCACGTTTGCCAGTTCGGCACGTTCCTGTTCCCGTGCTTTGAGCTTCTGGTCGCGAGCGGAAAATTCTTTATTGAGCTTGGCCAAGGCCACCTGGCGCTCTTTGCGCACGCCTGCCAGCTGTTCGCGGCGGCCATCAAGGGCGCTTTTCTGTTCCAGCAACTGGCTTTGCTGGTTGGTAATCGCGATCTCAACATTGGCCAGTTGGCGCAGGGTTTCGTTGAACGCGTCGAGTTGTTCCATGCGCGCTTCGCTGAGGTAATCGTAGTAGGTCAGGGTGCGCGAGAATTTTTCCGGATTTTGCTGGTTGAGCAGCAGTTTGATGTATTCCTGGCGACCGCTTTGGTAGGCGGCGCGGGCCTGGATGCCGATCAGGCGCTGCTGTTCAAGTCGGGCGCCTTCCAGTTTTTTTTTCTCATCGTTGAGGCGAAGGATTTCCTCCTCACTTTTTTTTAGGTCGTTCTGCAGGCCTTTAACCTGGTTTTCCAGCTGACCCATTTCGCTTTCGGTTTTTTTCAGGTCTTTCTGCACGCCGGATTTTTCCCGCTGCAGTTTTTCCATCAACTGTTTGAGCTCAGCGATATCGGCGCGAGCAGCGTCCAGTTGCTTTTGTGCAGCCGCTTTTTCGTCGGCGAAGGTCGGCGTTAACACGAGGGCGAGGAAGAGAAGGGCGAAGGCACGAAACATGGGGCTGACGCTACCTGAAGGAGGAACGCGGCTAGTATGCCTAAAAATTGGCCATGTAGCCGTTACATGTTGCAGGTATTGGGCTGTGTT
This sequence comes from Pseudomonas sp. Ga0074129, assembly GCA_001465025.1. Taxonomy (GTDB): domain Bacteria; phylum Pseudomonadota; class Gammaproteobacteria; order Pseudomonadales; family Pseudomonadaceae; genus Aquipseudomonas. Next base: position 44,849 of record LNDO01000052.1, read on the forward strand.
CAGCTTATTCGCTGACGCCGGTTGCTGATGCGGGCAGCCGGTTCGGCGTTGCGGGTTGATGCCGATCAACCCGCCTGCCGGGTGTGTAACCGGCAGGCGGGGTTGCATCAGTGCAGCTCGACGATGCTGGTGCCGGTCATTTCTGCCGGCACAGGCAGGCCCATCAGGGTCAGCAGGGTGGGTGCCACATCGGCCAGTACGCCGCCTGCACGGACGGTTGCGGCACGTTTGCCGACATAGATAAAAGGCACTGGCTCGCAGGTGTGCGCGGTGTGCGCTTGCCCGGTGCTTTCATCGGCCATCTGCTCAACGTTGCCGTGGTCGGCGGTAATCAGGGCTTCACCGCCCACTTTGTCCAGCGCGGCGACGATACGACCCACGCAGCTGTCCAGGCATTCAACGGCGGCCACGGCCGCAGAAAAGACGCCGGTATGACCGACCATATCGCCGTTGGCGTAGTTGACGATAATCACGTCATAGCGCTGATTTTCGATCGCATCGACGATCTTGTCGGTGACTTCAGGCGCGCTCATCTGTGGTTGCAGGTCGTACGTGGCGACGTTTGGCGACGGGATCAGGATGCGTTCTTCGCCGGCAAAGGGCTCTTCACGGCCGCCGGAGAAGAAGAAGGTGACGTGGGCATATTTCTCGGTCTCGGCGATGCGCAGTTGGGTTTTGCCATTATTGGCTAGGTATTCGCCCAGTACGTTAGTCAGCGCCTCGGGTTTATAAGCGCTGGGTGTCGGGATGCTGGCGGCGTATTGGGTAAGCATGACGAAACCGGCCAGTTGCGGTACGCGCGCACGCTCGAATGCGTTGAAGCCTGGCTCGACGAAGGCGCGCGTCAGTTCGCGGGCGCGGTCGGCGCGAAAGTTCATAAAGATCACCGCGTCGCCATCTTCCATGCGCACGGGTGTGCCAATGGTGGTGGCTTTGACGAATTCATCGCTTTCGCCGCGCGCATAGGCTGCATTCAGGCCGTCCACGGCAGTCGCAGCGTTGAACTGAGCGCTGCCGTCAACCAGCAAGCCATAGGCCTGCTCGACGCGATCCCAGCGGTTGTCGCGGTCCATGGCGAAGTAGCGCCCGGTCAGGCTGGCAATACGACCCTTGCCGAGTTTGGCGAAGGTGGCGTCCAGCAACTCGATGGATGGCTGGGCACTTTTCGGTGGCGTGTCACGGCCGTCGAGGAAGGCGTGCAGGTAGATCTGCTCTGCGCCGCGTTGGGCCGCCAGTTCAGCCATGGCCGCAATGTGCTCTTGATGGCTGTGCACGCCGCCGTCCGAGAGCAGGCCAAGAATGTGCACGGCTTTACCAGCACTCACTGCTTTGTCCACCGCATCGGTGATAGCAGGGTTGTGGAAAAACTCGCCGTCGCGGATGGCTTTGGTCACGCGGGTGAAGTCCTGATACACCACGCGGCCCGCGCCGAGGTTCATGTGGCCCACTTCAGAGTTGCCCATTTGCCCGTCTGGCAGTCCGACGTCCATGCCAGAGCCGGAAATCAGCCCATGCGGCTGCGTGGCGCGCAGGTGGTCATAAACGGGCGTGTTGGCCGCCATGATGGCATTGGACTCGGGGCAGTCACTGTGGCCGAAGCCATCAAGGATGATCAGTACCAGGGGTTTGGGCGTGGCGCTCATAAAGCAGGCTCGCTGTCGGTCGAGGGGCGGAAACAAGGCTGCACATGTTACGGCCAAGTGCGTTAAAGGTCACTGCCGTGCGGGGTTTGGCCGACCTGTGTGGCTGTGTATACTGGCCCCCATTTTACCGCCCCGGAACCGCACAATGCTTGCCAACCTGATTGAATTTGCTACTACCCACTATGTACTGAGTGGAATGTTTGTCACCTTGCTGGCGTTGCTGATTTTTACTGAGGCGCGCAAAGGTGGCGCCAGCCTGAGCAGCCGCGAGCTGACAGCACTGGTGAACAGCGAGCAAGGCGTGGTGTTGGATATTCGCGCGCAGAAAGATTTCTCTGCTGGCCATATCGTCGGTGCCCTGCACATTCCGCTGGAAAAAATCACTGCGCGCATGAGTGAGCTGGAAAAATACAAAGCCAAGACCGTGATTGTGGTTGACGCGATGGGCCAGCATTCCGGTTCGGTATGTCGTGATCTGAAAAAGGCCGGCTTTAACGCCGCCAAACTGGCTGGCGGTGTGGCCAGCTGGCGTGGCGATAACCTGCCGTTGGTGAAGTGATATGCGCCCCGTCGTTATTTACTCCAGCGATTGGTGCCCTTACTGCATTCGTGCCAAACAGTTGCTCACCAGCAAAGGCGTTACGTTCAACGAGATTCGCGTTGACGGTCAGCCGGATGTGCGTGCTGAGATGACCCGTAAAGCCGGGCGTACTTCGGTGCCACAAATCTGGATTGGCGACACCCACGTTGGCGGTTGTGATGACCTGCACGCGCTGGAGCGCAGCGGCAAACTCGATACGCTGCTTCAGGCTTAACCCTAATCCCTGTTTAAGAACCTCAAGAAAAAGGCTTTGCCATGACTGAACAAGCTAACAACGGCGCCGCTCAGGGCGAACAGAACCCACAGTTTTCCTTGCAGCGTATTTACGTCCGTGACCTGTCCTTTGAAGCGCCCAAGAGCCCGGAAATCTTCCGTCAGGAGTGGGCGCCGAGCGTTGCCATGGACCTCAATACCCGTCAAAAAGCCCTTGATGGCGACTTCTTTGAAGTGGTGCTGACCCTTTCCGTGACCGTGAAAACCGGCGAAGAAACTGCCTTTATTGCTGAAGTGCAGCAGGCCGGTATCTTCCTGATCAAAGGGCTTGATCCAGCGTCCATGAGCCACACCCTGGGCGCGTTCTGCCCGAACATCCTCTTCCCGTATGCCCGTGAAACCCTCGACAGCCTGGTTGTTCGTGGCTCGTTCCCGGCGCTGATGCTGGCTCCGGTGAATTTTGATGCCCTGTACGCGCAAGAACTGCAACGCATGCAGCAGGCTCAGGCCGGCGAAGTGGCGACCGCTCACTAAGCGGCGGCTGGCAAGCGAGCGGTTTAAGCTTCACCGCTTATAAAAAAACGCCCTTCGGGGCGTTTTTTTATGGCCTGCCATCCTTGGCTGTCGTTATGTTGATTGTCACGTTACGTAGCGTCGGCAAAGCCCTGTTGGCGCCAGGCCTCGTAGACCGCTACGGCAACGGTGTTGGACAGGTTCAGGCTGCGGCAACCTTCACGCATCGGCAGGCGCAGACGCTGTTCGGGTGGCAGGCTGTCACGTACTTCCTGAGGCAGACCGCGGCTTTCCGGCCCGAACAAAAAGGCATCGCCAGGCTGATAGCTGACCTCGTGAAACGCCTGCGAGCCTTTGGTGGTGAAGGCAAACACGCGTGGCTCACCAAGGCTTGCCAGGCAACTGGCCAAATCCGGGTGGCGTTTGAGTGTGGCGTATTCGTGGTAATCCAAACCGGCACGGCGTAAACGCTTGTCATCCAGCTCGAAGCCCAGCGGCTCGATCAAATGCAGCTGGCAGCCGCTGTTGGCGCAGAGCCTGATAATGTTGCCGGTATTAGGTGGGATTTCTGGTTGAAAAAGGATGACATGAAACATGCGCGGCTCCGAGCGTGAAGGCGAGCAGTATTCTACAGGCACGCGCCCGCGGCCGTGGGCTCGGGTGATTGCTTCATTGGGTATCTTTGGGTTTTTGATCGGTTTGATGATCGGTCGTGCACTACAGCCCGACCCACTGTGGCTTGAGCGTGTCGACGTGGTCGATCAGTCCTTGCACCTGTGGTTCAACGTCGAACCCAGCGTGCTTGAAGAACATGCCACCGGCGTGGTGAACCTGCGGTTTCAGAGTTTCGGGCGCCAATTTAAAGGTCAGGTTAGCGTCAATGGTCGCCAGGCCAACTGGCGCTTTGAGCGTGAACGAAGGGATTTGGTTTTGCGGGTAGTGGCGGCTCGTCCCCTGCGCAGCGTGTGGCACGCTGAGCAGGTGGACGGCGATTGGCGGCTGGTGGTCAGCCTGAGCGAGCAATAAAAGAGGGGAATCCCCGGTCTGCCTGTACCAAGGTCCCCAAAACTGGGATTGCTTGAGTCTATGCAGACTGTGTGCCAGTTTTATTACGCAGGTTCTAAGCCTTGTAAACACTGCCTTTCGGGCGACTTATCGTTCACCTTGGCTGCGCCATAAACCGATTGCGGTGAACCGTAGCTGTGCATGGGTGCACGGATGGTGCATTGCGTTGGCGCATTTTGCGGTTGCGGATGTTAAGGCGCTGCAACGCCTGCGCTAGCGCGGTGGGCTTGTGTCTTGCGGTTTGTGTTATACAGTTTGCTTGTGACGCATGGCCTTTTGATGTCGTTTATTTATAAGGGTTTTTGCTGTTTGGGCGCTGTTGTTATTTGCTAAGGCGGTTGGGGCATCAGCGTGCGAGTCCAGTGATCACTTGAACAGTGTGATGCAGTGGCTTGATCAGGCTCAAAATAGAGCCGAAGCAGCTATTCTCACGTGCACGTCGTGTTGCATAGTTTGGGCTGCAGTGGATGGGGGTTGTGCAGTTGAAGTGGTTCACGAGAAAAACAACAAAAACTGCCAAGGGACTTTTGGGTATCGAAACCAGCCCCGAAGGTATTGCCCTGGCCCACGTGCTGCGCGAGCCTGGCCAGCAACCGCGCCTGCTCGAATGTCAGTTTCACAAAGCTGATGTCTCCGCGCAGCCGGCGCTGCTTAAGCGATTGATTCATGAATTGGGTTTTGTCGGGATGCCCGTCAACCTGCTGCTGCATCCCATCTCCTATCAAATGCTGCTGCTCGATAGCCCCGATGTACCGGCCAGCGAGTTGCGCGATGCCATGCGCTGGCGTGTTAAAGAGCTGATCAGCGAGCCCATCGACAACGTCGTCGTCGACGCCTTCAACCTTCCCGAAGACGCTTACCGCGGCCGTTCACGCATGGCCTATTGCGCCGTGCTGCAGAAGGAGCGGATGAAGGCATGGCACACGATGTGCCGTCACGCCGAACTGAAGCTGACGAGCATTGATGTCACCGAGATGGCCTTTCGCAACTTGGGGCTGCTGGCCGGCAGCGAGGGCATGAGCCTGGCGCTGCTGCGTTTACGCTCGACCGAAGGGGTCATCACCGTACAGCATGGTGCAGACCTCTATATGGCACGGCGTATTGAGCAGGGGCTGGACCAGGCCGATCAGACATTTTCTGCTGTGACGCTGGAGATTCAACGCTCGCTTGATTACTACGAAAGCCAGTTGGGCAAGGGCTATATCAACCGCATGCTGATGTTGCCGATGAAGCGCAGTGGCGCTGTTGCCCTGGAGGCGTTGACCAACGGTTTGGCGGTCAAGTTGCAAGCGCTGGATTTACGCGAGCTCTTTCCTGGGCAGCCTTGCGCTGAATTATCCGAGCAGGAGCAAGCCTATTGCATCGGGGCTGTGGGTGCAGCGCTGCGGCAGGAGGTCGGTTGATGCAAAACCTTAACCTCTTCCAGATCGTCCGCAAGCGCCGCACCGGCCCACGACCGGCGCAGATGTGGCTGGGCTTAGGCATCGTCTTGCTGCTGTGCGGGGTGCATGCCGGCTGGCAGTTGTGGCAATTGCAACAGAGCACGCAGCGCTTGCAGACCATGCTGGCGCAAGCCGAACGCCAAGAAGTTCAGCTGGAGGCGGTGCGTAGCCAATTTGTTGAGCCGCAGTTGGATACCCGTTTGCCGGAAGAGTTGTCCGCCCGTGAACGCGATAACCGCGAATTACAGCGCCTGATTGCCCACCTGCAATTGCTTAGCAGCCAACGCAACGCAGGCTTTGTTGCACCGCTGACAGCCCTGACGGCGCAGCACCCGCCAAGCGGCTTGTGGCTGAGCGTCATTAGCCTGCGCGAAGGCGGGCGGCACATCCGTCTGCAAGGGCGTAGCCAGGATCAAGAATTGTTGCCGCAGTATTTGCAGCGCCTGGGGCAAAGCCCGGTGTTTAGCGGCCGCGACTTCGCCCGTTTTGACGTACAGCGCGGCGACGATCAGTTGCTGCACTTCGACCTGTCCTCACAGCAGAAAGATCAGGAGGACGCCGATGAATAAGTGGCTGCAGCGCTGGTTGGGTTTGGCGGAGCGCGAGCGTTGGCTGGCTTACGGGGTCGGCTTGAGCCTGCTCGGCATGGTGTATGTGCTGCTGATTGGCGATCCGCTCAGCGCGCGTTTGAGTCAGCAGCAAAGCAGCTGGCAAGAGGCGCAGGCGCGTGAGCTGGCAGCGGCCACCGCGCTGCAAGACTTGCAGCAGCGCCTGGCGGCCGATCCGAATCTTCAGTACCGCAGTGCATTGTTGACCGCATCTGCCAGCCGCGAAGCGCTGATCCAGCAGATCGACCAATACACGGCCGAGTTGGTTACCCCGCAGAAAATGCAAACGGTGTTGCAAGAACTGCTGCGCAAGCAGCCGCAGTTAAGCGTGCTGGCCATGAGCAGTTTCAGTGAGCCGGTGCAGCTCGTTGCCGCTGAACCGCTGCCCGCGCCATCTGCGGCTGCACAAGCGCCTACGCCGCCGGCCGTGACCCTTTACCGCCACGGTTTGGAATTGCAGTTGGAGGGCGGTTATTTCGACTTGCTCAATTACCTGCAAGCCGTTCAGGCCAGCGGTTGGCAGTTGAACTGGGATAGCCTGGATTATCAGGTCGGTGAGGCCGGGCCGGCCAAGGCCAGTATCCGGCTAAAACTCTATACCTTAAGTCGGCATGCGGGGTGGGTAGGTGTTTAGAGCCCTGTTGTTAAGCCTGCTACTCAGCAGCGCCGCGCTGGCTGAGACGGTGGGCCTCGATCCAACATTGCCACCGAGCGCATTGCTGCCGACCGCCCCGGTTGATGCCACTGACAGCCATCCATTGGTGCTACAAGCCATCATGCGCAGCGCCAACGGCAGCCGTGCGGTAATTGGCGGACAAAGCCTGCGGGTGGGCGAGCGCTATGCCGATGCCCGGGTGCTGGCCATTCATGCGCACTCCGTATTGATCGAACGTCAGGGGCAGCGCGTGCTGCTGCGCTTGGCCGAACCTGTTATGCAACCGAGCCGATGATGCCCATGAACAGAATTTTGCCCACTGCCTGCCTGTTGAGCCTGACCTGCCTGCTTGCAGCCTGCCAGACGTTCAAGGATGGCGATGCGCAACTGTATGAGCAAAGCAACAAGTTGCTCGATGAAAGTCTCAAACAGGCCGAAGCCGCGCCCAAGGTCATGCCGCCACTGGCGGTGCAAGCGGCGCTGATCCCACCGCTGGATGGCGGTTTCAGCAGCGGCCCGCGCTTTGACGTAGCCGCCAAAGATATGCCCGCGCGTGAGTTCTTTCTCAGCTTGATGGATGGCGCGGGGCAGAACCTGGTGGTGCACCCGGACGTGAGTGGCACCATCACCTTCAGCCTGCGCCGCGTGACCCTCGACGAAGTCCTGGCGGCGGTGCGCGACAGCTATGGCTATGACTTCCGCCGTACCAGTTACGGTTATCAGATCCTGCCTAATCAGGTGATCACCCGCAGTTACGATATCAATTACCTCAACCTGCAACGTATGGGGCAAACCGACACGCGCGTGAGTTCGGGGCAGGTGGAAAGCACCAGTAATAACAGCGGCGGCAACACCAGCAATAACACTGGCGGTGGTAACAGCAACACCGTCACCACCCTCAATGCCAGCCAGGTGAGCACTTCCAGCAATGTCGATTTTTGGAATGAAGTGCGCCAGGTTGTCGAGATGATTGTGGCGGGCGAAAACAGCAGCGTCATGATCAACCCGCAGGCCAGCCTGCTCGTGGTGCGCGCCCACAGCGCGGCGCAGGAGAACGTTGCGCGGTTTCTTGAGCAGGCCCAGCTCAATCTCCAGCGTCAGGTGATTCTGGAAACCAAGATTCTTGAAGTGCAGCTTTCCGATGGTTTTCAGGCCGGCATCAGTTGGGACCAGATCGGTGGCGATGTCAGCAGCAGCCTGGGGGGCGCGGCATTAAGTGGCCCGCGGGGCGTGGACGGCGTATTTGGTATGGCTCTTAGTTTGGGCGACTTCACCGGTTTGATTGAGTTGCTGGAAACTCAAGGTGAGGTGCGTGTGCTGTCCAGCCCGCGCATTTCTACGCTGAATAACCAAAAGGCGGTGATCAAGGTTGGCACGGACGAGTTTTTTGTCACCAACGTGTCGTCCACCGGCTCGACGGCTACTGCTGGCGGTGTCACCGAGCCGACGCAAGACATCACCCTGACGCCGTTCTTCTCCGGTATTTCCCTGGACGTGACCCCGCAGATCGACCAGAACGACACGGTGACGCTGCACGTACGGCCAACCGTCAGCCGGGTTCGCGACCAGAACAAGACCATCACCCTGGGCGAAGACAACGTCTTCAACCTGCCGCTGGCCCTCTCCACCACACGTCAATCCGACTCCATCGTGCGGGCGCGCAGCGGCCAGGTGGTGGTGATCGGCGGTCTGTTGCAGAGCAACAACGAAAACACCGATGCCAGTATTCCTTGGGCCAGCACATTGCCGATTGTCGGCAACCTGTTCAAACAACAGCGCAAGGCTTTGCAGCAAAGCGAATTGGTGATCCTGATGCGTCCGCAAGTGGTCAGCGAGGACGTCTGGCTCAATGAGCTGCGCAAAAGTGCGCAGACTTACAAAGAGCTGAGATAGGCCGATGTATGAAGCCTTCTTTGGTCTGCACGAAAAACCCTTCGCGCTGACCCCCAACACCGGCTTTCTGGTGCAACTGGCGCCCTATCAGGCATGCCTGAATTTGCTGCGCGTGGCGCTGGGTGAGGGCGAAGGTTTTATCAAGGTGACGGGCGAAGTGGGCACCGGTAAGACCCTGCTATGCCGCACCCTGCTCAATGAGTTGGAGGCAGAGCGTTTTCAGCTCGCCTACCTGCCCAACCCGGGCATGTGCCCATTGGGCTTGCGCCAAGCCTTGGCGCGTGAGTTGGGTATTGTCGAGATCGACGGCCTCGACGCGCAGGCGCTGCTGGACCTGTTGCACCGGCGCTTGATCGAACTGGCCTCCGCTGGAAAAAGCACGGTGCTGCTGATCGATGAGGCGCAGGCCTTGCCCACCGATACCCTCGAAGCGCTGCGCTTGCTGACCAACCTGGAAACTGAAACGACCAAGCTGATTCAGGTGGTGTTGTTCGGTCAGCCCGAGCTGGAGGCCACCCTGGCCCGCCCGGAGTTTCGCCAGTTGCGCCAGCGCATCACCTTTTCCTATCAACTGCGCGCACTGGATGAACGAGACGCCAGCCGCTACCTCAACGAGCGCCTGGCTGTGGCCGGTTACCGGGGCGATCCATTGTTTGAGGGCGCCGCCGTGCGTCGGCTGGTGCAAGGCAGTGGTGGCATTCCACGCTTGCTCAATATCCTCGCGCACAAAGCGCTGATGGTGGCTTACGGCGAAGGCGTGCGTCAGGTTAGCGTCAACCATGTACAGCGAGCGGTGGTCGATACCGACGGCGCGCAGCCTTTTCTGCAGCGCCGCTCGCCTTGGCTGAGGTGGGGTGTGGCTGCCGGCGCGGTGTCGGTTGCCGTGCTGAGCGCCTGGCCTTGGCTTGAGCAGTGGCGGGAGTGGTTGCCATGAGCTTGGTCAACGACATGCTGCGCGATTTAGAAAGTCGTCGCGCTGCGCCTAACGAACGGCTGCAACTTGATGGCCTGTATGCCGTGGACGAGCGCGCCGCCGCACGCCGTGATCGTAGCGCTCGCCTGCGCCGCATTGGCATCGCGGTGCTGGTGCTTATTCTGCTGTTAGTGGTGGGTAGCTTGCTCTACGGGCGTGTGGTCGGCGAAGCGCCGGAGACCACTGTTATCCCCACAGTGATCGAACCCTCCGCAGCGCTGCAGTCAGTGCAGGTTCTGGACATACTGCCGCAGCATGACGCCCGAGGCCTGGTGCTGCAGGTGTTGCTGGATCGCAGTACGACCTATCAGCGGGTTGAAGAAAACGGTTCGGTAAGCCTGCGCCTCAGTGGTGCGCAGTGGCAGGGCGATGTGCAAAGTGGCCGCGTGCAGCGTGACGGTCGCAGCCTGTCCTGGCGCGTCGAGAACGCCGGCTCGGATGTGCAGATTCTAGTGGTGGGTCTGGGTGACAGCCTTGACGTGCGTGATCGCCTTGAGCCTGCCGGTGAACGCTGGATGCTTTGGCTTGAGGTGCCGTTAAACCCCATTGCACAGGCCGCTGAACCCGCGCTGGTGTTGGGTCACCTGCCCACGGCGCAAGCGGATATGCCCGCTGCCGAGCCGGCGTTGCCTGCCTGGGTCAGCGCCCCGGTTCCTGCGCCCACTGCCGAACCCCGCGTGCCTGAAATACGCGCCGAGGCCCCGATTTCCGCACCCGTTGCGCCCGCCCGTAAGGCTGAGGTGAAGATTGCCGCGCATCAGCCGGATGCCATAGCGCTGGCGCGGCAGGCCCTGCAGGACGGTGACAGTGCACGCGCCATCAACTTGCTTGAACCGTTGCAGCACAGCTCAAGCAACCCGGAGGCAAAACGCTGGCTGGCGCGCGCCTATCTGGCGGCCGGTGACCAGCAGCGCTTGCTCGACTGGCTGCCCGCCCAACTGGCGCAGCAGCCGCACGACAGTGAACTGCGCCTGCTGCTCGCGCGTGCGCAATTGCACGCTGGAGAAACCCGCAGCGCCGTCGCCACGTTGGAGCAAAATCCGCCACGTTTAGAGCAGGACCCTACTTACTTTGCCTTGCTCGCTGCCAGCTACCAGCAAACCGAGCAGTGGCAGAACAGCGCCGAGCTGTACCAACGCATGATTGCCTTACGACCGAGCCAGTCGACCTGGCAGCTGGGTTTGGCGATTGCTCTGGAGCAGCTTGATCAACCGGCCGAAGCAGGCCGCCATTATCGTCTGGCCCTGCAAGGGTCAGGTCTGGACGACAGCGCCCGCCGCTTCGCCAGTGAACGCGCCACGGCGCTGGGAGGCCGTTGATGAGTCAGGAAGATCTTCGCCAGCGTAAGGTGCGCCTGGGCGACCTGCTGATTCAGGCCGGTTTGCTGAGCGATGCACAGCTGCAACTGGCCCTGCAGGAGCAAAAACGCACCGGTGCCAAACTGGGCCGTACGGTGGTCGATCTCGGCTTCGTCGCCGAGGTCAAGCTGCTCACCGCGCTGTCCGAGCAGTTGAAGATTCCGTTTATCGACCTCCGGCATTTCCGCTTTGATCAAGAACTGGTGCAACGGCTGCAAGAAGCCATGGCCCGGCGCTTCCGCGCGCTGGTGCTGTCACGCGAAGGCGATGGCTTGCTGGTGGGCATGTCTGACCCGCTGGACTTGTTTGCCCTCGATGAGATGGAGCGCATCTTCAAGACCCGCGTGCACCCGGCCGTGGTGCGCGAGGCCGAGCTGCTGGCCACCCTCGACACCGTGTACCGACGCACCAGCGAGATTGCCTCGATTGCCGGCGAGCTGGAAGGCGAGCTGAAGGACAGTGACTTCGACCTGTCCAAACTGGGTGCCGACAACAACACCGAAGCACCGGTGGTGCGCCTGCTGCAGACGCTGTTCGAGGATGCGGTGCAGATGAAGGCATCGGACATTCACATCGAGCCGGACGAGGGCGTGGTGCGCATCCGCCAGCGTATCGACGGCGTGCTCAACGAGCAGGTGATGAAAGAGGCGCGCGTGGCCTCGGCGCTGGTGATGCGCCTGAAGATCATGTCCGGGCTGGATATCTCGGAAAAACGCCTGCCACAGGACGGTCGCTTCAACATCCGCGTCAAGGGCCGCGCCATCGACGTGCGGGTCTCGACCATGCCGGTGCAATACGGCGAATCGGTGGTGATGCGCTTACTCGACCAGACGGCCGGGGTCTCCAACCTAGACGCCAGCGGCATGCCGCCCGACATGCTGGTGCGCTTTCGCCGCCTGCTGCAACGGCCGTTCGGCATGGTGCTGGTCACCGGCCCCACCGGCTCGGGTAAAACCACCACCCTGTATGCCGGGCTGTCCGAGCTGAACAGCCCGGAGAAAAAGATCATCACCGTGGAAGACCCGGTGGAATACCGCTTGCCGCGCATCAACCAAGTGCAGGTCAACGCCAAGATCGATCTGAGCTTTGCCCGCGTGCTGCGCGCCGCCCTGCGTCAGGACCCGGATATCGTGCTGATCGGTGAGATGCGCGATCAGGAAACCGCTGAAATCGGCCTGCGTGCGGCGCTGACCGGTCACCTGGTGCTGTCCACGCTGCACACCAACGATGCGCTTACTTCGGCCATGCGCCTGATCGACATGGGCGCCGAACCCTTTCTCGTGGCCACCTCGCTGAATGCGGTGCTGGCCCAGCGTCTGGTGCGCCGCGTGTGCGAGAACTGCATGGAAGACCACAGCCCTGAGCCGCGCCAACTGGCCTGGCTGGAAGTGCTCTACAAAGCTTCGCTGCAAGGCCGCAGCTTTAAGCGCGGCACGGGTTGCCACCAATGCCACAACACCGGCTATGCCGGCCGAATCGGCGTGTATGAACTGCTGGAAATGGACGAGGCCATGATCGCCGCCCTCCGTCGCAGCGACCCGCAAGGCTTTGCCGAGGCGGCGCAAATCAGCGCCGGTTATCGCCCCTTGGCCGCCTGTGCGCTGGACTACGCCCTAGCGGGTGTGACCAGCGTCGATGAGGTCTTGAAAGTCTGCGCCACCCTCACCGATGAGGCGCTGGGCTAATGCGGGCGGTTCTCGCCTTGGCGCGGCAGCCTAGCAGCCTGTCGGACTTTTCCCCTCGCCGGTAGAATTGCGCATCGCTCCTGGAACCTGACTGTATGAGCCGCTTTCGACCGATAAACCGCGAAATC
>LNDO01000053.1 GCA_001465025.1 Pseudomonas sp. Ga0074129
CTCGGCGTCAGCGAAGGTCATCTGCTTCATGGGGAAACTCAGCGGGTGGAATCCGGGTATTTTGCCAAAATCTGGAAGTCTTCTTCAGAGTTTCCTTAAAAACAATCTTCTACCTACACCAGCCCGCCTGCTGCTCATAACCTGCTGTGCTGAACCTGCACCTTCGCCACCACAGGTAAAGCCTTGCTGGGCGGGGCTTACAGCCTATTACAGTGACGCTGCGCGGCGGACGAGCACGCTGCTACATCCGCCGCACACCGGTTCAGACAGTCGACAAAAACGCGCTGCCGGCGGCCAGCCATTGGGCGATATCCAAGCGAATGCGTTTCTTATCCAGCTTGCCGACACTGGTCTTGGGAACTTCGGTAACAAGTGCAATTTGCGACGGTATCGCCCACTTGTTGATGCTGCCCTGATCGACAAAAGGCTTGAGGTGTTCTTTGAGGCCTTTGGCATCCAGGCTTTGCCCGTCGCGCAGCACCAGCAGAGCAAACGGGCGCTCGCCCCACTGCGGATCGGCCACGCCAACCACTGCCACTTCACGCACCGCCGGGTGACGACTGATAAGGTCTTCCAGCTCCAGAGAGGAAATCCACTCGCCACCGGTTTTGATCACATCCTTGATGCGGTCACGAATTTCGATAAAGCCCATGTCATCAATAGCGGCCACATCGCCGGTGTGCAGCCAGCCGTGTTCCCACAGTTCTTCACTCTTTTGCGGCTCGCGGAAGTAACCCTGAGTCAGCCAAGGCGCACGCAGAACCAACTCACCCTGGGCTTCGCCATCGTTGGGCAGCAACTTGCCTTCGCTGTTCATGATCGCCGCCTCCACCAGTGGCACGGGCACACCGGCTTTGATGCGGTAGGCCGTGCGCTCGTCTTCGCTGCCCGCCAGCAACTCTTCATTGATATAGGCGCAGGAGATCAGCGGACAAGTTTCCGACATGCCATAGGCGGCCGTGAGTTGAATACCGGTGGCCTTAGCGGCTTCGTAGAGGGCGCGATTAAGTGCGCTGCCACCGATGATCATGCGCAGGCCGCCAAAATCATGGCCTTTGGCGCTGGGGGTGTTCATCAGCATTTGCAGGATGGTAGGCACGCAGTGCGAGAAGGTGACCTTCTCCTGCTGGATCAGCTTCATCAGCAACTCCGGCTCATAGCGCCCCGGGTATACCTGCTTCACGCCCAGCATGGTCGCCACATACGGCACGCCCCAGGCATGCACGTGGAACATCGGGGTGATGGGCATGTACACATCGGCGTTGCCCATCAGGCGGATGCTGTCCAGAGCGCTGACGGTCGAGGCCATGGCCATGGTGTGCAGCACCAACTGACGGTGGGTGAAGTACACGCCCTTGGGGTTGCCGGTGGTGCCGGTGGTGTAGAAGGTGGTGGCCACGGAGTTTTCGTCGAAATCGGCGAATTCATAAGTCGGGCTGGCAGCCGCCAGCAGCGTCTCATATTCGCCAACCAAACCACCCAGCTCAGCTGTTTTATCGGCGGTGTCGGTGAGCAGAATCGTTTTCTCGACCGTGGTCAGTTGTCCTTCGATGCTCTGATAGAGCGGGACGAACTCACTATTAACCAGCACAAACTTATCGTCTGCGTGGTTCATGGTGTAGAGGATCTGATCCGCCGAGAGACGGATGTTGATGGTGTGCAGCACCGCGCCGATCATCGGGATGGCGAACATGCATTCCAGATAACGGTGGCTGTCCCAATCCATCACGGCCACGGTATCACCGGCCTTCACACCCGCTTCGGTAAGCACATTGGCCAAACGGGCGATGCGTTCGTTGAGGGTGGCGTAGCTGTAACGCAGTTGGTCGCGGTAGACGATTTCGCGGGTTTTTTCGTAACGAATGCCAGACAACAGCAAGCGCTTGATCAACAGCGGCGCAGGGTGAGCATTCTCAGCGGGAGCAATCAGACGGGTCTGCAGCATGGCGATACCTGTTTATGGTTTTTATCAGTGGCGCCAATCTAGAACCCTCGCCGCTCGCTCAAATCAGCCCAAAGAATGATTTTGGGCGTGACTCTTTGGCCATTTCTGGTCACGCAGTAGAATCCCAGGCGGGTTCTACGGTTTTTGCCTCAGTCTTTAAGGAGTTCTCCGATGTCCGATATCGTCATTGTCAGCGGCGCACGCACGCCGATGGGTGGTTTTCAAGGCAGCCTGTCGAGCGTTGCAGCGGTTGATTTGGGTGCGGCTGCCATTCGTGCAGCGGTTGAGCGCGCCGGGGTTGCGCCTGCCGATGTGCAGGAAGTGATCATGGGCTGCGTGCTGCCGGCCGGCCTCAAACAAGGCCCGGCGCGTCAGGCGTCGCTGAATGCCGGCCTGCCGTCAGCCACCGGCTGCACCACCATCAACAAGCTCTGCGGTTCGGGCATGAAGGCGGTGATGATGGCCTTTGATTCGCTCAAGGCGGGCAGCAACAACGTGATGATCGCCGGGGGCATGGAGAGCATGTCCAACGCGCCCTACGTGATGACCAAAGCCCGCGCCGGCTTGCGCATGGGCCATGGCGAGATCAAGGACCACATGTTCCTCGACGGCCTGGAAGATGCGCGCACTGGCCGCCTGATGGGCTCGTTCGCTCAGGAAACTGCTGATCAGTACGGCATTACCCGCGAAGAGATGGATGCCTACGCCATTGAGTCGCTCAAGCGGGCGCAGGCGGCGATTGCCAGCGGTGCGCTGGATGCCGAAATCGTGCCGATCACGGTCAGCGGTCGCAAAGGCGAAGTGCTGGTCAAAGATGACGAGCAACCCCTGACGGCGAATCTGGACAAGATTCCGGGCCTCAAACCGGCGTTCCGCAAAGACGGCACCATCACGGCGGCCAACGCCAGTTCGATCTCCGACGGTGCCTCGGCGCTGCTGCTGATGACCGCTGAAGAAGCTACCAAACGTGGCCTCACGCCGCTGGCGAAGATTGTCGCCCACGCCACGCAGAGCCAGGACCCGAGCGAGTTCACCATTGCGCCGATCGGCTCGATCAGCAACCTGTTGAAGAAAACCGGTTGGGACAAGACCGACGTTGACCTGTTTGAGATCAACGAAGCCTTTGCCATGGTGACCATGCTGGCGATGCGTGAGCACGGCCTGGATCACGCCAAGGTGAACATCTACGGCGGCGCGTGCGCGCAAGGCCACCCGGTGGGTTCCACGGGCTCACGGATTATCCTGACGCTTATCAACGCGCTGAAGAACACCGGCGGCAAACGCGGTATCGCTTCGCTGTGCATTGGCGGCGGTGAAGCCACTGCCGTGGCGGTTGAGCTGCTCTAACAAAGCCGATAGAGGAAGCCGTCACGCGGTTTCCTACTTAAATAGCCCGGATGCAATCCGGGGGAATATTCATCATTCCCCCGGATTACATCCGGGCTACGTTTTCAGGCCTATAAAACCCCGCCCTACGCCTGCCTTAGATACCGATAAAGTCCAGCGACTTACCGACTTTGCGCCAGAAGCTGCGTTGCATGCGCTCGGTTTCGCCGCTGGCGGCTATGCGCTCAAAAGGCTGCACTTCCCGTGTGCGGGTAATTTCTGTGATTGCCACATCACGTGTGACCAATTGCAGCGGTCCGTCGCCTTCGTCAGGGTTGAGCACATTGACGGGAGGCGGGTTGAGTTCGTCGTAACGCAGGAAGTAAACGCCGCCGGCCTCGGCATCGAGGGCAAAGCTGCTGATCAGGGTGAAGTCCATCGGGCCATCGGCCAGTAGCGTCCAGTGCGAACCCAACAAGGGCCGGCGCATTTCCAGCTTGTAGCTGGCGATGTCGAACTCCAGCACCATGTAACCGTTACTCGGCAGGCTGCCGATCAGGGCGTTATTGAGAAACAGCGCCGGGGCTTCCAACTCCTGATCGGCCCAATCACTTTGCGGGCGATAGAGGTACACCAGCGCATGGTTGTCGTCGCTCAAATCATGTTCATGGAACAGCTCGCCCTGAGTCGCGCCCCAGAACGCACCAGGGCTGGAGCATCCCGCCAGGAGCAGGGCAGCGAGCACAACAAGGCAGGGCAAGACTCGCATCGACGGCATCCTCACTAAAATGATCGATCGAGCATAGCGCTGCGCAGGCCGACCTACACCCGACAAAAGTGCGGCTCAGCGACGGCGATCCAGCAGATTGACCAGCAACTGGTCCAAAGCGCCCCAGATGGATTGCTGCAAACGTCGCCACCAAGGCCGCGCGCGCCAAGCTTGCAGAGTGATTTCCTCACTGTCGGCAAAGTCCGTCTGGAAACTGGCTGCCACGCTGGCAGTGAAAGCGGGATCAAGCGCCTCCAGATTGGCGTCCAGATTAAAACGCAGGTTCCAGTGATCAAAGTTGCACGAACCGACGCTGACCCAATCATCCACCAACACCATTTTCAGGTGCAGGAAGCGCGGCTGATACTCATGGATGTGCACGCCGGCTTTGAGCAGGCTGGCGTAGTAGCGCTGACCGGCAAAGCGCACGGGCGGGTGATCGGTGTGCTGCCCGGCCAGTAACAACCGCACCTCCACTCCGCGCTTGGCCGCTTGGCGTAACGTGCGGCGCACGCGCCAGGTAGGCAGAAAATACGGCGTCGCCAGCCAGATGCGCTGTTTGGCACCACGCAAGGCACGCACCAGCGAGAGCAGGATGTCGCGGTGTTGGGACGCATCGGCAAAGGCCACCCGGCCCAAACCATGGCCCGCTAACGGTAACGCTGGCAGACCTTTTAAGCGCAGCGGCAAACGGGGACGCCAGGCGATCCAGGCCTGCGCTGCGCGCCATTGGCGCTCGAACAGTTGCTGCCAATCGGCAACCAAGGGCCCGCTGATTTCCACCATGACTTCATGCCAAGGGCTGTTAGTTTGCTCAGGCAGCCAGAATTCGTCGGTCGAGCCGGTGCCACCAACAAAGGCGAATTGCTGGTCAACCAGCAGCAGCTTGCGGTGATCACGGTGAAAGTTGCGCAGGCCATGCTTGAAGCGCAGCGGGTTGTACCAATGCAACTGCACACCGGCCTCAGTGAGGCGCTGGCGATCGGCCACGTTAAGGCCCTGCGCGCCAAAATCGTCAAACAGGCAGCGTACCCGCACACCTCGCTGCGCCGCATCGCACAGGGAATTGAGCAGCACTGTGCTGCAGGCACCGCTTTCCACGAGATAGAGTTCTAGGTCGACCTGCTGCTGCGCTGCGTTGATGCGCAGCAGCATTTGCCGGAAAAACTGCGGCCCGTCGATCAACAGTGACAGGGCATTGCCCTGTCGCCAGGGGAACACGTTATACGGCATGGCCGTTCACTTTAAGGCTGCCTTGTGCTGGACAATCGAGCCGCCACCATAGCGGCCCGACAGCGCCTTGCAAACCCTGCTGCCTGAGCCATTCAACGCGGCATGTTACGGCGCCAGATCTGCCGCCTGCGGTAACAACTGGCATCCTTCACGCGGTCCCAACCACTGCGCCGTGTGCGTGCTACCCAAGCCGCGCGCGGTGACACGCTTGTGCGCGGCATCATCGAAGAAGCCACTGAGCGGCACGTACTGCGCCACGTAAGCCTCACAGTAATCCGCCGGGTTATTCACCACATAACGGCAGGAGCAGTATTCCTTGGCCGAATAAGCACCAATGATGCTGGGGAACGCCTGCAGGTGGGTGCGGTTTTGCCACGCCAGCGCAGCCAACAGCAGCACCATCAGCAGCAACAGGCTGGTAAAGGGACGGCGACGGATCATGGCTGCACCTCCTGGCCCAGAGCGGCGATCACCAGTTTGAGGAAGTGATTGCGGTCAAAGCTGCCATCACGGTCATCGGCGTAACGCACCACCACCAGGTTTTCGCTGGCGATCACGTACAACCCCTGCCCCCAATGCCCGGACGCCACCAGTGTATCGAGCGGCGCATCCGGCCACGGGCGGAGGGCACCGCCCACCGCAGCATTCAGCCACCAATGCCCGCCCGGCACGGCTTCACCGGGTTGCTCGGCCTGCGCTTGATAATTAGCAAAGGGGGTACGGTTGAATTCGACCCAAGCCTTGGGCAGCACTTGCTGCTCGCCCCAACGCCCGTCGCGCTGCATCAGCAGGCCGACACGGGCCAGATCACGGGCGCTCATGTACACATAGGATGAGCCGATAAAAGTGCCGCTCGCATCGCGCTCCCACACGGCGCTGGTGATGCCCAAGGGTTCAAACAGTGCCGTCCAAGGGTAGTCGGCATAGGCCTCAGGACCGACCATGGTTTTAAGGGCCGCTGCCAGTACATTGCTGTCCCCGCTGGAATAGCTAAAGCGCGCACCGGGTGCGGCATCAGCGCTGTGCGCGGCGGTAAAGGCGGCCATGTCTGAGCGGCCACGGGTGTAGAGCATGGCCACCACCGACGATTTCAGCGGCGCGTATTCGTAGTCTTCCTGCCAGTCCAAGCCCGAGGCCCAGTTGAGCAAATGCCCGACCTTGATCTGTGGATGGGCGGCAAACGGTGGGTAGTAGTCGACCACCGGGGCATCCAGACGAAAGCGTCCCTCGCCGTATGCCACACCCAAGGTGGTGGCCAACAGGCTTTTGGCCATCGACCAAGTGAGGTGCGCAGTCGCTGCCGTGGTGGGCGCGGCGTAGCGCTCGTAGACCACCTGACCATCACGGATCACCAGCAGGGCATCGGTGCGCACACCTTTGCGCGTGGCGTCGTCACGGGCCGGGAAGGCGTAGCTCTCCAACTCGCTGAGCGCACCGCTCGGTGCAGCCAACTGGCTGTCCCAGTCGCGACTGGGCCAATTCTCGGCCTGCGCCGTGGCGCAGCCTAGGGCGAAAGCACACGCCAGCATCAGCCGCCGTGCGGGGAAGGTATTCAGGGACATAAGGCCGCCTCTGCTGAGATCGAAGGCGGCACCCTAGCATGGTGCGGATGACATCCAACAGCGCCGAACGCGCCGCTTTATCCCGCGATTCGGCGCGAAAAGTCAGTGCGTTAAATTTACGGGTAGCGGCATGAACACGTTCATACAAACCTGTTGGGCTTCGCTGCGCTCAGCACCAACCTACAAGCACCCTCAACAAACCAGCGGTCGCGCGCGCCCGTAGGTTGGGTTGAGGAGCCTGCGACGAAGCCCAACGCGCTATAGCAACACGTGATGATGTTGGGCGGCGCTTAGCGAAATGCGACCGCCCGAGCACATACAACATTTAAAGCACAGCACTTTTACTTGGGCAGCCGGTAATCGTCAGGCCCCATCAGGTCCATGCCGCATTCCAGATTCTCGATCCAGTAGAGGAAGGCGTTGATCATTTCGGCGCCGACAAAGGGCCGACCATGCTGCGGCACGATCATCGACACATCCATCTCACGCACCATCGCTGCCCACAAGCGGCACACCTTGTTACCGGCCATGTAACGGCGGTGAAAGCCGAGCATGTTGGGCACATGGTTGACGAAATCGGTGACCGGGTGCGCGTCATCGACCATCGAAGCGCCCATGTCACCGGAGAAGAGAATTTTGCTCACCGGGTCGTAGACCTGAAAGTTACCCACCGAATGCAGAAAATGCGCGGGCACGGCCTTAAGCATGCATTTACCCAGCGCAAATGACTGGCCGCGATCCGGCAGCGCGATGATGCGGTCAAAGGTGTTGATGCCATGACTCAACGCCAAGTAGTTAGCCGTCAGGTGCGGCAAAAACCGCGCCCAGAGCTTGGAGCAGATCACCCGCGCACGGGTGTGCAGCAGCCATTTATCCAGCGAGGCGATGATGTCTGGGTCTTGGTGCGAGGCGAAGATGTAGGTCAGGTCCTGCACGGGAATGTGCTTGGACAACTCCAGCGACAGCGGCGTGTAGGTCAGGTCGCCGCCCGGATCCAGCAACAGGTACTGCTCGTTATCGGTGATCAGAAACTGGTTGGACTGCACGCCCTCCCCGCTCACTAGGTCATCGAACATCATGCACTGATGCTCGCCGTTATCGAACAGCACTATGGGCTCGCGTCGCATGGCAGGCTCCCTCTGGAAAGCTTGCGAGCTTAACCAGCTGGAAAACGAGCCTACTGATCTGGATCAAACCGGCAGGCATGCGCCGCTTAAACCCGCCACCCGGATACCGCCCGGGGCAATCCCTTGCCTCTATCCGGGCTACAGGGATATGCCGAGCAGCGTCTGCGCTTTTTCCAGACGTTTGCGACGGGCGCTGGCGGCAATCGACAGCAATCCCTGATCGCGCTGCCAAAGCTGCGCCCAAGACGGGTCGCCCGACGCAAAGGCGGCGTTCAACTCGGCACGCAGGCTGTCAAACTGGGCAAACAGGCCCGCTAACAACACATGACTGGCGGGTGTGCTCGGGCATTGCCGCGCCACCTCGGCGCAGCCGGCCAGCAACCCCAGCAACCGCAGTTGCAAATCCTGCGGCCAGACCGACTCCTGCCCCACGCCCCATAACCAGGCGCACAGTGCCGCCAACACGTGGGTGTCTTCCAAGGTGCGAAAAGGCTTCACATAGGCATCCCAGCCGTCGCCGGGCAGGCGCTCACAGTGCGCGCCCTGCAGGTGCAGGCGGCCATGGCTGACATCCGGCATCAATGGTAACGCGGGCAATGTTTCGATGCGCACACCTGGCGCGCCGTTGCGCACCACGCCGACGGCCAACTGCACCGGCTGCCCGGGTTCATCCTCACGGGCGGCCACCAGCAGCCAATCAGCGGCATCGGCGGCGGTGACAAAATCTTTGCGACCATCCAGCACCAGCGCACTGATGCGCGTGCTCATGTCGGCCGGTCGCGTGCTGCGATTCTCCGTCACGCATAACGCACCCAAGGTAAAGGGTGCCGCCGGCCAGAGTGCGCGCAACGCGCCTTGATAGCCCGCTAGAAAGGCCAAGCCCGGCGTGGCCGCCAAACGGCCACCGAGCATGGCCACTTGCAGGGGCGCTACCGGCCCCAAACGCTCCAGCAGACTGGCGTACCACTCCTCCAGACTGGCGCTGGGCAAACGGGGCTGAGGACTCAACAACTGTTGCCAGGGCATGCCGCACTCCTTTGATGGGATATGGAAAACAGTGTCACACAAGCATCACTGAATCTTCACGGAGGTGACACCGCCGCTACCTAGCCTGAGCTTGCCCAACAAGATCGACCGGCTGCAAGGCAAAAAGCCGGCTCACGGAGACTCAGGCATGACTCAGATGGCAATCACCCGCGACCGCACTACCCCAGCTCGTCGCCTGCAAGCCGAGCGTTTACAAGGCGCTGCCGCCCTGCGCGAAGCCCAGGCACTGCGTTTCCGCGTGTTCAGCGCCGAATTCGACGCCAAGCTCAAGGGTGCTGAGCTGGGCCTGGACATGGACGACTACGACATTCACTGCCAACACATCGGCGTGCGCGACCTGAACAACGGCGAACTGGTTGCCACCACGCGCCTGCTCGACCACCGCGCCGCCGCCAGCCTGGGCCGCTTCTACAGCGAAGAAGAATTCAGCCTGCACGGCCTGGTGCACCTGCAAGGCCCGGTGCTGGAAATCGGCCGCACCTGCGTCGACGCAGCCTACCGCAACGGCGCGACCATCGCCGTGCTCTGGGGCGAGTTGGCCGAAGTGCTTAACGAAGGCGGCTACCGCTACCTGATGGGCTGCGCCAGCATCTCCATGCAAGACGGCGGTATTCAGGCCCAAGCCATCATGCAGCGCCTGCGCGAACGTTACCTGTGCACCGAACACCTGCGCGCCGAACCAAAAAACCCGCTGCCGCACCTGGATGTGCCGAGCAATGTGATTGCGGAAATGCCACCGCTACTCAAGGCGTATATGCGCCTGGGGGCGAAGATTTGCGGCGAGCCGTGCTGGGATCAGGATTTCCAGGTGGCCGACGTGTTTATCCTGCTCAAGCGTGACGAGTTATGCCCGCGCTATGCGCGGCACTTTAAAGCGGCCGTATAAGGTAAGCGGACCCGCCACTGGGCAGCGCTATGGCACATAGGGTTGCTCTTAGCGCCGGCACTCTGTAGACAGTGCCGGCGTTTGTGTTTTTGCCGCGGAGAGCCTGATGAAAAAACTGCGTTTGTACCTGCGCCTGACGCGTCTGCTGTTGGTGATCAGCTTTGGCACCTTGCTGGCCGCTGGCATCAGCGTGCTGGAGCGACTGGTTCGGCATGATCTGATGCCGACTCGCCAACGCCTGACGCGCTGGTTCTTGACCCATCTGGCCGCCGCCCTGCCGTTTCGTCTTAAGGTGCAGGGCGAGTTACCCCGCGAGCCGATGCTGTGGGTCAGCAACCATGTGTCGTGGACGGATATTCCGCTGCTCGGCATGCTCACGCCGCTGTCGTTCCTGTCCAAGGCTGAAGTGCGTACCTGGCCGGTGGCCGGTTGGCTGGCACACAAGGCCGGCACGCTGTTTATTCGCCGGGGCTCGGGTGACAGTGGCCTGCTCAATCAGCAGCTTGGCAACCACCTGCAACGCGGGCGCAATTTGCTGATTTTCCCGGAAGGCACCACCACGGATGGTCAAGCCTTGCGCACCTTTCACGGGCGCTTGCTGAGCAGCGCGATTGACAGCGGCGTGCAGGTGCAGCCGGTGGCCATTCGCTACCTACGCGATGGCAAGCCGTGCAGCGTGGCTCCGTTTATTGGCGAAGACGATATGCTCTCGCACCTGCTGCGCTTGCTCGGCAGTGATCTGGGTGAAGTGCAGATCCAGTTGCTCACCCCCATCGCCAGCCATGCCTACAACCGCAATGCGTTGGCACGCGAAGCCCAACAAGCCATCAGCCTGGCGCTGTATGGCGCAACGCCAATCGCACAGGACGAACATCAGGCCGCTTAATCCAGGCGCTCGCGCTCACGGGCGGCAAAGGCCTGCACCTGTGGATAGAACTGCTGAAAGTCCTCAAACAGCGGCGTGTACAGCCGCTGCAAATCGCTCAGACACTCAAGCAGCAAGCCCGGCCGCGACAAGCGCCGGTCAATCGCGGTCAGCACCTGCTCCAGCACGGCGAACTCGCGGTAACTGCCCAGCCAATCCTGCGCCGCCATGCGCGGTGCAATCCGCGCCAGATGCTCGGGCAAGCGTTGTTCGGCCGCCAGCACGCGGTACACCCGGTCGGTGAAAAGCGGCAAAGGCTCATGGGCGTAATCAGTCCAGTTCAGCGCCAGGCAGTGATCGAAAAACACATCCAGCACAATCCCGGCATAACGTCGCTGCGCCAGCGGGAAACGGCTGCGCGCCTGTGCCTGCAGTGGATGGCGGTCGGTTAAGGCATCGATGCGGCGATGCAAACGAATGGCCGCTTCGATATCCGCCGGCCACTGCCCGGCCAGCGGCCCTTTGACGAAATCGCCGTAGAGGCTACCGAGCAGCTGCGCCGGCGCATCGCCGCCTAAATGGAGATGGGCAAGGTAGTTCATGCAACCAGCTTATACATCAGCAGTCTCAATGAGGACTATTGCCCGGAACAATCGGTATGCCACGCGCAACCGGGATAAGGTTCACGTCACCGCGATAACGCAACGGAGCCACGCCCATGACCACACTTTTCGACCCGATTCAGATTGGCGATTTGCACCTCAAAAACCGCATCATCATGGCCCCACTGACGCGCTGCCGCGCCGATGCAGGCCGCATACCCAATGCTTTGATGGCTGAACACTATGCACAGCGCGCCAGCGCCGGGCTGATCATCAGCGAAGCTACTGCCGTCACCCCTATGGGCGTCGGTTACCCGGACACCCCCGGCATTTGGTCTGACGAGCAAGTGCGCGGCTGGAGCAATGTGACCAAAGCCGTGCACGCGGCGGGTGGCAAGATTGTGCTGCAACTGTGGCACGTCGGGCGCATCTCTGACCCGATCTACCTGAACGGTGAATTACCGGTTGCGCCGAGCGCGATCAAGCCCGCCGGGCACGTCAGCCTGGTGCGCCCGATGAAGGACTTCGTCACCCCGCGCGCCTTGGAAACCGAAGAAATCGCCGACATTGTCGAGGCCTATCGACAAGGCGCAGAAAACGCCAAAGCCGCCGGTTTTGACGGTGTGGAAATCCACGGTGCCAACGGTTACCTGCTCGACCAGTTCCTGCAAAGCAGCACCAACCAGCGCACCGACCAGTACGGCGGCAGCCTGGAAAACCGCGCACGACTGTTGCTGGAAGTCACCGATGCAGCGATTGAGGTGTGGGGCGCTGGCCGAGTTGGTGTGCACCTGGCACCGCGCGCTGACAGCCACGACATGGGCGATGCCAACCGTGCCGAGACCTTTTCCTACGTAGCCCGTGAACTGGGCAAACGCGGTATCGCCTTTATCTGCGCCCGTGAGAAAGCTGCCGACGACAGCTTGTCGCCGATGCTGAAACAGGCATTTGGCGGCGTGTTTATCGCCAACGAGCGCTTCACCAAGGAGCAGGCCAATGCCTGGATCGCCGAGGGCAAGGCCGATGCGGTGGCGTTTGGGATTCCGTTTATTGCCAACCCGGACCTGCCAGCACGCCTGGCACAGGACGCGCCGCTGAACACACCACACCCGGAAACCTTCTACGGCCAAGGCCCGGTTGGCTACCTGGACTATCCAACGCTGTAAGCCTGAGGTCGTACCGCTACTGTGGGAGGGGCTTTAGCCGCGAGAGCATTGACCAACAGTCGCCGCTAAAGCGCCTCCCACAATGCATCGCCAGCGACTTTCAGCCGCTGTAATGGCCACAAATAAAGAAGCCCGCCAATTGGCGGGCTTCTTTGTTCACGACGAACTCAACGCGCGTCGATCTGCTGCTGCAAATTCAGCACCTGTGCTTGCAGGGTATTGATGTTGCGCGTCATCTGCGCGCGGAAGGCATCAAACTCAGCCGTGCTACTGCTGGCCGAGCGGGTTTCCAGATCGCTTTTCAGTACCAGCAGATCCTGCTCAACGCGCGCGATGGCTTGCGTGGCATTGCCTTGCTTTTTCAGGGCATCGATCTCAGTACGCAGACTGGCAATCTTCTCATCAAACTTGCTTTGCCCAGCCAGGGCTGCCTTTAACGCGGCCTGCTCTTTTTTCACGGTCGCTTGCTCGTCAGCCAGTTTGCTCAGGGCCGCTTCCAACTTGGCCTCGCCGCCTTCCTGCGCCTTGAGTTGAACGCTCAGTTGTTCAATACGCTTGTTCTGCTCGCCCTGTTGCCGGGTGGCAGTCTGCTGCTGACTGATCAGCTCGGCCAACTTACTTTCCAGTTGCTTGACCTGCAGCTTCAACGCTTCGCTACCGCTGGTAACCGTGGACTCGGTGGCCACTACCTTGCCGGAAATATCCTGAATGCGTCCGGCAGCTTCCTCACTGATGCGCGCAAAGCTTTCCTGAGTGGCAACCAACTGCTGCTCCATCAGGCTGATTTGTTGAAAACTCCACCAACCAAGACCGCCCAAAGCAATCATCAGCGCCCCGACCAACGCCCACAACGGGCCGGTGGTTGCCGATTTAACTGCCACCACATTGGCCGCACGCCCATAAGTCGCGCCACGCGGCGGCTCTGGGTCAGCGTCAAAATCATCGTGATCGCGCTCATCGGCCCGCAGGCTGGGCACGTTAGCAAGTTCGTCGTTGGCATCGTTACGCATGGGTCAACCTTCAAGAAAACACAGGGGTTAGGAGCCTGTCGGATTTAACACGGCCCTGCTGCGGCAAAGCCGGGCTTGGCCACTTTAGCGGCTCTTTTTCGTTGAATAGCCGGCTATTCAACGAAAAAGACCAACAAAACTGACTCAAACCGGACTTCCCCTCGCTACGAACGGTCAAGCCAGACAGGCTCCAGCAAATTGCCGCGCAGTATACCGATTCGCGGGCAGCGCTTCAGGCTCGCGCCATGCCAGTGCAAGGCGCACCGACGAAGGGCATGGCAAAGGCCAGCAGGTCGCTGCAGCCCGCACAGTTCCACAGAGTGTGAACTGGTACGCGCTTTGCAATATCCCTATGGCGACGCTGTGCAGCATCACGGAAGTGGGGGACTGCAGCGAGATCTTCGCGCGAAACGCGTGATGCGATCAGGCGGGGCGTTCAGGACGAACAGCCCTCAGCGTTCTTCTAGTCAAAAGGGGGAAGGTCATGGAACTGAACAGAGAAGTGCTGGATTGCATGAAAAATCTGCGTCGCCGTTTGCGCGATGAGCTAGCGATGGATATCCGCATGAGCCAGCCAGGTGCAATCGACAGCATGCTCAGCGCCTGCCTGACCTCCAGCAGTGAGGAAACCCGTCAACTGGGTCAACTGCTTGCGCAATACAGCGACCGCCCTTTCGGCGAACCTGCCCCAACCGTGCGCATGCAGGCCGGGCATCCGTTACTGGTGGAAGACCTCGCCCACCGCCCTGCCAGCGCATCGGTGCGTATGTATCGCGGCCAACGCGTTTACGCCTGATTCAGCCGCGGTGTTGCGCCTGCCACCAGGCGCAAAACTCATCCAGTGCTGTCCACAGACTGGTCGTCGGCTCATAGCCCAAGTACTGGCGGGCGCGGCTGATATCCAGCGAGAAATCCTTGGCCATGACCGCCACCCCAAGGCGAAACAAGGTCGGTTCCGGCCGACCTGGCAACAGCGTGCACAGCCCTTCATTAATGGCCGCCGCGCTGTAGGCCAGGCCGTATGGCAGGTGGCGCGTGACTGGCGGCAGATCAAGTTGACGCAAGACGTAATTGACCACATCCCACAATGGCACGGGGGCACCGTTGCTGATGTTGTAGACCTGTCCCAGTGCAGCCTCGCCCGCCTGCAGGGCATTCATCAGCGCGTGGTTGAGGTTGTGAATGCTGGTGAAATCGACCTTGTTCAGCCCATTACCAATGATCGATAACCGCCCTTTGCGCTGCATGTTGATCAGCCGTGGGAAGATGCTGGTATCGCCCGCCCCCGTTACAAAGCGCGGCCTCAAGGCCAGCACCTCCAGGCCAAACTCCTGCGCAGCAAACACCTGCTGCTCCGCCAAAAACTTGGTTTTACCGTAATGATCGGAAAAGCGCTTGGGCAGTTGTTCTTCGCGCAGCCCAACATGCGCCTTGCCATCGAAATACACCGAGGGCGAGGACAGGTGCACCAAACGACGCACCTTTTGTTTAAGGCAGGCCTCCACCACATTCTCAGTCACCGTGACGTTGGCCTGATGAAAATGCGCGTAAGTGCCCCACACCCCCACCGCCCCCGCGCAATGCACCACCGCATCCACGCCACGGCAGAGCTGCTCAACCAGCGCCGGCTCACTCAAATCGCCCTGAATAAACTCCGCCCCCTGCGCACAAAGAGCCGTGACGGCGTCGGCGCGGCGGCCGTTGATGCGCACCTGCAACCCCTGCTCAAGGGCGTGACGGGCAAAGCGTGAACCGATAAAACCACTGGCTCCGGTCACCAAAATTTTCATGCGGGTTTCCTTGTTACGCGTTGCCGCCACTGTAGCAGCCGTCACGCCTGTTGCGACCAAGCGCGCCTGAATGCGGACACATTTGCACACCCTGCGATAGGGCTACAGTCACGCGGGCAACCGCTAAGCTGTGCGCTCGCCACTCACGACAGAGGAATCAGCATGACCACTCACTGGATGATCTACGGTGCCAATGGCTACACCGGGCAATTGCTCGCAGCCGAAGCCAAGCGCCAGGGTCTGACGCCCATTCTCGCCGGACGCAATGCCGCAGCAGTGCAGGCACTGGGCAGCCAGTTGGGCCTGGAATGCAGAATCTTTGATATTCAGCACGCGCAAGACGCGCAGGCAGCCTTGGCCGGTATTGCTGTGGTTGCCCATTGTGCCGGGCCGTTCTCAGCCACCAGCGCGCCCATGCTTGATGCCTGCCTGGCGAACGGCACGCATTACGTCGATATCACCGGCGAAATCAGCGTGTTTGAAGCCGCTCAGCAGCGTGATCAACAAGCCCGTGAGCGCGGCATCGTGGTCTGCCCTGGCGTCGGTTTTGATGTGATACCCAGTGATTGCATCGCCGCCTGCCTGCATCAGGCCTTGCCTGATGCCACCCATCTGGCCTTGGGCTTTGACACTGGCAGCGGGCTGTCGCCCGGTACAGCCAAAACCACGGTGGAAGGTTTGAAGTTCGGCGGCAAAATCCGCCGTGCGGGTGTGATCACCGATGTGCCGCTGGGCTACAAACGCCGCACCATCAATTTTGGCCGGGGTGAGAAAGCCGCCGTGACCATCCCGTGGGGCGATGTGTCGACGGCCTATCACTCCACCGGCATCGACAATATCGAGGTGTACCTGCCCACGCCCAAGGCGGCGGCGATTGGCATGCGCCTGATTGACCCACTGCGCCCATGGCTGGGCCGGGATGGAGTACAGAATTGGCTCAAGCGTCAGGTCGAAAAACGCATCAGTGGCCCGGATGAACAGGCCCGTTCGCGACTGCGTACCTGGTTGTGGGGCGAAGTGCGCAACGCCAAAGGCGAGGTACGCACGGCACGCTTGGAAACCGCCAACGGCTACGACGTCACCGTACACGGCAGCTTGCTAGCGGTGCAGCACCTGCTGCAGTACGACGGCCCCGGTGGTTACTTCACCCCGTCCAAACTGCTGGGCGCGCGCTGCGTCGAGCAATTGCCGGGTTCGGGTCAGGTGAGCGTGTCCTGAGTCAGGCCGCCATCATTGCGGGTCGACCAGGCACTGGCTCGCAGCGCTGGCCAAGTGTTGCGTGAGTTGATTGAGCAACTCACCACCATTGCGCCAGTGATGCCAATAGAGCGGTACGTCAATCGGCTGCCCAGCGATCAGTTCAATCAACTCGCCACGTGCCAGTTCGGCCTGTACCTGCAACTCGGGAATCAGCCCCCAGCCAAACCCAGCCTGAGCCAGACGGATAAACCCCTCGGAAGAGGGGCACAGGTGATGGGCAAACCCGCCCTCTACGCCCAGCTTTGATAGGTAACGGTGCTGCAATAAGTCATCGGGGCCAAAAACAATAGCCGGTGCATGGGCCAACGCTTGTGCGGTAACGCCTCCGGGGAAATGCCGGGCAATAAAGGCCGGGCTTGCCAGCGCACGGTAGCGCATCGCCCCCAGTAACATGGCGCGCGCCCCTGCCACTGGGCGCTCACTGGCGCACACACAGGCTGCCACCTCGCCTGCGCGCATACGTTTTAGGCCAACCTCTTGATCTTCCACGACCAAGTCCAGTAGCAGCCGCTGATCGTTGCAAAATGGCCCAACTGCCGCAGGCCACCAGGTCGCCAAGCTGTCGGCATTTAAGGCAATCCGTAACCGCTCAGGCACCCCGCCCTCATCCAGCGCCGGGACTTGCGCCTGAATATCGCGTTCCAGCAACCGCACCTGCTGCACATGGTTAAGCAGACGACGGCCGATTTCTGTTGGAGCCGGCGGCACCGCGCGCACGAGCACGGGCTGCCCGACGCGCGCTTCCAGCAGTTTGATGCGCTGTGACACCGCCGATTGCGAAAGCCCCAACACTTGGGCCGCACGCTCGAACCCGGCCTGCTCGACAACTGCGGCCAACGCAGCCAAAAGCTTGTAATCCAGCAATATCAGTTTTCCTAATGAGCAATCACCACTATTGGTTTCTCTTATACAGCCACGCGCAGCAGACTGGCCAGCATCCACTCCACAACAAGGCACACACGATGACCGGCGAAACCTCCTTGAGCACACTCATACGCAGCATGAGCCCTCACCTGAACGAAGGCGCTTACGTGTTTTGCAGTGTGCGTGACGCCTCGCAACTGGCGGCTGTTCAGCCGCTGGGCAGCTTTCACGAAGCAGAAGGGCTGACCGTCATTCTGCCGCGCCAGCAAGCCGATCAACTCAACCTGCCTTACTCGTATGAGGCTGCCTGGCTAACGCTGCACGTGCACTCAGCACTTGAAGCGGTTGGTCTCACGGCGGCGGTTGCCACAGCCCTGGCGCAGGCTGGGATCAGCTGCAATGTGGTCGCTGGTTATTATCACGATCACCTGTTCGTCGCCCATGCCGACGGACCACGAGCGCTGGCGGTACTGCAAGCGCTCAGCGCCAATCAGGAGTGAGGCCATGTGGCAAAGCTATAGCAACGGCCTGTTGATTGCGGCAGGGCTGATCATTGCGCTGGGCGCGCAGAATGCGTTCGTGTTGGCACAAAGCCTGCGCCGTGAGCATCACATACCGGTGGCCCTGCTCTGCGTCATCTGTGATGCCTTGTTGGTCACAGCCGGGGTATTTGGCCTGGCGGCCCTGCTTACACAAAGCCCGCAACTGCTTAGCGTGGCCCGCTGGGGCGGTGCTGCGTTTTTGCTCTGGTACGGCGCTCAAGCCATGCTCCGCGCCAGCCGCCCGCAAGCCTTACAGCAGGCCGCAAGCGGCCTGCCGCGCTCACGTAATGCCGTGCTGCTCGCCGCCTTGGCAGTAACCCTACTCAACCCGCATGTGTATCTAGACACGGTGTTGTTGATTGGCTCGCTGGGGGCGCAACAAAGCGTTCCGGGGGCCTATGCACTGGGCGCGGCGAGTGCTTCGCTGCTTTGGTTTATGTGCCTGGCATTCGGTGCAGCCAGCCTGGCCCCTTGGCTGGCGCGGCCAAACACCTGGCGATTTATCGACCTAGGCGTGGCAGCGATGATGTTCAGCATTGCCTGGCAGTTGCTCAGCGGCTCCGCGCTGCAATAAATCAACATCATTAAATAGGTCATCTGCCAGCACCGCAGCGGGTTCCCACACAGTTGCCGCGTGTTTAAGGGCTTGGCCCGGTGCTATGATTCGGTGCTCGCGACGCTAAGGTATAAGGCGTCGCAGATATGGCCGCCCGTGATCGGCTTCGCGCACACCGCACCTGACCTGATTAGGAGATAAACCATGGCTTTCGAATTGCCGCCGCTGCCCTACGCACATGACGCCCTGCAGCCGCACATTTCCAAGGAAACCTTGGAGTTCCACCACGACAAGCACCACAACACCTACGTCGTGAACCTGAACAACCTGGTGCCTGGCACCGAGTTCGAAGGCAAAACCTTGGAAGAGATCGTCAAGACCTCTTCGGGCGGCATCTTCAACAACGCCGCTCAGGTCTGGAACCACACTTTCTACTGGAACTGCCTGGCCCCTAACGCTGGCGGTCAACCGACTGGCGCACTGGCTGACGCGATCAATGCCGCGTTCGGTTCGTTCGACAAGTTCAAAGAAGAATTCAGCAAAGTCACCATCGGCACCTTCGGTTCCGGCTGGGGCTGGCTGGTGAAGAAAGCTGACGGCTCCCTGGCCCTGGCCAGCACCATCGGCGCCGGCTGCCCGCTGACCAGCGGCGACACCCCGCTGCTGACCTGCGACGTGTGGGAACACGCTTACTACATCGACTACCGCAACGTACGTCCGAAGTATGTCGAAGCGTTCTGGAACCTGGTCAACTGGGACTTCGTAGCGAACAACTACGCAGCCTAAGCTGAGCGTCTAAACAAGAAACCCGGCCATGTGCCGGGTTTCTTGTTTTCAGGCCTGCCCTACAGCAGTTTGCGTGGAGAAAACGCCAGATGCAGCGTCTCGACCTGTTGCACGGCGCGGCTTAAATGCTGATCGGCAATCACCGGCCCGAGGTACTCACACAGCCCGACATACAGCAGGTTAAGCAACTGCCGCAGGTGATCGACCGCCAAGCCCGTCTGCTCCAACTCAGCGCCCTGCTCCAACCAAGCGCGCACCCTTAAGCGCTGCTGATTGCTGCAACCCAATGCACTCAGGTTGCCACCGGCAAAACGCCGCAAGCGCGGCACCAAGTCCATGTCCAGTTGATTAAACAGCGCTCGGCCAAGCGCCTCAAAACAATGCCATGCCTGCGCATCCGTGACTGAACAAACCGCAGGGCCGCCGCCAACCTGCTGACGCCAACGTTGCAATTGCGGCTCGGGGTCAGGCAGTAAATCGGATAACGGTCCGGTGAGTGCGCCTACCAACTCCCGGTAAAGCCTGGCGCGCTCCAGTTTACGTTCGGTGGTAGAGGCCACCTCGCCGAGAAACTCATTCAAAGCAAAGGGTGGTTTATCCGCATATTTGCTTTCCCAGAGGGCCAGCACTGCGAACAACTCATCCTCGGCAAAGTGTCCCGCCAGGCCGGTGTAGATCGCCCGGCGGCGCGTGGCTAGGCTCATGTCACACCCTCCTTGGTAAATCGTTGGGATCAAACGTCACGGCAAGGTTGAACTCGGGATACCCCACCTCGGCATGTTCGGCGAAATCCAGACCGCGCTGCTCATGCTGAGTCGATGTGCGCAGCCCAAGGGTTTTCGCTAACAACAGATAAAGCATCAGCGCCAACGGAAATGCCCACACGAACGCGACCCCAGCACCTAACAGTTGCACGCCAACCCGCGACCAGTTGAACAAATCACCACTGAAGAACACCCCGGCGGCGACCGTGCCCCAGACGCCGGCAAACCCATGCACTGGCACCGCACCGACCACGTCATCCAGTTGCCAGCGCTCCAGCAAACGCATGCCAAACACCACCACAAAACCGGCCACCAAACCGGTGAGTAAGGCAAATAACGGCGACATCGTTGCGCAACCGGCGGTAATACCCACCAGCCCACCTAATGAACCGTTCACCGTAGTCGTCAACAGCACCGGGCTGGAGGTGCTGCGCTGCGCTATAAAAGCACCCAACGCTCCAGCACTGGCGGCCAGATGCGTGTTCAGGGCAATCAGCCCCAGGCTGACATTCATCTCCAGGCTGCTGCCGGCATTGAAGCCAAACCAGCCCACCCACAAAATGAAACCACCCAACGCCACCAAGCTCAGGTTATGCCCAGGAATTGAGCGGGGCGTGCCGTCGGCGGCAAAGCGTCCCAATCGTGGCCCTAACACCAGAATCCCGGCCAATGCACACCAAGCACCGACACTGTGCACCACAGTGGATCCGGCAAAATCGATAAAACCCAGTGTGGCCAGCCAACCCTGGCCACCGTAAATGCCACTCCAGACCCAACTGCCGAACACCGGGTAAATAAAGCCGCTGATCACCACGGCACCAATCAGGTAGGCAGAAAACCGCGTGCGCTCGGCCATTGCCCCACTGGCGATAGTGGCGGCCGTCGCCGCGAACATCATCTGGAATAACAAAAACGTGAAATCCCAGGGCTCACCTTCGTGCGGGGCAAAATGGCTCATGCCAAACCAGCCGGTGATGTTGCTGCCGAACATCAAGCCAAAGCCAAACAACCAGAACGTGATCCCACCGACGCAACCGTCCATGTAATTTTTCATCATCACATTGACGGCATTTTTAGCCCGCGACATGCCGCTTTCCACCAGGGCAAAACCGGCCTGCATAAAGAACACCAGCACACTGGCCAGCACCAGCCAGGCAGTGTTCGACGCCTCATTGCTGGCAGCTTCTGCCAAAGGCGAAACCCCACATACAGCCAGGCCTATCAGTCGAGTCTTCATCGCAGCATCCCCTATGACGGTGAGTTGAGGGCTGCACGGATGCATCCTGCGCATAAACTCACGCCCTCAAAAGCAACACCGCAAAGCTCATGCCAAGCGAAAACGGCCCAGGACTGGCAAAACCAGCAGGCAAACGCACCGACACCGTGCACACCCTTCATTGACCTGCCAACATCCGCGCCATGGCTGCGCAAATGCTTTGTACGACAAAGAGTGTTAATGGCCCTTTGACTGCAAGCGCGACATTGCCAATACTCAGTGCAGATTGACGCTGAAGACTTCACAAGGAACCGTCATTTGAAGCTGGAATTGAAGAACAGCTTGTCGCTCAAGTTGCTCCGCGTTGTGCTGTTGTCGGCGCTAATCGTAGGCGTGGTGCTGAGCCTGGCGCAGATCGTGTTTGACGTTTATAAAACCCGTCAGGCGGTGGCTAACGATGCCCATCGCATTCTCGGCCTGAATTCATAGAATAAGTGCAACGCTTGAAACGATAGGCAGAGGGCCAGCCACCGGTAGAATCCAGGCTCTCACACCAAAGGATTCAAGCGCA
>LNDO01000054.1 GCA_001465025.1 Pseudomonas sp. Ga0074129
CTGCGCTTGAATCCTTTGGTGTGAGAGCCTGGATTCTACCGGTGGCTGGCCCTCTGCCTATCGTTTCAAGCGTTGCACTTATTCTATGAATTCAGGGCACGAATATCTTCAACGTATTGCCGACGCGCCTGAATCTGATTACCAACATCTACAGCAAGGAGACCACCGACAATCCGCTGAGCAGTAGTATTCCCAAGCGCAGCAGCACCAATCACCGCGGGATTACCCAAAAGATCAGTATACTGAAGACCAGTTACACCATTATAAGCAGAGTTTATATCTGCATTAATATAAGGCTCTTTGGAGTGGTAATTCAGAAAGTAGGCACCAAACTCTGTAGAATTCAAACCCTCAGCAATATACTTAAAGTTAAAACCATACTGCCCGTCATCCTTAGCATTCAAATCACTATCAATAGTAGCAACCTTAAACGCACCAGAATTTGCGTACTGGCTACCACGCAATCCTGAAGCAGGATTAGATGACAGCAAACCGTAAAGAGAGTTACCACCGAAGTTACCATTTGGAGTCAACACACTCGCAAGTGAACCGCTACGGTTATAAGCAGTATTACCACCCTCCGCAAACAAATCAGTCTCAGAGAAAAATGTACCTACCGGATCAATAGCTGTTTCCTTCCAGTTCCACTGATAAAAAGCCTCCATAGACAAACTATCAGACAAGCCAAGATTAAAACTAATAGCTTCAACTGGAATCAGAACCTCTTTCACTTCAGCACCAGGTAAACGAAACTTTCCGGCGTCAACTGGGTTAGTAGCGTTTACGCCTCCACGATAAAAAAGACCCTCACCCCAGTTGAAAACCTGTTTACCTAGACGGACCCCAAGAGGCATATCCCCAACATCCCAATTACCATAGACGTAAGCATCAAGTATCTCCGCATTACGACCAGCAGCATGACGCGTATCACGCGTGAAACTGTCATCCCTAGGTAAATTCTGGCTGGGCAAATAAACTAGACCACTGTCGTAATAGTCGTTTCGCTTATCCATTATTTGAGTATCATAAAACGCTGTGCCACGCACAAAAGCACCATAGTTCTGATATGTAATCTCCATATCAGTAGTAACCTTAAAAACTTCAGAAACCAAGCCTGTATCGTAATTACGATTACCATCATTGGTGTTGATATCATCATTAGTCTTGTCCTGCCCCTGTACACGCCAGAGTTGGCCATAGGACACGGTGGAGTCGATGGAGCCGCTGATTTCGTTATCGGCAAAGCTGAATTCAACAGCCTGAACGTGCGCTGCTACCAGCAGAGGCAGTAGACCGACAAAAGCAAAACCCGCCGTGGCAGGTGCAAAACGCAATACAGACTTACTGGACTTAATTTCCATCGAAACGTTACTCCGTGGACAGATCATCTTGTGGCGCACCAATTTTTGGGGCGCTCGTTATGGCCATACTGGTGACGGCCTTAAATGCTGACTGGAAGACACCTCCCAATGCGTTTTCACGCACCTCACAACCTGGCATAGACCAAGACGAGGTCAAATCAGCTTCTGCAACTGCAACCATGATGCCAATTCAAACAACTGTATAAAAAATACAACACCACCCTCATACAGCACATCAGCTCAAATTGTGACTGATCATTCAGCGAGCAAATAACGCCTGAGCGGTACGAATCTTTCTTTTTTTGTCCTACTGTTTGACGCGATCTGTCACAGCGCAGCGTTAACCCCGGCAAACCGCTTCGGAAAAAATAGGCAGCGTCAACCCAAGCAGCTGAACTCGCACAGCGCAAACTTTGCTTACACATAGGAGGGGTAACACCAAAAGTGCTACCTGTGCGCGACAGGTAACACTTTTGAAGAGAACAAGGCTCGTAGTCCAACCGATGTATTAGCCAGCCAGGCTTAAGAAATAAGCCCTAGCCAAGGGCCGATTAGGTCAACGTGGATTGCAGGCCAGATAACAGCAAAGTGTGGCATTCAAAAACACGGTGTTACCGCGCTCTATGCCTTGGCCAAGCTTTTGCTGAGCACTTCATAAACATCACTGGACAACTCACCCGAATCCAGAATGCGCTGCAACTCAGCCTTCATCTGCGCTTGGCGCTCACTGCCGTATTTGGCCCAGCGCGTCAGTGGCGCGAGCAAGCGCGAGGCGATTTGTGGGTTGAGGGCATTGAGGGTGATCACCTGATCCGCCAGGAAGCGATAACCGCTGCCATCGGCCTGATGGAAGCCCAGCAGGTTTTGCCCGGCAAATGCGCCGATCAAGGCGCGTACCTTGTTCGGGTTCTTCAGGGTGAATGCGGGGTGTTGCATCAACTGCTCAACACGCTGCAGCGCGCCCGGCAGCGCACAAGCGGCCTGTACGCTAAACCACTGATCCATGACCAGGGCGTTGTCCTTGAAGTGTTCGGCAAAGCTGGCCAATGCGACGGCTTTCTCGCTCTCGAACGGCGAGTTGATTAACACCGCCAACGCCGCCAGCCGCTCGGTCATATTGTCAGCATGCTCAAACTGCTCCAGACACGCGGCGAGCACCTCAGCCTTGGCACTGAGCATCAGGTAGGAAAGTGCGATGTTCTGCAAGCTGCGACGGGCAAAGTGTTCGGCTTCAGCGACATAAGCGCTGCTGCGCGACACATCGCGATTGCGCTGATAACGCTGCCAGAATAGATCAAACAGCGCAGCCGAGAGTTGCTGGCGGGCAAATTCACGGGCAGCGTGGATCGCCTCAACGTCTGCCACTGCGCTGATTTCAGTCAGGTAGGCCTCGCCGGGCAACGAGAGCATTTCGGCGACCATGGCTTGATCCAGCGACTCATCAGCCAACAGCGTGCGACAGGCCTCAACCAGACGCTGATCCATCACCAGCGCCTCGCCACGCTGATGCTGGCCAATCAACTCTTGCAGCACCTGTACCGACAATTGCTGCCCCGCTTCCCAGCGGTTGAAGCCGTCACTGTCGTGCTGCATGAGGAACATCAATTGATCGCGGCTGTAGGGGAAGCTCAGTTTGACCGGCGCAGAGAAGCCACGCAGCAAGGACGGCAGCGGTTGCTCCGCCAGATTAACAAAGGTGAACGCCTGCTCGGCTTCGGTTATCTGCAGCACACGGGACGTGCCCACTGCGGCTTCTTCACCGACCAGTTGCAGCGGCAATTCACGTCCTTGGGCGTCCAGCAGGGCCAACTCGACAGGAATCACAAACGGCAGTTTTTCGGCCTGGCCCGGGGTGGCCGGGCAGCTTTGACGGAAGTGCAGACGGTAGCAATTGGCAGCAGCATCGTAGCTTTCGCTGACGTCCAGACGCGGCGTACCGGCCTGGCTGTACCAACGCTTGAACTGGGTCAGGTCGATGCCATTGGCCTCTTCCATCGCCAGGATAAAATCATCACAGGTCACGGCTTGACCGTCGTGGCGGGCGAAGTACAAATCGCTGCCTTTGCGGAAACCCTCGGCACCGACCAAGGTGCGGATCATGCGCACCACTTCTGAACCTTTCTCATAAACGGTCAAGGTATAGAAGTTGGAAATCTCCATAAAGGCGTCCGGACGCACCGGATGGGCCATAGGGCCAGCGTCTTCGGCGAACTGATGGGTGCGTAGGTAGGCCACATCCTCAATGCGTTTAACCGTGCGCGAGTGCATGTCGGCGCTGAACTCAGCATCGCGGAACACGGTAAAGCCTTCTTTAAGCGACAACTGGAACCAGTCGCGGCAGGTTACGCGGTTGCCCGACCAGTTGTGGAAGTACTCGTGGGCGACGACTGCCTCGACGCGCTGGTGCGCGGCGTCGGTGGCGGTTTCAGCCTTGGCCAGTACGCAGCTGGAGTTGAAGATGTTGAGGCCCTTGTTTTCCATGGCCCCCATGTTGAAGTCGTTGACCGCGACGATCATAAAGATGTCGAGGTCGTACTCACGGCCGTAGACCTCTTCATCCCACTTCATGGATTTTTTCAGGCTATCCATGGCGTGCTGGCATTTGTCGATGTTTTCCGGCTCGACATAAATGCGCAGCGCCACGTCACGATTGCTCATGGTGGTGAAGCTGTCTTCCACACACCAGAGGTCACCGGCGACCAGTGCAAACAGATAGGCCGGCTTCATAAAGGGGTCTTCCCAGGTCGCCCAATGGCGGCCGCCGTCTTCTGTTCCGCTGGCAATCGGGTTGCCGTTAGAGAGCAGCACCGGGTAGCTGTGCTGCTCGGCGCTCAGGGTGGTGGTGAATTTACTCATCACGTCCGGGCGGTCGAGGTAGTAGGTGATCTTGCGAAAACCCTCGGCCTCGCACTGAGTGCAGAACATGCCGCTGGACTTGTACAGGCCTTCAAGCGCGGTGTTGCTCTCCGGGTGGATGCGCACGCTACTGTCGATCACGAAGCTGGCCGCAGTAGGCTGCAAGGTCAGATGACTGTCGCTCAGTTGGTAGTCGCCAGCACTCAGCTCGCGATCGTCGAGCGCCACACTGAGCAACTCCAACTGCTGACCATCCAGCACCAGCGGTGGCAAACCTACACCCGCCGCGGGGTTGCGGCGCATCAGCAATTGCGCATGCACCAGGGTGTGATCCTCGAACAACTCGAAGGTCAGGTGCGTTTCATCAATCAGATAATCCGGAACCTGGTAGTCCTTGAGGTAGATCATCTTCGGCTGTTCAGTGCGCATGGCGGGACCTCTTCAGGGCTGCGGCGAGCTTTAAGCCCGCGCTGCAAGGGGTGATCAGGCGGCTATCTCGTGGATGGCCAACTGGTAAGCGGTGTATTTGCGAATATTGATAACGCCGGTATCGAACATCAGGTACTGGCCCTTGATGCCCAGCAACGTGCCTTCGGCCAGCGGATTCTTGTCCAGATTGAAGCTGTTGATCTTGGCCGGGTAGGCGTTGATCGGGTAGGCAATCTGCACCACGGCCTGATCGCTCAATGGCTGAATGGCTTGAATACCAAAACGCTGTTGCAGTTCGGTGAGGCCACTGCTGCACGTGGTAAACAACTGTTCGCGCACGGCGAGCAGATCGACCGGCGTTGCATCACCTTTAAGCAGCGCGCGCCAGTTGGTTTTATCCGCCACTTGGCTGCGCAGCAGATCTTCAACAAAGCCGGACTGTTGTCGGGTGGCGACGCGCAGGATTGGCAGCGCCTGCGTCGCGCCCTGATCGATCCAGCGGGTCGGGATTTGTGTGGCGCGGGTGATGCCGACTTTCACGCCACTGGAGTTGGCCAGGTAGACCACGTGATCGGTCATGCAGAACTGCTCGCCCCAACTCGGCTCGCGGCAGGTGCCGGCCTCATAGTGGCAACGCTCCGGGCTCATGATGCAGATATCGCACTGCGCCAGCTTCTGCATGCAGGGGTAGCAGTAGCCTTGGCTATAGCTGCTTTTGGTTTTGCGCCCGCAATGGGAGCAGTGAATCGCGCCGAGAAACTCCAGGCGCAAGGTCTTGCCGATCAGCGGGTTAACCGGCAGTAATTCATCGCTGAGGCGAAAGCTGTACTGCACCGGCGCACCCAACTGCGTCGCCATTTTACTCAGGGCACCACGAGCCAACTCACTCATCAGTGCAGGGTATCCGAGGACTTGAACAGCAGATTGGGAATCGGCTCGGACTTGGAGCTGCATTCTTGCGGCCCCATGTAGCCGATGCGCTCTTCTTCCGGCAGGTTCTGGATTTCCCAGGCAATCAGCGCTTGCAGGGTCAGCTCTTTCTGCTCCTGCGTCAGCTTGCGGCCATCGGGCCATTTGCCGATTTCCACAGCCAGCTTGAGGCTCTGATAAATCTCTGGGGTGATGTTTTCAATCGCTTCAAGAAAGGACGACATACGCGCCTCCAAATGCAAAGTGGCAGTTTACCAGCCTGTCACACAACTACGCGTATCGCCGACGCGCCCAAAGACCGCCCAGCAGCCCAGTCAGGCAACCGGCCAGCAGACCACCAACATGCGCCGCGTTGGCAATCGCGCCAAATTGCAGCAGTTCAAAGATGCCGGTCATGCAGATCAGCAGCCAGGCCAGCATCATCACCAATACGCCCGGCGGCAAGCGATACGCCGGTGTGGGTGCCAGGCGCTGGAAAATCCAGCAATGCCCGAGCAGGCCATAGAGCACGCCGGACAACCCGCCAAACAGCGAGGGGCCGGCGTGCAGATACTGTGCAAAATTGGCAGCCAGGCTGAATAACAGTGTGAGCAAGAACAGCATCAACGGCCCTTGCCGCGCTTCAATCCGCCGCCCAAGCTCCCAATACCAGAGGGTGTTCATGGCCAGGTGAAGAATGCCGAAGTGAATCAGCATTGGCGTCAGTAAGCGCCACCACTGGCCACTGTGCAGCGTGTCATTGAGGTAGCTGAAGTAGATGTAATCGCCTTGCACGCGGTAATCGACAAAACTCAGCCAACTGATCGCCGGCAGGTTATCGCCCAACAGCGTGATGGCCGCGACAATAAAGGTCAGCAGCAGCACGGTGGCGGTCATCAGGCTGGCCCGCAGTTGCTGGAAAAAACCCGACAAGACGCGTTGCTCAACCGCCAGCGGTTGCAGTTCAAGGTTTGTATCGCCGTGCGGGTGCAGCGCGTACAGCGCGCGCACCTGTTCGGCTAGATGCTCATCGGGCACCCAAAGCACCTGCTCACCCGCCTCTTCCGCAACGCGATGCGGCACCTGCAGGCGTTGCAGCAGGTTGATAAAGCCACTCAGATCGACCTGTTCAGGCAGGCGCATCGCCGCTACAGCACTCATGGCCGTGCCTCCGAGGGATCGACATCGACCCATACAAACTTGTCGGCATCCAGGCGACTTTCCTGATCCAGCCGATAGGCCACCAGCTTGCCATTGAGCACGGCGCTGTAATCCAGGCAGGCCAGGTTGCTGCGAATGGGCGCGGGCTTGCCGCTACGCCAGTAATGGCCAACGAACAACAACGGTTGATCGGCGCCGTATTTGAGTAATTCAGTTTTTTGCATTTCGCTCAGTGGCATCTGCGCAGCCAGTTCAGGCAAGGCGTCGGGCTGGAAGACGATATCGCCGTAGGTCTGTGGATCTTCTTCCCAGAACTTGGTGCGAAAGTGCGAACGGGTAAAGCCGTCGTCACTGGTCAGGGTCATGCCGTGCGGCAGGCGCATATCCGTACCACGCAGTAACCGATCGAAGACGGTATTGGCAAAACTGCCGTACTCGGCCGCAGCCTGGACAAAGTGTTCATCGATGCAGCCATCGGCAAACTGCGCGCGCAACGGCTCGATCAGGCTTTCATCCCAACAGGCATGCACCACGCGGAAACGCCCGGCGTCGATAAACAACGGCAACTCATAGAACCAATCGAGAAAAACCTGCCACTCAGCCGGGTAGGCATCGAACTGCTGCAGGGTTTCCTTGATCAACCGCGCATGCCGCGGGTTGTGCTCGCGGACGAACTGCCGCCCACTGCCCGGCGCCGCCGGCGTGCTCCAAGCCAAGGCATTGAACTCGTGATTACCCATGATGCACAGCGCCTGCCCAGCGCTGACCATATCGCGCACCAGATGCAGCGTTTCGCGTATGCGCGGGCCACGGTCGACCAGATCACCAAGGAAAATCACCTGACGGTGCGCATGTCGCCACACCCCAGCCTGCAAGCGATAGCCAAGGGTGCTCAGCAAACGTTCCAAGGTTTTCGCGCAGCCGTGAATGTCGCCGATCAGGTCGTAGCCACGGGCAGGATCAAGGTGCATCAATCACCGCCCCCAAGCCGACTGCCCCAACCCAGCTTGTTGCGGCAGACCTCGTAAAAATTGTGATCGAGCGGGTGAATCAAGCGCAGCTTCTGCGGGCGCTTGGCCACGGTGATGGTGTCGCCAGGCGCGCAGGTGAAGTGGTTTTGCCCATCGCAGGAAACCAGGGGATAAATCTGCAAGTCTTTGGACACAACGATTTTAAGCTCGCTGCTCGCGTCCACCACAATCGGGCGACTGGACAAGGTATGCGGATACATCGGCACAATCACGATGGCATCCAGCTTGGGGTGCATGATCGGGCCACCCGCCGACAAGGCATACGCAGTGGAGCCGGTCGGGGTGGCGACAATCAGGCCGTCGGCCTTCTGGCTGCAAACAAACTGACCGTCGATATAGAGTTCGAACTCGATCATCTTGGTCGATTTGCCGGGGTGCAACACCACATCATTGAGCGCATCGCCCTGCCCGATGGCCTCGCCATTGCGGCGCACTTCAGCCTCGAGCAAAAAGCGATTCTCGGTCAGGTAATGCCCTTCCAATACTTGCTCAACCTTGATTTCCAACTCATCTGGACGAATGTCGGTGAGAAAGCCCAAACTGCCACGGTTGACGCCCAGCACAGGCACTTTATGCCGCGCCAAGGCCCGCGCGGCACCGAGCATGCTGCCGTCGCCGCCGACCACAATCACCAGGTCGCAGACTTCACCGAGAATTTTCCGCGATGAGGTCTGCAAGCCATGCCCCGGCAGTACTTCAGCGATGGTGTCTTCAAGGATCACATGCAGGTGACGAGCGAGCAGAAATTTCTTCAGCCGGCGGATGGTGTCGAGAACCTGGGTGCTGCCCAGCCGACCGATGATGCCGATATTACGAAATTGCTCCATGGTGCTCCCGCCAGGCTCTGGATCTAGGGTTTGGATTATGGGCGAAAGCCGATAGCAGCGGCAAACCGCATGCCTGCCAGAAGCGCTTTGTGAGTGTGCCAACGGCTGCTTAACCCAACAGGATCGACGCACAGGCGATCGTTAATCGGCTCGAAGCGCTATGCTCGCAACATGACGCACCTCCCCTCACTGACCGACCTACTCTCGCAACTGCGCCAACCCAGCGTGCGTGATTTGGCCTGGACGCTGCTTTCGCCGCCATTGCTCAACCACACCGATTGGCCGCAACGCCACCCGTTGACTGCCAGTACCTGGAGCCTACAACCCGATGCTCTGGCTGACTGGTTGCTGCGCCTGGATGCTGACAATCACAGGCTCACGCAATGGCTCAGCCAGCATTCAGTGCGGCGTTTAGGCTTGTATTACGAGCGCCTATGGCAGTTTGCCTTGCAAGCTGCACCCGGCGTTGAGGTGCTAGCCGCCAACCTGCCCATTCGCCAGCACGGGCATACCCTGGGTGAGTTGGACCTGTTGCTG
Source organism: Pseudomonas sp. Ga0074129 (assembly GCA_001465025.1). Taxonomy (GTDB): domain Bacteria; phylum Pseudomonadota; class Gammaproteobacteria; order Pseudomonadales; family Pseudomonadaceae; genus Aquipseudomonas. The sequence continues at coordinate 9,112 of LNDO01000054.1, forward strand.
CGCGATGAACAAGGCGTGCACCACATTGAGTTCGCCATCAAACTTTACCTGGCTCAGGCGCAGTGCAGCGGCCTGGATCCGGCGCACTGGCTAGGCCCGGGCAGCCGTGATCGACTGGATATCAAACTGGACCATCTGCTTCAGCATCAACTGCCACTGTGCAAAAGCCCGCATGCCCAGGCGCTTTTGGCCACCTACACGCCAAACCAGGTTCAGTCTGCATTATGGCTGGCAGGGTATCTATTCTACCCCTGGCAAAACCCCTGCAGTGCACCGCTCGGCAGCAACCCACAGCACTTGCGTGGACGCTGGCTGCATCATCGTGACTGGTTGGCTTTTAGCGCCCAGCACCAAGGCCTATGGCAACCGTTGACACGCCCGGCCTGGCTGGCCCCGGCGCATGTCGAAACAGCCGCGTTATGGACGCCTCAACAGTTGCAGCAATGGTTAGCGGCGTTAGCCAGTAATGCCAATGCTCAGTTGCTGGTGCGCTTGGAAGAGATTGCGCCAAACCGTTGGCAGGAAGCCGAACGAGTGTTTCTGCTGCATGATCACTGGCCGGCACAACCGGCCAGCTAAATCACAGGCTGCGCTCGGTTCGGCCGCCGGAGCGGGCCAGGTAGCCCGAACCGCTTTCGCACAGCAACGCATCGCGCTGCACCGCTGGCAAAGCGTCCACCCCATCGCGCAGGGCATAGGCGCTGTAGCCCAATTGCGACAGAAGAAACACCGCGCTGCTGCTGCGTTTGCCGCTGTCGCAGTAGCACAGGTAGGTGCGCGCTTTATCCAATAATCGGGCTTTGAGACGCAGCAGTTGCAGAGGCATGTTCAACGATTGCAGCGCATGGGCGCGCTGGTATTCGTCCTGCAGGCGCACATCCAGCCATTGCGCCCCGGCGGCCAGCAAACGGGAAGCCTCACCCAGCGACACCTCATCCACCACTGGCGCTTTGAGCAAGGCGAAAAAATCCTGCCGATCCAGGCGCAGCACCACACCGTCTTCAAGCAGAGTCACCGTGGCATTGCGCGGGCTGTCAGCCAGCAAGGCTTCCTCACCAAAACAGGCACCAATCTCCAACTCAGCCAACACCTGCTGCGCACTGCCGGCGCCGCGAATCACTTCGGCGCGCCCATGCTTAAGGAAGTAGCAACTATCGCCCACATCGCCTTCTTGCAACACCGTACTGCCCGCAGACAATTCAATGCGCTGCAAACGAGCCAACATCGCGCGCACGTTGGACGGCGGCACTTTGGCAAACAGCGGGTTTTCCAACAACCGCTCCAGCCATTCCACGTCTTCGTGGTGCTGCCCCAGCTCCAACAGCAGATCCTGATAAGCCAGACGCCAGGTGAGCAAACGGTTGAGGGTGGCGGTGTCCAGGGCCAACACACTGGCATCGGTCAGCGCACGCGCCTCATGCAAGCGCGGCAGGCTGGGTGATAACGGGTGACAACTGGCCTCACTGCCAGCCTGTATACGCTGCTGACCCTCGGCCGATTGCAAGAGTAATTCACCGGCCAATAGGTAGTAGGTCACGCGGGCCTGATCTGCTGCGCGAAACAACACCTGCCCGGCCAGCACAGGCTGAGGAATCAATTGTGACCGGAGTTCACGCCACTGCTGCTCAGACAGCACATTGAGTGGGGTGAGGCTGCGCAGCTGTTCAGGATTGAGAGGTTCGCTCATGCAGAATCCAGGCTCCGCCGGTGGTATTCAGAGTAGAGATGCAGACGATGACAAAGCCGATGCCCGCCCTTGCAAGCCACCAGTATGGACAAAAACCACCCGGCTGCCGCGCGCAAAGTAACCGGCCTCGACCTGCTGGCGCAACGCCATTAAAGCCTTGGATGTGTACAGGGGCTCCAACGGCATGGCGATGTGGTTTTCAGCGTCATGCATAAAAGCCAGTAACTCAGCATCGCTGCGGGCAAAACCACCGCGACAGGCTTCATGCAGATGGTAGTGCCCAACAGGCTGAGCCGCCGCCAATACAATCTGCTGTACCTGCTGCGCAACGCCATGATCAGCAGGCACCGCCAAGGCCCCATGCACCGGATGCGCAGACGCCTCAGCCAGCAGCAGGCCAGCCAGTGTTGTGCCCGTTCCGGCCGCCAGCCACCAGGCGTCGTAATCAGCCCAACCGATCTCTGCCAGTTGCTCGCGCACCATCGGCAGCAGAGCCATGCAGCCCAAAGCCCCAGACAGACCGCCACCGCCTTCGGGGACAGCATAAAAGCCTGGATACTGCGCCTGCCACGGCAGCCAGAAATCTGCCGCATGGCGCGCCCGATAGCCCGCATACCCCAGCCAATGCAGTTGCATCCCAAAAGCCAGCAAGTCATCCACCGTTGCTGTTTGCTGCGCATGACCACGCAACAAACCCACCGTGGCAAAGCCAAAACGCTTACCGGCGGCGGCCAGCGCATGCAGATGATTGGAATGAGCGCCGCCGAGACTGATCACGCCCGCAGCCGATTCGTCTTGAGCGCGGGCCAGATGATGACTCAACTTGAACCATTTATTGCCGCTGATCAACGGGTCGATCAGGTCCAGACGCAACACGGCCAGCTCAACCCCAGCAGCTTCTGACCACGGCAGACACAAGCGCTGCAAAGGCGCATGCGGTGTCCAGTCAGGCACGACCACCGACAAGGTCAACCCACGGTGCGCAAACGGCTGCTGGCCTTGTGCCGGGCACAGCAGTTGGACTCACCCAAGGTAAAGCGGCCAGGCGTATCAATGCGGTCTATCGGCATGGCACAACGCCCGCCAGCCGGCAGTTCTGCTTCGCAGGTAGGTTGCTGATAGTGCGCCATCCAGTGGCGATACTGCTCTTCGCTGACAAAGCACTTAGCCGCCGCGTAGGACAACGGGTTGTCCTGATAAACAGCTATATCCTGCAATGGGATGGTCAGGTGGCCAGCGCCGGGGTGATACACCACAAACACCACGCCCAACTTGGCCAAGCGCTCGAGAATTTGCTCGCCACCCTGGCTGACCAAATCGGTGTAGGCGCGTTTGAGTCGGTTGATCTCCTGCAAGGCCTGAGTGTCCTGCTCGGCACGGTAGGCCAACTCGACATCGCGAATGGCAATCTGCTCTTTGTATTGCGCCACGGCTGCGGCAATTTTAGCGTGCATCTCACCTTCAAACTGTGTGCGCAGGCCGTCAATTTCGCTGAGTCCGTCGCGCTCCAACTCTCGCAACTGAGCCGTCATTTCCTCGCGTGAGGTCTGAAAGCTGGCCGCCTGAGCAGCCAGTTGCGTCTTTAACACCGCATTGTGTTCTTCTTGCTGACGCAAGGCCTGATGCAAGCCATGAATTTGCGCCAGCAAGTTGCTGCTCTGTTCGTCACTGGCCAACTTGAACTTGGCCAGTTCTTCTTCGTGTTGCTGAGTCAGGCTGCTGATGCGCAAACGCTGTTGCTTGATCAACTGTGCAGCTTTGACCCGCTCTTGCTGATCAAGCTTTTCTTGAGCTTTACCCGCCTCTTCCTGAGCGGGATCGGCCGCATACCAACGATCCTCCGAAGCCATCTGCAGACGTTCGGTGGCCACCGCTGGTGCCGCTTCATCCTCAACCAGCAAACCCAAAGCGTTGCGTTTGACGACATCACGCAGCAATGCTAGGTCATTGTTGCCCGGCGTCAGACTGGGGTCCCACAGGTGCATCTGGTGCCAAGACACCGGGCATTGGCTGCGGCAGGCCAAACGAATCGGTCCGGCACCGAGATCGGGGCCACGGCCGGCACGCTCAGCCAAATGCTGTAAAGGGATATTCCAACCTGTATCCGGCGCGCCCTTCTCGTCAAAATCGAGATAAAAGAACACCAGCGCCTTGATCAACAAGCGTGGATTAATCAGGGCATAAGCCACGCGCATTTGCTGGTCAGCAAACTCGGGCATGTTCACCACGCCATCGAGCAAGGCCTCAAACTCGGGGAAAAACATCTGCTTGCAGATACCGCCACGCTCGCTGAAGAACAGCACGGCCTCAACCATCTGCGGCTTGATCTGCATGCTCATTGGATCGTCCTCTAGCGGCCTAAAGAGCTGCGCTCAACTCGCACAACCCGTATCAATTGCGCAAATATTGGCACACCCAACAAGACTGCCAAAATTCTGACAAACCATGCAAGCGCTAAAAACCAAATACCCTACGCAAGTGCGGGCAGTCTAGGGGAAAAGCCAAACCCGGCAATGTGACTGGGTTGGCACTGAACCGGCCAATAGCCCACGCAACGTGGGCTGTCAGACAAAAATGTGACGGATTTGGTGACCTAGCCTTTAGCCGCTGCCAGAAATGGAGCCAAACGCCGACTCATTTCATCGCCCAGCGCCTGCAAGCCGCTCATGGGTCGAATCATTACTTCGAACTCAACGATCTTGCCGTCCTCATCAAAGCGCACCATGTCGATACCCTTGAGCTCGCGCTCACCCACCTTGGCACTAAACTCCAACACCACGCTCAGGCCATCAGCGCTGACCAATTCACGGTGGTAAACAAAATCCACAAACACTTGGCTGACCGTATTCAGAATCAGCGACACCATCGGCGCGCCGGCATAGGGCTTGTAAGCCATGGGCGAGCGGAAGACCGCCTGCGGATGCAGTAATTGCGGCAGATCACGCAGATCGTTTTTTTGCATCAGACCATGCCACTGGGCGAGCGTGGCGGCAGCTGCAGGCTGGAGTTGAGCGGAAGAAGACATGGGCATTTCCTTATTGTTTTAGCCACATAGAAAACGCCCCGCACGAGGCGGGGCGTTGGTCATCAGAGTTCAGCCGCGAGGCGCGATCCCTGGTTGATGGCGCGCTTGGCGTCCAGTTCGCTGGCCACATCAGCACCACCAATCAGGTGCACGACCTGACCGGCATTCTCCAGACCTTCCTGCAGTTCGCGCAGCGGGTCTTGACCGGCGCAGACGATCACAGTGTCCACTGGCAACACTTGCGGCTCACCGCCCGCCACGCTGATATGCAGGCCAGCGTCGTCAACCTTGAGGTATTCGACTGCGTTGAGCATCTGCACGTTCTTGTTCTTCAAACCGGTACGGTGAATCCAACCGGTGGTTTTACCCAAGCCATCGCCGACTTTGGTTTTCTTGCGTTGCAGCAGGAACACTTCACGCGCCGCCGGATGCGGATGCGCTTGAACACCCGCCACACCGCCGCGCGCTTCGAGATCGGCGTCGATGCCCCACTCTTTCCAGAACGCCTCACGGTTGAGGCTGGTGGCTTCGCCCTGATGAGTGATAAATTCAGACACATCAAAGCCGATACCACCGGCACCGATTACAGCAACCTTCTGGCCAACCGGCTTGCGTTGCAGAATGGCGTCCAGGTAGCTGATCACCTTAGCGTGCTCGATGCCTGGAATAGCCGGGGTACGCGGGGCAATACCGGTCGCCAGGATGATGTCGTCGTAACCGCCTTTAGCCAGATCCTCAACCGACACGCGCGTGTTCAGACGCAGATCAACGCCTGTGGTTTCCAGCTTGCGCTTGAAGTAGCGCAGGGTCTCAAAGAACTCTTCCTTACCCGGCACACGCTTGGCCACGTTGAACTGGCCGCCAATTTCGCTGGCCGAATCGAACAGGGTCACGCTGTGGCCACGCTCAGCGGCAACAGTGGCGGCGGACAGCCCAGCAGGGCCAGCGCCGACCACGGCGATTTTCTTCACCGTGGTGGTTGGGATGTAGTTCAGCTCGGTCTCATGGCAGGCACGCGGGTTGACCAGGCAGCTGGTCAGCTTGCCGCCGAAGGTGTGGTCCAGACAGGCCTGGTTACAGCCGATGCAGGTGTTGATTTCATCACTGCGGCCTTCTGCAGCCTTGTTAACGAACTCCGGATCAGCCAGGAATGGACGCGCCATCGAGACCATGTCGGCATCGCCTTCAGCCAGAACCTGCTCGGCGATTTCCGGGGTATTGATACGGTTGGTGGTGATCAGCGGAATGCTCACCTCGCCACGCAGCTTGGCGGTGACCTTGGTGAACGCGGCACGCGGTACTTTGGTGGCAATGGTCGGGATACGCGCTTCGTGCCAGCCGATACCGGTGTTGATCAGCGTTGCACCGGCTTTCTCGATGGCCTTGGCCAGCAGCACGATTTCATCCCAAGTGCTGCCGCCTTCCACCAGATCCAGCATCGACAGGCGGTAGATGATGATGAAATTCGGGCCTACGGCCTCACGCACACGACGGACGATTTCCACCGGCAAACGCATGCGGTTTTCATAACTGCCACCCCAACGGTCGGTGCGCTGGTTGGTGTGTGCGGCAAGGAACTGGTTAATGAAATAACCTTCCGAACCCATGATTTCAACGCCGTCGTATTCGGCCTGCTGAGCCAATACGGAGCAGTTGATAAAGTCCTGAATCTGCTTTTCGATGCCTTCCTCGTCCAGCTCTTTGGGCTTGAACGGGTTGATCGGTGCTTGAATGGCGCTCGGGGCGACCGATTTTGGGCTGTAGGCATAGCGGCCTGCGTGGAGGATCTGCATGCAGATCTTGCCGTCGGCCTCGTGCACGGCACGGGTCACGATCTTGTGTTTTTCCGCCTCTTCCGGGGTGCTCAGCTTCGCCGCGCCGGAATACACGCCGCCCTCTTCGTTCGGGCCAATACCGCCGGTGACCATCAGGCCAACACCGCCGCGAGCACGCTCGGCGAAATAGGCCGCCATGCGCTCAAAACCACCTGGCTTTTCTTCCAGCCCGGTGTGCATCGAACCCATGAGGGTACGGTTTTTCAGGGTGGTGAAACCCAGATCGAGCGGGGCCAGCAGATTGGGGTACTGAGCAGTCATGGAAATCTCCACATCGGGTATTGGCTGTTCACGAAATTGCCGCTGCCTCTTGGCGGGTGCGGTCGATATGGTTTAGACGATAATCAGCCCAGCCATGCGCCTCAATGACTTTAAGTGACAACTTATTGATCAAAAATGACAGCGGCACTTGGCAATGCTCGGGCACCCACCTAACCTGACCACCCTTACCCCGCTCAAACTGGATAGCTTCAGCCGATGAAATCAACACGGGTCAAATTGGGCGATTTATCCGTTGGCTTTGTCGACAGCCTGGCCGATGCCATGCGCAGTTGCGGTGAAAACCCACAACCACTGCTGGAACGTTACGGGCTGGATGCAGCAAGGCTGGCTGAACCACGCGCGCGCCTGTCGATCCCGCGCTACATGCGCTTAGGCCACAGCGCGATTCAACAATGCGGCGAGCCGGGCTTGGGATTGTTGATGGGCCAATTCAGTCGCATGAGCCAGCTCGGTCTGGCCGGTGTGACCGCCGCGCAAGCGCCTACTGTGCGCGAAGCGGCGCGCGCCATGATTCGCTTTGAACCGCTGTATGCAGCCAACTACCGCGGCCAGTCCAGCCTGCATGAAGACAAGCACGGCGCCTGGCTGCGCTTTTATTCCATCAGCCCCTACAACACGTACAACCGCTTTGTGGTGGACTCAGTACTGGCCAGCTGGGCACAGCAACTCAGTCGCCTGGCGCAGCAGCCTGTTAGCGTCGAGAAAGTTCAGATTGAGTTTTCTGCGCCGGACTATGCCGCGCACTATTCCGAGCTGTTTGCCTGCCCGGTGGAGTTCGCCTGCGAGCACAACCAATTGCGCCTGAATCAGCCAACCCTGAATTTGCGCAATCCCGAACACTGCCCAGGCACTTGGCGACACTTACTGGAAATATGCGAAGAACAACTGCAACAACTGACCCGCACGCGCAACTTACGCGAGCGCATCACTCAACTGCTCGGCCCCTTGCTGCATGGCCGCGAGCCGGATCTAGCCGAAGTGGCAGCACGCCTGCAGCTGCCAACCTGGACGCTGCGGCGCAAACTGGCGGAAGAAGGCACGCAATTTCGCAGCATCCTTAACGACACCCGTCGCGACCTGGCCATGGCCTACATCCGCGACACCGAGTTGGCTTTTGGCGAAATCGCCTACCTGCTTGGCTTTGCCTCGGCCGAGGCCTTTCAGCGCGCGTTCAAACGCTGGAACCAGCAAACACCAGGCGAATACCGCCGCGAGCAACGCCGGGCGATTTAGTCGGTTCTAACAGATTAGAGCTCGGTCGCGTCTTCATCGCACTCCGGCACATCCAACTCATAGGCGTGAGCTTCCAGCAGCTCTTCTTGATACTCGTCCATTGCCTGTTCCCCCTACTCGATCAGTTTTGACTGCTCATTGCATAAACAAGGAGCATGCCAATAAAGCTAAAGCAGGCGGATGAAGACAAGATGACAAGTTGTCGCGCTAAAAGAGATAAAGCGCAGGCAACAAAAAACCCGCTGATATCGCTATCAGCGGGCTTCATGTTTGGCGCAGCGGACGGGACTCGAACCCGCGACCCCCGGCGTGACAGGCCGGTATTCTAACCGACTGAACTACCGCTGCATGTCGGTGGACTTACGTCCGTACAACTCTTGCTTCATCTGATGAAGCCGCCTATTAGGGCTTCTCCATCTCAACCTGAGCGAACTCAAGCAGGAAAATATGGCGCAGCGGACGGGACTCGAACCCGCGACCCCCGGCGTGACAGGCCGGTATTCTAACCGACTGAACTACCGCTGCGCGTCGGTGGACTTTCGTCCGGTTTCACAAGAGTGGTGGGTGATGACGGGATCGAACCGCCGACCCTCTGCTTGTAAGGCAGATGCTCTCCCAGCTGAGCTAATCACCCGCTGCTTGCGAGGCGCGAAATTTACGCAAGGGGCGCACCTAAGTCAACACCCTGCTTCAAGTTTTTCTAAAAAAGAGGAAAAAAGATCGCACAACCCCGGTGCCTGCTTATGGCCGTCTGCACCATTAAGCAGCCACGCATATCCATTACTGGCTGACCCGCACACTCAAGCGCGCTGCCACCTGATTAGCCTCGGCTCGATCCAGCCCGACTTCGGCAATTTGCACACCCTGTTCCTGTAGCACGCTGAACCAGCGCAGCAATTGCGCAAAAGGGGCTGGTTGCAAATTAAGCTGCAACACACCCTCTTCTGAATTATCTAGGCGCTCGATGATCAACCCCTGGGTTGCCGCCGTGGCTGTGACCGCGCCCTGCAAACGAGCGGGATCGAGCATAGGTTGCTGATTTGATCCGGCCAGATTGCGTGCCGCAGGCGCTTGGCTGATCAAGTAAGCATTCAGCTCACGCTGGCTCTCAAAGGCGCTGCGAGCAGCCTGCAGGCGCTCTTGAGCGGGTAGCCAGAGCGTCAGGTAAAGCACGACCAGCAACAGAAATGACCCCAGGCTGGCCAAGGCAAACTGCTCACGTGGCGCCAATGCCCGCCAGCGTTGCAGCAACTGTGAATTATCCAGCTGCGCGGTGAATCCTTTTGACATCATGTTCATTCTCCGATTACCACCCGTGCGCTCACACCAGAGCCTTCGCGACTGGCCGAGCCTAGCTGTACGACCAAGCCACTGTTTTGCAGACGTTCGCGCAAGCCTTCCAGCTCAGCGAAGTCTGCTGCCTGCACTTGCATGGCCAGATCACCGCGCACCTCACTGAAATCGACTTGGCTGATTTGCAACTGCCCGCCGGTGGCCGTCACGGCCGCGCTGACCTGCGCCAATAACGCCAGCAAGCGGCTTTGGCCGCCTCCGCTGGCAGCTTTGAGGTGCTGATCAAACTGCGCGCGCAGGTTGACCAGCTTGCTGTCCTGCGGAAACAGCTCTTTGTACAGCGCGGCGCTGGCGGCTGCGTAGTCATCGGCTTGGCGCTGCAGATGCCAGGCTTGGGCCATCGTAAAACTCCATTGCAGCACCACCCAGAGGCCCAACAAGGCCAGCACCGGCCGCCAGCGGGACCACTGACCGCTGCCGGTCTGCACCGCGAACTCGGCCTGCGCCAGATTGCTGCGCACCGGCTGCTCGGCCAGCCAGGCAAAAGGTTCCGCAACCGGTTGACGCTCATCAATGGGACTCAGTGATTTATCCTGCGGCGCACACCAGGCAGTGACCGGCGCGCTGCACTGCGCACTGAGGGCGGGCCAGTCCTCGCTTTGTAATGCCATGCGGGCCACGTTGTCGCCACCCAACAACCAGCGGCCACCCGCCTGCAAGAGCGCAGTACCCGGCCCCGGTAGCAGGTCGGCGTCCACAACAATCACCTCAGGCGCTTGCCCGCACAGGGCCAACCAATCTGCAAGCCAACGGCGGCGCACCGCAAAAACCCGGTGGCGGCCGTCTTCCAGCACCTCGCCAAGGGCCAGGTGCATCTGCTCGACCTCTTCAGCCAGCAGCTCTTCCACCGCAAACGGCAGCGCCTGGCGCAGCCAGCGCGCTTTGCGTGTAGGCAGCGTGACGGCGCAGGCCGTGACCGCCTCAACCGGCAGCACCAACGTCCAACGCCCGTTGAGCTGCGACTGCACCTCATTGAACGGCAGGGATGCACAAACGCCGTCCACCACCCACTGCACGGACAAATCCGCCTGCGCGCCGGCACAGGCGGCGGGCGGCAAAAATACGTAGGCCTGACTCATGGCTCAACTTCCTTAACGGGCGCAGGTGCAAGACCGCCCTGCCCCAAATCACGGTTTAATACATAGACCTGACCGTCGCTGGCGCGCTGCAGCGTGCTACGCAACACCTGCCGACGCTCACCGACACTGACCTCAGTCAGCACCTGAAAATACTGGCTGCCCACCGCCAACCCTTGGCTTTGCACCTGCAGCCCACCCAGTTGGGCGATAAAACTTTGCACATCGCGGTAGCCGTCCGCGCCACGCGACGCCACCAAGCCCTGCGCCGTACTCAGCGGTATGCCCTCAGCCAGACTGCTCAGCACCCGGGCGCTGGCCGTGTTGACATTCAGCGTGGCGTCCACCGGCAAGGCGCTGACATACGGCAGTAACCGCTGGTAGTCGGCCTCGGTCATTTCCAGTAACAGGCGCAACTCGGACACATCACTCAGCACCCGATTAGCCGCGCGGTAAGGCGGCTGCGCGAGCAGGTATTGGTTGTCTTCTGCGCCGTAGCCACCACTGGGCTGATCATCGGCGTCCAACCAATCCATCAGGCGCTCGGCATACGGCGCGTCGATCTGCAGGCTCAACAGCAGACGGCGAAATTGCGCCACGGCAGCCTCGTTAGGCTGGCCCTGGCGCAGCAGGCTGTTGAGGTTGAAACGGCTGGTCAGGTCAATAATCTGCAAGCGCAGATCGCCGCCTTCATCCAGCGCAAAAGGTGCAGGCGGTTTTGCCCAGGCCTCGCCCGGATGATCAATCGGCGCACGCGGGTCACCGCCTTGCAGGTCACGCTGCAAAATAGCCTTGGCCAGAATCTCGCCACCCACGGCGTAGTGCAGCGCCTGGCGCACATGCAGCTGATTGGCGCTGCTGCGAATCGATAATTGCTGGCGGGCAATAATCCCGGCACTGACCACCGTCACCACCGTAACCACGAGCAACACCGTGATCAAGGCCATGCCGCGCTGTCGGGTCATGCCGATGGCTCCGGCTGGCTGGGGTCTTGCGCGTCGTCTTGCGGCGCTTGCTGGATGCGCTTGGGCACGCCCTCGGGCAAGCGCAGCAGACGGCGAATTTCACCGTAGCGGCGGTGCTGCAAGACCAATTCAACCGCCTGGGGCAACGCTGTCAGGGCCTCGGCCTGATTGCTCTCCTGCGGCGGCCAGTTGGTCTGCCACGCACCCTGTTCATCCAGGTAGCGCAATTGCAGGGCCGTGACGCCCTCCAGCGCCTTTTGCACCTGGGGCTGACTGTCCTGCGCCTGATCGAGCACGGGCCAGTATTGGCGCTGCCATTGTTCGCCGCTGAGTTGCCAGCGCACGCGCTGCAGGTCAGCCCGAGGCTGGCCTAATGGGTTGCGCCAACCACTGCGTGTCAGCTCCAGGCTGGGGTTTTCCAAGTCATCACCGAGCAGCGCTGCGCGCACATCGCCAAACGGGTCACGCACTGGCCGGGGTTGCACTTGCAACACATCGCGCTCGAACGCGGCCATGGCCCGAACCAACTCACGCAGTTGCAATTCATGGGCGCGGGTGACCTTGTCGGTTTGCAGCACGCTGTCGAGCATGCGGTAAGTGCCCAGACCCAACAGGGCGAAAATGGCGATGGCGATCAGCAGTTCAAGCAGGGTAAAGCCGCGCATCGTCCTCATGGCGTCACCCCCAGAAAACCGTTCAGGCTGACTACAGCGCGCTCGCGCAGGTCAGCCGTGGAGCGATCCTGCGCGATGGGCGCAACCCACAGCGTGACGCGGCGCATGTCCGGCTCGCGAGTGGCCTGCACCTCGCTTTGCCACTGCCAGCGGCGTCCAGCGAAGTCCACCTCGCTCTGATCACGGCCTTCGGCAACCGGATTCTTCGACAACTGCAATTCAACCAGTTGGTTGTCGGCAATCCACATGGCCAAAGTTTTTTCTTCCAGACGCGAGGCGGTTTGCAGGCTGCGCGCGGTGGCGGTCAATACGCTGGCGGCCACCAGCGCGAAAATAGCCAGCGCCACCAGCACTTCAAGCAAGGTAAAGCCGCTCGCGCGCTTGGTCATTTGCGCACCGCCACGCTGTCGACTTCAACGCTGGGCAACTGAAAACCATCGCTGACCAGGCGCAGGCGCAGGCCTTGCGCGCGTCGCTCAGCAATCAGCAAGCGAAATGGGCTGATCTCGCCACTGGACAGCAGCAACACCTGCGGCTGCAGTGCGCCCTGCTCGGCACGTTCGTCCTCAGGGGCCGGCAGCGTCAGCGCTGCACCTTCGAGCTCCACACTCAACTCGGCCCAGGCGGGCACGCGATGGGGTTTATCGGCCAGCGCCTGCCAGGCCCGGCGGGATGGCTCGTAACGCAGCACCTGATAGGACTCACGGGTAAGCAGCAGGCCGTATTCGCGGTTATCCAGCACGGCTTCTTCGGCCAGCACGCCGATCAAACCGGCCAGGCGGTCAGCTTCGTTGTGCAACTCGCGCCCCGGCCCCACGATGCCCACACTGAGCACCGCAATCCCGATCAGGCTGCCGAGAATCACCAGCACCACCAGCAACTCAATCAGGGTAAACGCCCTGGCGTGTTTAGGCGGCTGGCGCACTGGGGTCAGAGGTCCCAGTTACCGATGTCAGCATTTTGATCGCTGCCACCTTCCTTGCCGTCAGCGCCCAGCGAATACAAATCGAACGCGCCCTTGGTGCCCGGGGCCAGGTACTGGTAGACATTGCCCCATGGGTCGACTGGCAAGCGCTTGAGGTAGCCGTCGCGGTTCCAGTTCTTCGGCTGCGGATTGCCAGAAGGTTTCTTCACCAGCGCTTCTAATCCCTGCTGGGTGCTTGGGTAGCTGTGGTTGTCGAGCTTGTACATATCCAGCGCGGCGGCCACGGCCTTGATATCGCCTTTGGCCACGGTGACTTTGGCTTGATCGGGCCGACTCATGACCTGTGGCACCACCAGCGCAGCTAGGATGCCGAGAATGACTACCACCACCATGATTTCGATCAGCGTGAAACCTTTTTGACGCTTATTCACTGTTTACCCCACCAACTGATTGAGAGACAGAATCGGCAGCAGAATGGCCAGTACGATCACCAGCACCACCGCCCCCATAAAGACCAGCATAAAAGGCTCGAACAGCCCCACCAGCAGGGCCACTTGGGCACCCAGATCGTTTTCCTGATTGCGCGCGGTACGCGACAGCATCTGATCCAGCTCACCCGAGCGTTCGCCGCTGGCGATCATGTGCAGCATCATCGGCGGGAATTGGCCGCTGGCCTCCAGGGCACGGGTCAGGCTGCCGCCCTCGCGCACCTTTTGTGCAGCAATCACCACCTCAGCGCGAATCACCCGGTTGGCGATCACCTGCGCGCCGATGCCCAGCGCTTCCACCAGCGGCACGCCACTGCGGGTCAGAATCGCCAAGGTTGAGGCGAAGCGTGCGCAGTCGGTGGCACGAATCAAGCGGCCCACCAGCGGGATGCGCAGCAAGAAGCCATGCCAGCGCGCTTTGACCGCATCATCACGCAACGCCCAGCGCAGGGCGAACACGCCCAAGATGGCGAGAATCACCGCCAGCCAGCCCCAACCTTTGACCCAATCGCTCAGGGTGATCAGGCCGCGAGTCAGCGCCGGCAGGGTTTGCCCGGAATCAACAAACACCCGCACCACGTCCGGCACCACATAGCCAAGCAGGAAGCCGACGATCAGCAGCGAGGCGCACATCAAAATCAGCGGATAGAGCAATGCCAACTGGATTTTCTGCCGTGACTGCTGGCGTTGTTCGGTGTAGTCGGCCAGTTGCTCCAATACCGGCCCCAGGTGACCTGCATGCTCACCCGCCGCCACCGTGGCGCGGTACAGCTCGGGAAAGGCCGAGGGAAATTCTTTCAGGCTGCTGGCCAGGTCATGGCCTTCCAGCACGCGTGCACGCACGGCCAGCAGCATGCTTTGAATACGTGGCGAAGTGGCTTGAGCCGCGGCCGCGCGCAAAGACTCTTCGATGGGCAAGGCCGCCTGCACCAAGGTCGCCAACTGGCGGGTGATCAGCGCCAGATCGCGCGCCGAAATGCCCCGGTTAAAACTGAAGTGCGAGCCCGCCCCGGCATTTTCCCGTGTACGCGTGGCTTTGACGTCCAGCGGGGCTAACTGCCGCTCACGCAGTATCTGCCGTACCTGGCGTGCGCTGTCGGCTTCCAGTACGCCTTTTTGCTGGCGGCCTTTGCTGTCGAGGGCGAGGTATTCGAAGGCGGCCACGCGCTATTCCTCTCGCGTCACGCGCAACACTTCCTCAACCGTGGTCGCCCCTTCCAGCACCTTGCGCCGACCATCTTCACGGATGCTCGGACCGAGGGTGCGGGCGTGACGCGTCATGTCCTGCTCGGAAGCGGCGTTGTGAATCAGCGTGCGCAGGTGGTCATCGAACACCACCAATTCGTAGATGCCGGTACGGCCGCGATAGCCTTGCTGATGGCACTCAACGCAGCCACGGGCGTGATACAGGGTCGGTGCCTGCGCGAACGGCACGCCGAGCAAGTTGCACTCAGCTTCATCGGCTTGATAGGCCTCTTTGCAATGCGGACACAGCACCCGCACTAGGCGCTGGGCCAGCACACCGAGCAAGGACGACGACAACAAAAACGGTTCAATGCCCATATCCACCAAACGGGTAATCGCACCGATGGCGCTGTTGGTGTGCAGGGTCGAGAGCACCAGGTGGCCGGTCAGCGAGGCTTGCACGGCGATTTCGGCGGTTTCTTTATCGCGGATCTCGCCGACCATCACCACGTCCGGGTCTTGGCGCAAAATCGCCCGCAGACCACGGGCAAAGGTCATGTCGACCTTGGTGTTGACCTGGGTTTGGCCGATGCCTTCGAGGTGATATTCGATCGGGTCTTCAACGGTAAGAATATTGCGCGTGCGGTCATTCAGGCTGACCAGACTGGCGTACAGCGTGGTGGTCTTGCCCGAACCGGTCGGCCCGGTCACCAACAGAATGCCGTGGGGTTTGCGCACGGTGGCTTCCATCAGATCACGGTCACGCGCGCTCATGCCCAGGTGTTGCAGGTTGAGGCGACCGGCTTGTTTATCCAGCAAACGCAGCACCACCCGCTCGCCATTGGCCGAGGGCAGGGTCGAGACCCGTACATCGACTTCACGGCCACCGACTTTCAGGGAAATACGGCCGTCCTGCGGGATGCGCTTTTCAGCGATATCCAGCCGCGCCATGACCTTGATCCGCGAGACCAGCAAGGCCGCCAGCTCGCGCTTGGGTTCGAGCACTTCACGCAGTACGCCATCGACGCGAAAGCGCACCACCAGGCGTTTTTCAAAGGTTTCCAGGTGGATATCGGAGGCGTTTTCCTTGATCGCCTCACCGAGGATGGCGTTGATCAAGCGGATGATTGGCGCGTCGTCTTCCTGCTCAAGCAGGTCTTCGGTTTCCGGCACCTGCTCGGCCAATGCCGCCAGGTCCAGGCTGCCACCGATGTCTTCGGCCAATTGCATGGACGCCGAGTCATGCTGATACGCCTGCCCCAGCGCCTGCTCAAACGCCTCAAGGGTCATGGCGTGCAGCGGCAGGCGCAAGCCAACAAAACGCTGCGCTTCGGCCAACGCCACCAGTTCCACACCCGGGCGATAGGCCAGACTCGGCAGCCCGTTGGTGCTCAACAGCACCACGCCGTGGCGCTTGGCAAAACTAAACGGCAAACGCCGCACAGGTGCTTCGGTTAGCAACGCATTCATGATCGACAGCCTTGACAGGGTCACCCCAACAGCCACAACCGGGGTTCCACGGGTTAATTGTTGTATTTTGCCCAAGGTAGAGCCAAACAGGTCGGTATCTTAAGCATATTGAGCAGCCGGACACACTACCCCGTCCGGGTTTCATCACATCAAGCCAGGCAACGGCCTCTCGGAATGCAGGACTCGACACTGCGATGCGCTTGCACCGTACTGAAGTGGCACGCCATAGCGCGTTATTTGCCCCCATTCGGGGGCTGTCAAATGGCAGACAAGTGTCTATGATCAGCGCGCGAACCCCGCCACATAATAATAAGTTTACGGAGTGACGCCCTTGCCCCTTTTGGCTCTCCCACGCCAGTTGCAGCAGCACGCCCCTGCGCTGCTTGGTCTGTTGCTGGTCACCCTGATGAGCGCCAGCCTGGCCTGGCAGAGTGCCGACTGGTTGCGCCTGCTGCGCACCGCCGTGGTGGCCACAGAAAGCCCCCTCACCCAAGTTTCAGACCCGGCAACGGCCCCCGCCATCGGCCAGTTGTTTGGCGATCACATCAGCAGCAACGCCCCCGCCCCCAGCACCAGCCTGCGCCTGACCCTGCTCGGCAGCTTTGTGCATGCTGACCCACAGCGTTCCAGCGCCATTATTCGCAGCGAAGGCCAAAGCGCTCAGCGTTACACCTTAAACAGTGAAATCACTGAAGGGGTGCGACTGCATGCCGTGGCGGCTGATCGGGTTGAGTTGATGCGCAACGGTCGCCGCGAGAGCCTCAGCTTTCCGCTTGAGCGCAGCGCCAACTCGGGCCTGCAGAGCCATACACCGGACGCGATGGCGGACCCGCTGGAGCAACTGAGCGACATGCAAACCGATGACTTGAACCAACTGCGTGAGCGCATGAATGCGCTGCGTGAGCAGATGCAGGTCACCGATGATGCAACCAATGGCCTCGCGCCCACCGAACAACCCACGGAAAGCAACTGACACGATGACGCCTATTCTTTCGCGCCTTACCGTTGCCCTTTTGGCTGCGGGCCTTGCCTGCAGCGCCTTGCCGCTCAACGCAGCCGTCACCGCCGTCACGCCGAGCGCCAATCAGCAGGAAGAAAGCTGGACCATCAACCTCAAAGGGGCCGATATCCGTGAGTTTATCGACCAGGTGGCGCAGATCAGCGGGCAGACGTTTATCGTCGATCCGCGCGTCAAAGGTCAGGTCAGTGTGGTGTCCAACAGCCCACTGACGCTGACCGAGGTGTATCAGCTGTTTCTCTCGGTGATGGCCACCCACGGCTTCAGCGTGATCACCCAAGGCGATCAGGCGCGGATCGTGCCCAACGCCGAAGCCAAGGCCGAAGCGGATGCCGGGCGCAGCGCCCCGGACCGTCTGGAAACCCGCCTGATCCAAGTGCAACAAGGCTCGGCAACCGAACTTATTCCGCTGATCCGCCCGCTGGTGCCGCAGTACGGGCACCTGGCCGCGATTACCAGCGCCAACGCGATCATCATCAGCGACCGCAGCGCTAACATTCAGCGCATTGAAGACTTGATTCGTCAGCTCGATCAGAAAGGCCAGAACGATTACAGCGTGCTTAACCTGCAGCACGCCTGGGTGATGGACACCGCCGAGGTGCTGCGCAACGCCATCGATCGTGGCCAGGCCAAGGGCACCTCCGGCACCCAAGTGATTGCCGATGGCCGCACCAACCGACTGATTCTGCTGGGCCCGCCGGACGCACGCGCGAAACTGGCGGCACTGGCGCAATCACTGGACACTCCCACCAGCCGTTCGGCCAACACACGCGTCATCCGCCTGCGCCATGGCGATGCCAAAAGCCTGGCCGAAACCCTTGGCGAAATTTCCGAGAAGCTCAAGCCAGAAACAGGCGGCGAGACCACTGGCAAACCGCAAACCGTGCTGATCCGGGCGGATGAAAGCCTAAATGCCCTGGTCTTGCTGGCCGAACCTGATGTGGTGGCCACCCTTGAAGACATCGTGCGTCAACTGGATGTACCGCGCGCGCAAGTCATGGTGGAAGCGGCGATTGTTGAAGTCTCCGGGGACATCACCGACGCCCTCGGTGTGCAGTGGGCGGTGGATGCTCGCGGTGGCACCGGCGGGCTGGGCGGCACTAATTTCAGCGGCACGGGGCTGTCTGTCGGCACGGTGCTGCAAGCCCTCCAGAACAATGGCAGCGACACCGACAACAACGCCATCAACCTGCCAGATGGCGCGATCATTGGCTTGGGCACTGACAGCTTCGGCGTCTTGATTACCGCTCTGTCGGCCAACAGCAAAAGCAACCTGCTGTCGACACCCAGCCTACTCACCCTTGATCACCAGAAGGCGGAAATTCTGGTCGGGCAAAACGTGCCCTTCCAGACCGGCTCCTTCACCACCAGCGGCTCGGGCGCAGACAACCCCTTCACCACCATCGAGCGCAAGGACATTGGCGTGACCCTGAAAGTCACCCCGCACATCAACGAGGGTGCCAGCCTGCGCCTGGAAATCGAACAGGAAATCTCCTCCATCGCGCCAACCAGCCAGGGCGTCAATGCCGTGGATTTGATCACCAACAAACGCTCGATCAAAAGCACCATCCTCGCTGAAAACGGTCAGGTGATCGTGCTCGGCGGGCTGATTCAGGATGACGTCACCCAGGCCGACTCCAAGGTGCCGTTGCTGGGCGATATTCCGCTGATTGGCGGACTGTTCCGCTCCACCCGGGAAACCCGCATCAAGCGCAACCTGATGGTGTTCTTGCGCCCGACGGTGGTGCGTGATGCAGCCGGCATGGCGGCGTTGTCCGGGAAGAAATACAGCGACATTCGTGTACTCGGTGATGTGCGCGAAGACTTCCGGCCAGGCATCCTGCCGCGCAACCCGGTGCACCTGTTCGATCAAGGCGAGCCGGCGACGATCGACCTGCGCGAATAAGCCCCGCAGCCTTCAGCCTTGGGCTCAGCAACCTCGAGCCCAAGCCTGAATGAGCGGCGCAGACAGCGCGCACAGCAAAAGGCCTCGGTATCACGACCGAGGCCTTTTTGTTTGCAGCGCTTGGCTTACTTGTCTTCGTTACGCTGGTGCTTGAAGAACACGCCGTTGTCACCAAAGGCCGAGGCGATAAAGTCCGAGGTCAACTCCATCTCCCCGATCTTCACCGCGCTGTTGCGCCGTTGAGCGGCATAGCTGCGGCTGATGGACGGGATGATCGAGGTTTTGATCGCCATGGACGTGGCAAACACGTCATACACCTTGGTGCCGGCCTTGAGGGTCAGCAGGTCGGTGCGAAAATCATGCGGTGTGCTGGCAAAGCGATTGCGCAATTCCGCACGCGGCACAAAGTAGAGCTGTGTCGGTGCAACGGGTTTGGCCACGGCCACACCCTGCTGCGTCACCTCAGCCATGTCGTTGAGCAGCAACAGGGTCGGCTTCAGGCTCACGGCCGAGAACAGAACGGTGGTGCCCAGGGTGTCATTGGCTTCCGGCACCACGTACTGGGACAACTCGTTAGCGAAGAAGTTGTGGTTAGCGCCCTGCCCGCTGAGGGTAAACAGCGCGGATACGTTCTCCGACGGTTTGCCATCGACAAAGGCCTTCCACGCCAGCCCCGGCGCAAAGCCGCGATCAGCCGGATCACCGGTCACTGACAAGCGCAGCAAGCCGCTGTCGGCGCCTTTAAACAGGCCGCTGTAGGGGTGGTTGGGCGCCGCAACGAACTTCACCTTGGCCATCACGCCATGGGGGTGAATCGGCTTCTCGTAGCCGGCCGGTGCCACGTCGCTGCGCAGCTTGACCTTGTTCCACAGAATCGAACCAATCAGCCCGCCGACATTCACCGGCTGCAACGCGGGCAGTTTGTCCGGCGCATATTGCGTGCGCAGCGCACCGTTGACCCAGAGGTTTTCCTGCTTGTTGGCCCCAGGCCAGCTTTCATAGTCTGCCGGGATGTTCAGGCCCCAAGGTTTGAAGGCGTTTTCCACGCCGACCAGGCTGGCTTGCAGCTGCGGGTTATGCCGGCGCAGCACATCCACCATGGTGGTGTGTTCGACCCAGTCGATCCCTTCCGGGGTGTACACCTCCGGGCGGTAATCCTTGGTGTAGAAGCGGTCGGCCATCAACCGGCGCGAGGCATTCATGATGAAGATCTGGAACGCTGTTTCACCAAAGGCAAAGCCTTCAGGGCGCACAGTTTCTGCCAGCTGACCGATCAGGGTGTCGATCTTCTCGATGTCGTTGTTATACAGGCGCTTGAGTTCGGCGAGGGTCGCCGCGTCCTTGGTGAGGTCTTCAAACTTGGTGATCGGGTTGAGACCGATCTGCCGGCGGAACTCGTTGTAACGCGGCACGCCACGCTCACGGTCACGCAGCACGTCAATGGCGGCCAGGTCGATATTGCCGGCCAGCGGCATGGACAGGTTACGTAGGAAGTTGGGGTAGTTGTTCAGCGTCAGCGACCCCGGATTGGTGATGCCAAAGGAGTACCACAGGCGCTCCGGGCGCTCGTCGTTGAGCAGGTTTTCGGCATCACGGTCACGGGTGTTCTGCAGTGCGATGGTGCGCGAAATCTGGTTGGAGCCGATGTCATACACCTGCACGTTATCGCGCATCAGCGGGTGCATGCGGTACACCGCGACGAACTCTTCGGTGAGGGTGAAAGGTACGCCGTAATTGTTGGGTGCGGTCGAGCCGACGATGCCGGTCAGGGCATGGTCGATGGCGCTGTTGCCGACGCCCGGTGCGACGTTAGGGTCGAAGCCCAGGATGCGTTTTACGAACGAGTCGGACTTGGCCAGGTCCGCTTGCAGCATGCGCACTTCGGCCTGGAAGTCGTCACGCGGGCCACCCTGGCCGAGCAAGCCCCACCAGTTGGAATACATGGCGCGCTCAGTGACCGGATTGGCGATCACGGCCGGGGTCCACTCCACGGTATGGATTTTGGCCATCAGCGCCGAGTTGATCAGGCGGGCGCGGTCATACAGCCACTGATCGCTCTGCGCCGGGTACTTCTGTTTGAGTTTGCTGGCTATGGCGTTGTGCTCAAGGGTGAACAGCTGGTGCAGCATGCTCAGACCCAACCACCAGTTTTCATTAAACCCGGTCACCGGTTTGCCGCTGAGCAACTCAGTGGGCAAGGTGCCATTGGCATTGACCTTGAGCTTGCCGTCGACAAACGAGCGCACCTTGTCGTTGGTTTCCTTGCTGCTGCCATACAGCTGCGAGCCGTCCCACCAGTGGGTGTTGTGGTTGCGGTAGGTTTGCGGCTTGCCGGCGTCGACACTGCTGCGCGTCGGGTCAGGCTGCGTGCGCTTGACCGACATGCTGCCGCTGCCCAGCGCATCACCGGGTGGCAGCGGGAACTGGATCGGGTCGGCATCGGCATTCGGGCCGTGATCGAACCAGTCATGCACCATAAATTGAATCCAGGCGGCGGCGATGAAGTTCAGGCTGGGGGCCGGTTTGAATTCATCACGCGCCATCAGGCGGTTACTCACCTCGCGCGGGTTGGGTGTCAGCAGCGTGCTGGTTTCACCATAGGTCACTTGCGGATCAACATTACGACCAAAGCGCCGGTACACCGAACCCTCGGCCGGGTTGCTGAGGATGTTGCAGGTGCCATCCTCGGTGCGCGCCGCGAGGCTGCGCGCATCGCAGGTGATGTTGGCGTTGTAGCCCGCGTAATGCTCGACATCGAAGAGATTGTTTTCAAACAAGGCCTGGCGTTCGACCGCCAGCACCAGCAGCCCCGAGACGACGCCCAGCGTTCCCAGCTTGGTCAAAGCTGGCCAAGTGACCCATACCGACATGGCTAATGCTCCCGTTTTTATTGTTGTTCGAACAAGGCGGCTACGGACATAGCCGCGCACCATCCAGCCTATCGAGAGGGGGTGGCCAAGCGCCCCCTCCCAGCGGAGGGGGCGGGAGCAATCAATGCGCGGGGGGTTATGAGTGAAGCGAGTGACGCGGCCGCACAGCCAGAATGGCCTCCGTGCGGGTGGAGACGTTGAGCTTTGAATAAATGTTTTTCAGGTGCCACTTGGTGGTGGACAAGGCCATCCCGGTCTTATCGCTGATCTGGGTATTCGACAACCCGCTGAGCAGGCACTCGAACACATCCACCTCACGCCCGGTCAACAAACCACTGGCCAGCGGATCGGCCACGGGGGCCACCTGAACCCCCTGCAAAAACTCCGCATAGTAGTGGCGGTACTTGTCCGGCACGCTGAGCAGGCCCGCCTGCACCAGGCTCAAAATCCCAGCGGCAAAACCCGGCGCTTCATCGAATACCGAACGGTTGATATTGACGATGCCATGGGCCTCGACCAGACGACTGAGGGCTTCGAGTTGCTGTGTTTTCGTCTGTGTCGCCGCCGCCAGGACCAACTGATTGGCCTCGACAATCAAATGCCGGGCGCGCATTTCACTACGTTTATCTGCCCTATTAGCTTTTAGTCACGTTTTGCTATCTGCAGTCGAGCCCTCATCACCACTGGCTTTCAAGCCTGTCTAGCTATGCTTATCCCCTGGGTCCTGTGTCATTGCAGCGCTTTTAGTTAGCTTTTGCTGATTTTGGGTCAAATTTAGGCTTCAAAACTTAACTTTTTGTGTGCGTTCCGGTGGTCGCTTCTTGTCAGCTATCGCCAGCCGATTTGCTGTTATTAAGGCAGCAAATAAAGTTCATCTTATAGAAGAGACTCATTACTGCTCAGGTCATCCACAAGCCCTCGATGCCATTGAGAAAATTCTAGCGGTGCAGGTGAAGTGATCACGGACGACTAGGTTAGACTCGCGCCTTTGCATGCCTTTCTAGGAGCAGTTGCGTGAACACGG
>LNDO01000055.1 GCA_001465025.1 Pseudomonas sp. Ga0074129
CTGCGCTTGAATCCTTTGGTGTGAGAGCCTGGATTCTACCGGTGGCTGGCCCTCTGCCTATCGTTTCAAGCGTTGCACTTATTCTATGAATTCAGGAGTCGATACAAAATATAGGCGTCAATAAACCAACAATAAGAGTGAAAATATGAGCGACTGGTTGACCCGGTTTTCAATAAAAATACGTCTTATAAGCCTGCTTGCACTGCTCAGTTTGTTGGCCGTGCTGTTAACCGTGGCTGGACTAAGCGGTATGCGCAGCAGCAATAGCGATCTTGATCGTATGTTTAACGGGGTCTTGCTGCCACTCGACAAACTCGGCGATCTTGCCAACCACATGCACCACTCACGCACACAGTTGCTGCTCGCCTTGCAGCATCAGCCTGGCAGTGCATTTGAAAAAGCCCACGATCACCCTGCCAGCATGCATTTTGACGCCGTAGACAGAAGTGTTAGCGCAATGCATGAGCGCTTGGCTGATTACCAGCGTATGCCCTTGAGCGCTGAGCAACAGCGCTTGGTCAATGAGCTGAAAAGTAAGCTTTCCGATTATCTCGATAACGGCGTTCTCCCCGTGCTCGCGGCGATGCGCCGGGGTGAATACGCTGAAGGTAACGCGATTCTACTGACGCGTTTGCAACCTGCTTTTATGACCACTTACAGCAGCTTGCGTAATCTTATTGAACAGCAACAAACGGCGGCTAACAGCACCTACCAGCAGGCCGTGCAGGACTTTGATCGATTGCTTGTGATGATCGGCGTAGCGCTGGCAGTTGCCTTGCTAGTGGCCGTATTTCTAGCTCTGGCCACCATCTCAGGCATCACCAAGGGGGTTCGCGCACTCCAGGCTGGTGGTGAGCAATTGGCAGATGGCAACTTGGGTTACCGGGTCACGTACGCCGGGCAAGATGAGTTAGGTGATATTGCCAGCGCGTTCAATACGATGGCATCGCGTTTTCAGCACACCATTCAAGAATTGGCGGGTGCGGTTGAGCAACTGGCTGCTGCCGCCGAGCAGACTGCCCAGGTAAGTGCTCAAACCAGTGATGGGATTCGCCGCCAACAGTTGGAGACTGACCAGGTTGCCACGGCCATGCACGAAATGTCGGCCACGGTTCAGGACGTTGCAGGTAATGCTGCCAGTGCAGCACGCGCTGCGCAGGAAGCTGACCTGCAGTCGGAGAGTGGCGCGCGTGTTGTGCATGACGCCATTACAGCCATCGAGAGCCTGGCCTCTGAGGTGGAGCATGCGGCCACAGTTATTCACGAGCTGGAAGAGAACAGTGTCAGCATCAGCTCAGTAGTTGATGTCATCCGCAGTATTGCTGAGCAGACCAATTTGTTGGCACTCAATGCGGCTATTGAAGCTGCTCGTGCAGGCGAGCAAGGGCGGGGTTTTGCTGTGGTGGCCGATGAGGTACGCACGCTTGCATCACGCACGCAGCAATCGACTCGCGAAATTCAAAGCATGATTGAAAAGTTGCAAAGCGGCGCAAACCGAGCGGTAACGGTGATGCAGAGCAGCTGTACCAAAGCGCAAAGTGGTAAACAGCAGGTGGCCAGTGCCGGCCAAATGCTGGGGCAGATCAGCACTGCAGTCGCGACGATTAACGACATGAATGCCATGATTGCATCGGCTGCTGAAGAGCAAAGTTCTGTTGCTGAAGAGATCAACCGTAATGTCACCAGCGTCAGTCAGATAGCTGAAGAAACCAGTGAGGCTTCGCGGCAAAACGTGGCAACCAGCACTCAGCTAGCGAGTCTTGCTAGCCATCTTCAGCGTTTGGTTCATGCATTTCGCTTATAACGGCAAATGACTAAGACGCCGCCCTGCGTCTTAGTCATTTGATTCCCCTCGCCACGCCGCCACCACCCGCTCACGCAACCGCTGGCGATCTTGCAGGCTGTTGATGGCCTGCTCGGCCAGGTTGATCCAATACGGGTTGACTTCAGCCTGTTCGATGGAGAGGCGGTTGGCCAGTTCAGCCCAAGCGGCGGGCAACCGTTGGCCACTAAAACCGCCGGGTTTGTCGCGGGCTAGGTAGCGCACGCGGGTTATTCCGGCGAGCAGGATGCGTGCGAAGCACATCAGGCAAGGCTGCAAGCTGACGTACAGGGTGAGGGCGCTGCGATCCTGCTGCGGGTACTCGGTTTCCAGCTGGTCGAGTAGGAGCATTTCGGCGTGAGCGCCGCTGTGGTAGTGGCTGGCAAATACTTGATTGCGGGCACTGCACAACAACTCCTGCGCATCATTGACCAATACCGCGCCCACGCCATAACAGCCTTGCTCCACAGCCAACAGCGCTTGCTCACAGCAAAGCCTGGCCCATGTATCAGCTGGTTTGTGGCTAGGCGGTGCGTGCTGAAGCAGGTGTGCATGGACGCTTTTCATCAGGTATCCGTAAGCTAAATGCTAAAAGCAGTTTAACCATCAGCGCGCTGTTTATAGGCGGGGCATTAGCCGCGAAGATTATTTGCGTTTACAAACCCTCTATTAGGTCAGCCCATCAATTGCCTGTTAGCGCTAGAGTGTGCGAGTCAGGATCAGCTGCAAGGAATGCCATGTCCAAGATAAACCGTAGCGATGCTCAGCAACGTGCCGATGATATTGGTGTGTTCAACCGCGAATTGGCGCGTCTTGAAGCCGAGCAGGTGCTGACACTCAGTGACAGCCAGCGCGGCCACCTGCACGACTACCAGCAGCAATTGCTCAACCGTTACCTGGCCGCTTTCGATATTGATCACAGCGTGCACACCCGCCAGTTATCGCTGGGTATGCGGATTGCCTCTTTCCTTGGCGCGCTGGCGTTGTCGGCCAGTGTGTTCTTTTTGTTTTATCAGTTCTGGGGCTTGTTCAGAACCCTGAGTCAGGTGGCCATTCTGTTGACGGCCAGCTTTGCATCTTTTGCCTTGGTGCTGGTTGTGCAGCGTCGGGATAGTTCTGGCTATTTCGGCAAGCTCGCTGCCTTGGTGGCCTTCACCTGTTTTGTGTTGAACATCGTCATGCTTGGGCAGATTTTCAATATCACTCCGTCAATTAACGCTCTGCTGCCTTGGGCGCTTTACGCGCTGTTGTTGGCTTATGCCTGCAGTGCGCGGCTGTTGCTGGCGATTGGCCTGAGTTGTTTGTTGGCCTTTGTGGCGGCGCGAGTCGGCAGTTGGGATGGGGTTTATTGGCTGGGGTTTGCGCAGCGACCGGAAAACTTCATCCCGGCGGCCTTGCTGATCTTCGCGCTGCCGCTGTGGTGTGATCAGCGCCGTTTTGATGGCTTTGCCGTGATCTACCGCGTGTTTGGTTTACTTGGCGTGTTTGTGCCGATGCTGGTGTTGGCGTATTGGGGCGAGAGCAGTTATTTCGACGCGGCAGTGGGCGTTGTTGAGCGGTTTTATCAGGCTGCCGGGTTTGTTGTGGCGGGGCTGGTGATTGCGCTGGGCGTGCGCCGCAACTGGGCCGACGTGGTGAACACCGGGCTGACATTTTTCGTGATTTTCCTCTACACCAAGCTTTTTGATTGGTGGTGGGACAGCATGCCCAAATACCTGTTCTTCCTGGTGCTGGGTTTGAGCGCGGTGCTTATTTTGCTGCTGTTGCGGCGCTTGCGCAGTCGCCATGGGCTGTTGGGAGGTGGGCAATGAATCGTCTATCTCTGCGTTACCTGATCGGCGGTTTCGCGCTGCTGGCGCTGGTTAACCTCTTCGTGCTGCTGGGGGTGGCCTGGAATCGTCTGGAGCCGATGGACAGTCGTTTGTTATTGACTGAGCGCGAGCTGAGCAGCGCCTACACCTATTGGCGCAATGACAACAGTAGCCAATCGCTGCACCTGCATTACCGCTGGCCTAGCCGGGATGGTGACGATTACGGCTACGCCCCGATCAGCGCCGAGAAAATGGTCGAGTTGGGCTTTAGCCTGCCCACTGACTTGAATGATGAAAGCGTGCGTCGCTATCGCCGCCAACTAGAGCGCAATGCGTTGCTGGTGCTGGAATTTAACGGCCCGGCTTATCAGCATGAAGTGGCTCGGGCTCACACTGCACAGTCTGAGGCCGCGCGCCTTTATCGCGCCGTGCCGGACAGCGAGGCGCTGCGCGCGGCTGCTGAGAATGCCAGCAAGGCCCTGGAGTTCGAGCAAAATCGCGCCAGTCGCTTGCTGGTGGTCGATGCTGGGTTAGATCAACAGGCCCTGCGCAGCCGTTATCCGGATCGCCAGCGCTACGCCATCGTGCAGGCCATTGTTGATGCGCAGGCCAATAGCGCGGCTGTCGAGTGGACGGGTGAGGGTGATGACCCGCGCCCTGCATCCCAGCGTTGGGTGTGGCAGCTCGGCGGCTCAGCACAAACGCCTGGCATTGAGCGCCTTAACCTGCCGAACAAATGGCACGCGAGCTTGCAGCAGAGCGAAAACAAGAGCGAGGAGCAGGGCGCGATGTTTAATGCCGAATTGGCTTTCGGTCGACGTCTGGAGCCTTGGTTTATCGCGTTCTCGCCACGCGATTAGCCGCTGGTGGGGCTACGACCAAGGTGCAATGGCTTACTTGCCGGCGCTGCCTGAAACTTAGCTCATTCAATCCTGCGTGGTTTGGATGCAAGTGTTACTCCATTCCCCCCTTTGGGAATGTTTTATATGGCGACCTTATTGGGTCGCCTTTTTTATGGGTGATTTACGCCGGCGCATTTTTAAGTCTGTATCTCGCAGATGCAGCTGGTGGGATTCGTAGGACGTGTGAGCGTCGACAACAGCGCTTGTAGCTGACCTGCACGCGTGGCCCAGCGCCCCCCCCGCCAGCCAGATGCCTTCGTTACGACCATGCTGGGTTTGGATTCTCCGGCCAGCTGGTGTTGAGGCCTGGCAATCCCCGCGCGCGGCTAACCCAGCCGCAAAAGCACCCCGCTGATCTTTGTGTTACCCAACAGGCTTTGCTACACCTGTGGGCCGTGCTGTGATTTGCGCCTGCGTGAATGCCTCAGACCATTGTCTTAGAGCGTTAAGACCATGGTCGAATGGTTCGAAGGTGGGGTGTGGACTACAAAATGGCACATAGAACAACAACTACCCACCGAGGTGTTTCTGATGAGTGCTGCGTCCTTGTATCCCGTGCGCCCTGAGGTGGCTGCTCAGTCGCTGACTGATGAGGCGACCTATAAAGCCATGTACCAGCAATCGGTGATCAACCCCGATGGTTTCTGGCGCGAGCAGGCTAAACGCATCGACTGGATCAAGCCGTTCACCAAGGTCAAACAAACCTCGTTTGACGATCATCACGTCGATATCAAGTGGTTCGCTGACGGCACCCTCAACGTTTCCTATAACTGCCTGGATCGCCATCTGGAAGAGCGTGGCGATCAGGTGGCAATCATCTGGGAAGGTGACGACCCGTCTGAGCACGAGGAAATCACCTACCGCCAGTTGCACGAGCAGGTGTGCAAGTTCGCCAACGCCCTGCGCGGCCAGGACGTGCACCGTGGCGATGTCGTGACCATTTATATGCCGATGATTCCGCAGGCGGTGGTGGCGATGCTGGCCTGTACCCGCATCGGCGCGATTCACTCGGTGGTGTTCGGTGGCTTCTTCCCGGAGGCATTGGCTGGCCGCATCATCGACTGTCATTCCAAGGTGGTGATCACCGCCGACGAAGGCCTGCGTGGCGGTAAGAAAACCCCGCTCAAAGCCAACGTTGATGACGCGCTGACCAACCCGGAAACCAACAGCGTGCAGAAGGTTATCGTCTGCAAGCGCACTGCCAGCCCGATCAAGTGGAACCAGCACCGCGATATCTGGTACGAAGACCTGATGGCCGTTGCCTCAAGCCACTGCGCACCGAAAGAAATGGGCGCTGAAGAAGCCCTGTTTATTCTCTACACCTCGGGTTCCACTGGTAAGCCGAAAGGCGTGCAGCACACCACCGGCGGCTACTTGGTGTATGCAGCGCTGACCCATGAGCGGGTGTTCGACTACAAACCGGGCGACATCTACTGGTGCACCGCTGACGTGGGTTGGGTTACCGGCCACAGCTACATCGTCTACGGCCCGCTGGCCAATGGCGCAACCACGCTGCTGTTTGAAGGTATCCCGAACTACCCAGACATCACCCGCGTGTCGAAAATCATCGACAAGCACAAGGTCAACATCCTCTACACCGCACCCACGGCGATCCGCGCCATGATGGCGCAAGGTGACGCTGCAGTAGCCGGTGCTGACGGTTCAAGCCTGCGCCTGCTCGGCTCGGTGGGTGAGCCGATCAATCCGGAAGCCTGGAACTGGTATTACAAAACCGTCGGTAAAGAGCGTTGCCCGATTGTCGATACCTGGTGGCAAACCGAAACCGGCGGCATTTTGATCAGTCCGCTACCGGGTGCTACTGCGCTCAAGCCGGGCTCGGCAACTCGTCCGTTCTTCGGCGTGCAGCCAGCATTGGTGGATAACCTGGGTAACCTGATTGATGGGGCTGCGGAAGGCAACCTGGTCATCATCGATTCCTGGCCGGGCCAAGCGCGTACCTTGTATGGCGACCACGACCGTTATGTCGACACCTACTTCAAGACCTTCAAAGGCATGTACTTCACCGGTGACGGTGCGCGCCGTGATGAAGACGGCTACTACTGGATTACCGGCCGCGTTGACGACGTACTGAACGTGTCCGGTCACCGCATGGGCACTGCGGAAATCGAAAGTGCCATGGTTGCTCACCCGAAAGTGGCTGAAGCGGCTGTGGTTGGTGTGCCGCACGACATCAAAGGGCAGGGTATTTACGTTTACGTGACCCTGAACGGAGGAGAAGAACCTTCCGAACAATTGCGCTTAGAGTTGAAAAACTGGGTGCGCAAAGAAATCGGACCGATTGCCTCGCCGGACGTGATTCAGTGGGCCCCAGGCCTGCCGAAAACCCGCTCGGGCAAGATCATGCGCCGTATCCTGCGCAAGATCGCCACCGCCGAATACGATTCACTCGGCGACATCTCCACGCTGGCCGATCCTGGCGTGGTGCAGCACCTTATCGATACTCATCGCGAGATGCAGGCCGCTTAACCTCAGGTTAAATCGTTTGCAGGCAACGCCCTGTTTCGGCCACAAGCCGGGCAGGGCGTTGTGCGTTTTGCAGCATTGCCGATTTTCATCTGTGTTTTAACGCGTCACCTCGGCGTAACGCTGTGCTCATGGATGGGGTCTACGGAAACGTTTTGCGCCAAAATGGCGCAGTGTTTAGCCGTGCTGTAAAAATTAAAAAGCAGTGCAAGCCCCGTAAAAAGCGCTTCTTTAGAAAATGGGCGCGTTAATTGCTTTTATATAAGGTTTACCCATCTTTCTGTGTCTGCATAAAAGCCAGATGCTGTCAATATCAACGCTCTGCCTGCCCGACCCTTTTGTAATTACTTGTCGCATTGAAGAAATATCGACTTTCGAGCTGTCGCTAGAATGCCGTCACCCGGCTGGGGCCGTTCGGTCGTTGCGCAGTGCGCAGCTTGACGGTGACTCACTACAATTCATGCAAGGCTGGATGCATACCCCACAATCTCTGCCCACCGATGCCATTCCCATTCGAAGGAGTCACACAATGAAGAAGATTGCACTTCTCGGCGCACTGGCGCTGTCCATGCTGTCGCCACTGGCCATGGCTGAAGAAGCCAAGCCGCTGCGCATCGGTATCGAAGCGGCGTACCCGCCGTTCGCTTTTAAAACCCCTGAAGGTGCCATCAGCGGTTTTGACTACGACATCGGCGTCGCCCTGTGCGAAGAGATGAAAGTGGAATGCAAATGGATCGAGCAAGAATTCGACGGCCTGATCCCAGCACTAAAAGTGCGTAAGTTTGACGCCGTGCTGTCGTCCATGAGCATCACCGAAGATCGCCTGAAATCGGTTGATTTCAGCAAAAAGTACTACCACACACCTGGCAAGTTGGCGATGAAGGCCGGCACCGTGATCAACGATCCGCTGGTCGACCTCAAGGGGAAGAAGGTTGGTGTTCAGCGCTCGTCCATCTATGACCGCTATGCCTCGGACGTGTTTGCCCCGGCGGGTATCGAAGTGGTGCGCTACGGCTCGCAAAACGAAGTGTTCCTCGACCTGGCCGCCGGTCGTGTTGACGCCACCCTGGCGGACGTTATCAACATCGATGACGGCTTTATCAAAACCGACGCTGGTAAAGGCTTCGCCTTGGTAGGACCGGACTTCAACGACACCAAATACTTCGGGGAAGGTGCCGGTATTGCTGTGCGCAAAGGTGATAAGGCCCTGGCTGACAAAATCAGTGCTGCCATCGTGGCCATCCGCGCCAACGGCAAATACAAAGAAGTGCAAGACAAGTACTTCGACTTCAACGTTTACGGCGACTGATTTCACCGCGTTGCCTTCACTGAGCGTGGCGCGGGCGGGCTGTAGCCTCTAGCGAGCACCACGTTCAGTGCCCACCATCCTTGGTGATCATTCTTCTGGCCGTCGCGGAGCGAGTTCAACATCGCTCCCGGTCATTTTCCGTAGGACTGCCAGGCGCCGCCAGGCGTTTGCACGAGGTAAGCAGAGCATGCTCAACGGCTACGGCTCGACCATTCTTGAGGGTGCCTGGCTCACCCTGACTCTCGCGCTGACATCCATGGCCGTGGCCATTGTGTTGGGCTTGCTGGGGGCAGCGTTTCGCTTGTCGCCTATCAAGTGGCTGTCCTTGTTGGGTGAAACCTACGCCACGGTCATTCGCGGCATTCCCGATCTGGTGCTGATCCTGCTGATATTTTATGGCGGTCAGGACATGGTTAACCGCCTTGCGCCGCTGCTCGGCTACGACGACTACATCGACATCAATCCGTTTATTGCCGGTGTGTTCACCATGGGCTTTATCTTTGGTGCGTACCTATCGGAAACCTTTCGCGGTGCCTTTATGGCCATCCCCAAGGGTCAGGCTGAAGCTGGCGCTGCTTATGGCATGAGCGGTATGCAGGTGTTCTTTCGCGT
Organism: Pseudomonas sp. Ga0074129; assembly: GCA_001465025.1. Lineage (GTDB taxonomy): Bacteria > Pseudomonadota > Gammaproteobacteria > Pseudomonadales > Pseudomonadaceae > Aquipseudomonas. The sequence continues at coordinate 8,941 of LNDO01000055.1, forward strand.
ATTGGTGCCGCAGATGATTCGCCTGGCGATTCCGGGTTTTACCAACAACTGGCTGGTGTTGACCAAGGCCACTGCGCTGATTTCTGTGGTGGGTCTGCAGGACATGATGTTCAAGGCGAAAAGCGCCGCCGATGCCACCCGCGAGCCGTTCACCTTTTACCTGGCCGTGGCGGCCTTGTACTTGGTGTTGACCAGCGTGTCGCTGCTGGCTTTGCGTTACCTGGAAAAACGTTACTCGGTCGGCATTAAAGCCGCTGATCTGTAAGCGGGGAGCGCAGCGATGATTTTTGACTACACCGTTATTTGGGAAAACCTGCCGCTGTATTTCAGTGGTGTGGGCGTTACCCTGAAAATTCTGCTGATATCCCTCGCATTTGGCCTGGCCTTGGCCGTCCCCTTGGGTTTGATGCGCGTGTCCAAGTCACCGTTGGTTAACTTCCCGGCCTGGCTTTACACCTATGTGATTCGCGGCACACCGATGTTGGTGCAGTTGTTTCTTATCTACTACGGCCTGGCGCAGTTCGAGGCGGTGCGTGAGAGCGTGCTCTGGCCTTACCTCTCCAGCGCGACCTTCTGTGCGTGCCTGGCCTTTGCTATCAACACCAGCGCCTACAGCGCCGAAATTCTCGCCGGCAGCCTTAAGGCAACACCGCATGGCGAGATCGAAGCGGCCAAGGCCATGGGCATGTCGCGCTTTAAACTCTACCGCCGCATCCTGCTGCCATCGGCGCTGCGCCGCGCACTGCCGCAGTACAGCAACGAAGTGATCATGATGCTGCACACCACGTCGCTGGCTTCCATCGTTACGCTGATTGACATCACCGGTGCCGCGCGTACGGTCAGTTCGCAGTACTACATGCCGTTCGAGGCGTTTATCACCGCGGGCCTGTTCTACCTGATGCTGACTTTTATTCTGGTGCGCTTGTTCAAACTGGCTGAGCGCCGCTGGCTGGCCTACATGGCCCCGCGCAAGGCTTGAGGAAGCAGCATGCAGCGTATTGATCATCCATTGCCCTGGGGTTGTCCCGGCACCGAGCGCCGCTTGAGCGTATTTCGTTTCGGTGTCGGGCCGCGCAAAGCCTATATTCAGGCGTCGCTGCATGCTGACGAGTTACCGGGCATGCGGGTGGCGGTGGAGCTCAAGCGCCGCTTGCGTGAGTTGCACGATCAGGGGCGCTTGACCGGCGTGATTGAGCTGGTGCCGGTGGCCAACCCGATTGGCTTGGGGCAGATGTTTCAGGCCACGCACCAAGGGCGTTTTGAGCTTGGCAGCGGGAAGAATTTCAACCGCGACTTTCCTGATCTGGCTGCGCTTATTGCGCCTGCGTTGCAGGGGCAATTGGCGGCGGATGGGGCGGTCAACGTCGAGCTGATTCGCCGCGCTATGCACGCCGCATTGGAGGCCTTGCCGCCTGCTGGCTCCGAGCTGCAAGGCTTACAGCGCCTTCTGCTCAAGCACGCCTGCGATGCTGATGTGGTGCTTGATCTGCACTGCGATTTTGATGCTGCCGTGCACCTGTATTTGCTGCCTCAGCAATGGCCGCAACTGCGTTCGCTGGCAGCGCGCTTGGCTGCCGGTGCCGCGCTCACGGTGGAAGATTCCGGCGGTAACTCCTTTGATGAATGCTGTGTGCTGCCTTGGCTCAAACTGGCACAAGAGTTCCCCAGCGCCCAAGTGCCTTTGGCTTGCCTGGCCGTGACGGTTGAGTTGGGTGGCATGGCTGATACGGGCCAGCAGCAAGCTCAAGCCAGCGCCGAGAGCATTCTTGCCTTTCTGGCAGAGCAAGGCTTAATCGCCGGTGATTGGCCGCCTGTGCCTGCGCCGACCTGCGAGGCAACGCCTTTTGCGGGCGCAGAGTACGTCTATGCGCCGCATGCCGGGGTGGTGAGTTTTCTGCAGTCGATTGGCGCGCAGGTCAGCGTCGGTGACCCTTTATTTGAAGTGATCGATCCGTTGGACGATCGCCACACGACCGTCTGTGCTGCCACAGACGGTGTGCTTTATGCGCGCGAGCGGTTGCGCTTTGCCCAGCCCGGTTTGTGGCTGGCCAAGGTGGCCGGTCGTACCCCTATTCGCCAGGGTCGCTTGCTCAGCGACTGATTCAAGAGAGTGGAAACCATGTACAAACTTGAAGTTCAGGATCTGCACAAGCGCTACGGCAGCCATGAAGTGCTTAAAGGCGTATCGCTGGCGGCCAAGGCAGGCGATGTGATCAGCATCATCGGCTCCAGTGGGTCGGGTAAAAGTACCTTTTTGCGTTGCATCAACCTGCTGGAACAACCGCACAGCGGTAAGATTCTGCTCAACAACGAAGAGCTGAAACTGGTGGCCAACAAAGACGGTGGCCTGAAAGCCGCTGATGCCAAGCAGTTACAGCGTATGCGTTCGCGCCTGTCCATGGTGTTTCAGCACTTTAACCTGTGGTCGCACATGAGTGCCTTGGAAAACGTCATGGAAGCCCCGGTGCACGTGCTGGGCATGAGCAAGAAGGAAGCACTGGAAAAGGCTGAGCACTACCTGAACAAGGTGGGCGTGGCGCACCGCAAAGATGCTTACCCGGCACACATGTCCGGTGGTGAGCAGCAGCGTGTAGCAATTGCCCGTGCTCTGGCCATGGAGCCGGAAGTGATGTTATTCGACGAGCCCACCTCGGCGCTGGACCCTGAGCTGGTCGGCGAGGTGCTAAAAGTCATGCAGGATCTGGCGCAGGAAGGCCGCACCATGGTGGTGGTGACTCACGAAATGGGCTTTGCCCGTGAGGTGTCCAACCAGTTGGTGTTCCTTCACAAGGGTGTAGTTGAAGAGCGCGGTTGCCCGAAAGAAGTGCTGATCAATCCGCAGTCCGAGCGTTTGCAACAGTTTCTCTCTGGCAGTCTCAAATAACCCACGGCAACATCTGCAAGCATCCGTGCTATGCCCATAATCGCCAACAGAGCCTAAACTGCCCCCATGAATGCCCACCGAATTGGCTTCCTGCTTTGGCCCAACACCAAGCCCCTGACGCTGGCCTTGGCCGAAGAAGCGCTGCGCGTCGCCCAGCGTGTGCACCCCGAGGTGGTTTACGAGTTGCTGTTTCTTCAAGCCGAGCCTGCGCTTGAAGGAGATTGGCGGCTGCCTGGGGAGTCTTGGGTCGGTAAGTTGGAAGGTTGTCAGAAGCTGTTTTTAATGGCCGATGAACCACCTGGACCGATGCCGGCTGCGCTGTCTGGCGCGCTCAAGCAACTAGTTCGCAGTGGTTGTGTGATCGGTGCGATTGCTGCCGGGGTGTACCCGCTGGCGCAACTGGGGCTGCTGGACGGTTACCGCGCTTCGGTGCATTGGCGCTGGCAGGATGACTTTAGCGAGCGCTTCCCCAAGGTTATCGCTACCAGCCATCTGTTTGACTGGGACCGTGATCGCCTGAGCGCCTGTGGCGGGCTCGCGGTGCTCGATTTGCTGCTGGCGTTGCTGGCGCGCGACCATGGCGCAGAATTAGCCGGTGCGGTTTCGGAAGAGTTGGTGGTCGAGCGCATCCGCGAAGGCGGCGAGCGTCAGCGTATTCCGTTGCAGAATCGCTTGGGTTCCAGTCACCCCAAGCTGACGCAGGCCGTGCTGCTGATGGAAGCCAATATTGAAGAGCCGCTCACTACCGACGAAATCGCCCAGCATGTGTGCGTGTCACGACGTCAGCTGGAACGGATTTTCAAGCAGTACCTCAACCGCGTACCCAGCCAGTACTACCTTGAATTACGTCTGAACAAAGCCCGTCAACTGCTGATGCAAACCAGCAAATCGATCATCCAGATTGGTTTGTCATGCGGTTTTTCTTCAGGGCCGCATTTCTCCAGCGCCTATCGCAACTTCTTCGGTGCGACCCCGCGCGAAGACCGCAACCAGCGGCGCAGCAACAGTCCGTTTGAGTTGACGTCCAGCCCGATTGAGCGGGGTTGAAGGCGTTTCAGTCGCTCATTGAGCGGTGAACGTAACCTGCTCGGAGGATTGAACAGGGTCTTCTGCAATCTCGCAGCCTTTGATGACCATGCGAATAATGGTCTGCGCGGCCGCTTCATAATCGGCCTCATCCAAGCTGGCTTTGCCGGTGACGGTGGATATTTGCCAGTCAAAATCCGCGTATGTCTGCGTGGCGGCCCAGATGCTGAACATCAGGTGGTGCGGATCGACCTTGGCCATCAGGCCTTGGTCTATCCAGCCTTGTAGGCAGGCAATGTTGTGCTTGGCCTGTGTATTAAGTTGGCTGGTTTGCTCTGCCGACAGTTGGGGGGCGCCATGCATGATTTCACTGGCAAACACTTTGGAGGCTGAGGGCAATTCGCGCGAGATGCGAATCTTTGAGCGTATGTAAGCACGCAGCACATCTGCCGGCTTACCTGGCTTATTGAACGGTGCTGAAGCCTGCAGCAGCGGTTCAATGATGCTTTTCAGCACTTTGCGGTAGAGGTTTTCTTTTGACTTGAAGTAGTAGTAAACGTTGGGCTTGGGTACGCCAGCTTTGGCCGCGATGTCGCTGGTCTTGCAGGCGGCAAAACCTTTGTCGGCGAACTCCTCGCTGGCGGCACGCAAAATAAGCGCCCGATTGCGCTCGCGAATACGGCTCATAGGCCTCAAGACTTCTGTATATCGCCCAGGGTGGGCAGCGGCCGGCATGGTAGCACCGGCTTTACGCAAGCCTCAAGGCAGGTAGGCCGGGTGCTTTGCGTGCTTTCTGGCTATGCGTTTACGAGCCTTGTTGAGTGCGCACGAGTTGCTGTCGTCTTACTCCAGCAGCGCGCCCTGGCAGTCTGTGTGCTGATGCTGTAGGGCAGCTTGCAGTTCAAATCGAATAGCGCACAGGTCGGACTCATCAGCCGAGCCCGTGCCGTCTAACAGCTAAAAAGAAGCCCGCACAGTCGGCGGGCTTCTCAGGGCATTAAGCCCAGCCGGCGCTAATCAGACTTCAACCGCTGAACCCTGGTGCTGCTTGAGCGCTATGGGTGCATCACTGCCGACAATTACTGCACTGATGTTTACGGCATGGAGTCCTTTAGGACCTTGAATAATATCGAAGCTTACTGGCTGGCCAGCCTTGAGCGTTTTATAGCCGTCCATCTGAATAGCCGAGTAATGGGCGAACAGGTCCTCATCTCGACCGTCAGCCAGGATGAACCCGTAGCCTTTGGCGTTGTTGAACCACTTGACCTTACCGCTAACCATGCTGATATCCCTCTGCAAAGGACTCCATCACTGGAGTATGATCCACTTCAAATCCCGTACACATCGGCGCAAGTGCCAGTCTGGGAACCCTTAATACCCGGTCGGGTACTCATTGTTTGTAACACTGTTTTGCCGATAGTCAAGGCAAGGCTGCAACTGGCTGAGAAGCCGTTCAAACTCTGTCTCGAACAGACTACTCGTCCATCAATGAAGCAACTGAGCATGCATGCACGAAGCCAGATTCGACTAACATCCAACCAGGATCGCCCAGCCGAGCATGACGATGACGCTTACGGTCTCGCCGTCGAGGAAGCCAAGCCGGCCTTGCAAGCGCCGCCTATGTATAAGGTGATTTTGTTTAACGACGACTACACACCGATGGATTTCGTTGTCGAGATTCTTGAAGAGTTTTTCAACATGAATCGAGAGGCAGCGACCAAAGTCATGCTCGCCGTCCACACTGAAGGGCGAGCTGTATGCGGTGTGTACACCCGGGATATTGCTGAAACAAAAGCTGCCCTGGTGAATCAATATGCGAGAGAGAGCCAGCATCCGCTACTCTGTGAAATAGAGAAGGACGGTTAACCCCGGACACTTGGGCATGAGGTGAAGCTATGTTAAATCGAGAGCTCGAAGTCACCCTCAACCTTGCTTTCAAGGAGGCTCGCAACAAACGTCATGAATTTATGACGGTTGAGCACCTGCTGCTTGCACTCCTCGATAACGAGGCCGCAGCCAGCGTACTGCGTGCGTGCGGGGCCAATCTGGACAAGCTGCGGCATGATCTCAAGGAGTTTATTGACTCCACCACGCCACTGATTCCTCAGCACGATGAAGAACGCGAAACGCAACCCACGCTGGGTTTCCAGCGCGTGCTGCAGCGCGCGGTTTTTCATGTGCAGAGTTCCGGCAAGCGCGAGGTTACTGGCGCCAATGTGCTGGTGGCGATTTTCAGTGAGCAAGAAAGCCAGGCGGTTTTCTTGCTCAAGCAGCAAAGCGTTGCACGTATTGATGTGGTCAATTTCATTGCCCACGGCATTTCCAAAGTGCCCGGTCATGGCGGTCACCCTGAAAACGAACAGGAAATGCAAGACGAAGAGGGCGGGGAATCCGCCAGCTCAAACAATCCGCTGGACGCCTATGCCAGTAATCTGAATGAGTTGGCGCGTCAGGGGCGCATTGATCCGTTGGTGGGACGCGAGCATGAGGTCGAGCGCGTTGCGCAGATTCTGGCGCGTCGCCGTAAAAACAACCCTTTGCTGGTAGGCGAGGCGGGTGTGGGTAAAACAGCGATTGCCGAAGGCCTAGCCAAGCGCATTGTTGATAACCAAGTGCCTGATTTGCTGGCAGACAGCGTGGTCTATTCACTGGACCTTAGCTCGCTTCTGGCGGGAACCAAGTACCGTGGCGATTTTGAAAAGCGCTTGAAGGCGCTCCTTAACGAGTTGCGCAAACGCCCACACGCCATTCTCTTCATCGATGAAATTCACACCATCATTGGTGCAGGTGCTGCTTCTGGCGGCGTTATGGATGCCTCTAACCTGCTCAAGCCCATGCTTTCTTCGGGTGAAATCCGTTGCATTGGCTCGACTACGTTCCAGGAATTTCGCGGTATCTTCGAGAAAGATCGTGCCTTGGCACGACGCTTCCAGAAGGTCGACGTGGTTGAACCGTCGGTTGAAGACACCATCGGCATTTTGCGCGGACTGAAAGGCCGCTTCGAGCAGCATCACAACATCGAATACAGTGATGAGGCATTGCGCGCAGCGGCTGAATTGGCTTCGCGCTACATCAATGATCGGCACATGCCGGATAAAGCCATTGATGTGATCGATGAGGCGGGCGCTTATCAGCGTTTGCAGCCGGCCGACAAGCGCCTAACGCGTATCGATGTGGCGCAGGTCGAAGATATTGTGGCGAAAATCGCTCGTATACCGCCAAAGCATGTCAGCAGCTCGGATAAAGAACTGCTGCGTAACCTTGAGCGTGACCTCAAACTCACCGTATTTGGTCAAGATGCAGCCATTGATTCGCTGTCTACAGCAATCAAATTGTCGCGTGCAGGGCTTAAAGCGCCGGATAAACCCGTCGGTTCCTTCCTGTTTGCCGGTCCCACCGGTGTTGGTAAAACTGAAGCCGCACGGCAGTTGTCCAAGGCGTTAGGCGTTGAGCTGATTCGCTTCGATATGTCGGAATACATGGAGCGGCATACGGTTTCACGCTTGATCGGTGCTCCACCTGGTTATGTGGGATTTGATCAAGGCGGCTTGCTGACCGAGGCCATCACTAAAACGCCGCACTGCGTCCTGCTGCTTGATGAAATCGAGAAAGCGCACCCAGAGGTCTTTAACCTGCTGCTGCAGGTTATGGATCACGGCACCCTGACCGACAACAACGGGCGCAAGGCGGACTTCCGCAATGTAATTGTGATCATGACCACTAACGCGGGTGCCGAAACAGCCTCACGCGCCTCGATTGGCTTTACGTATCAAGACCACTCATCGGATGCGATGGAAGTGATCAAGAAGAGCTTCACTCCGGAGTTCCGCAACCGTTTGGATACGATTATCCAGTTCGGTCGTCTGAACCACGAAGTGATTAAAAGCATCGTCGATAAGTTCCTCACCGAGTTGCAGGCGCAGCTTGAGGACAAGCGCGTCATGCTTGAAGTCAGCGATGCGGCGCGTAACTGGCTGGCGGAGAGTGGTTATGACGTACAGATGGGCGCGCGGCCCATGGCTAGGCTGATTCAGGACAAGATTAAACGGCCGTTGGCTGAGGAGATCTTGTTTGGTGAGCTGGCTGAGCATGGTGGGGTTGTGCATGTGGATCTTGCCGAAGGTGAGTTGACCTTCGATTTTGAAACCACAGCCGAGATGGCCTAGCGCTTAACGCGCGTCAACAAAAACGCCCGGCTATGCCGGGCGTTTTCACTTGAGCTTGGTGTAACAGATGCCGGAAAACGGAGTTTTCAGTGGCCTGTTAACGGGCGCGGTAGGTAATGCGACCTTTGCTCAAGTCATAAGGCGTAAGTTCAACACGAACTTTGTCGCCAGTCAGAATGCGGATGTAATTTTTGCGCATCTTTCCGGAGATGTGCGCAGTAACGACGTGCCCGTTTTCCAACTCCACGCGGAACATGGTGTTGGGCAGGGTGTCGACGACAGTGCCTTCCATTTCGAAGCTGTCTTCTTTCGACATGCAGTAAAGCCCTCGGTATCCAATGAATGGCCCGGTGCAACTGGCGCCAGGCAAAAGCGGCGTGCATTGTGCCCGAAATTTGGGGTTTGCGCCAAGGGCTTCAGCTAAGGGCGACCCAGCGTTGATTAACAAACAGCTCAATGGGCCGGTATTGCGTCTTGTAATTCATCTTGCGGCAGTTCTTGATCCAGTAACCTAGGTAGACCGCATGCAGTTCCTGGCGGGCTGCTTCGGCAATCTGCCAGAGGATGGCAAAGCGGCCCAGGCTGCGCCGTTCCTCGCTTGGCTCGTAAAAGGTGTATACCGCAGATAAGCCGTTGGGCAGCACATCCGTAACAGCTACCGCCAGTAGGCGCCCTGCGTGACGAAATTCATAAAATCTGGAAAAAGCTAAATCGCGCACTAGAAAAGTGGCGAATTGTTCGCGATTGGGCGGGAACATATCGCCATCGGCATGGCGCAACTCGATATAGCGGACGTAAAGCGCGTAATACTCTTCAGTAAAAGCGGGCCGCACCAGGCGCACCTCAATATCCTGATTACGTTTGATAATGCGCCGTTGCTGGCGATTGGGTGTGAATGATGCTGCCGGAATACGTGCTGGGACGCAGGCGTTGCAGTGCTGGCAATGTGGTCGGTAGAGGTGGTCGCCGCTGCGGCGAAAGCCCATCTCCGAAAGCTCGGCATATACCTGCGCATCCATGGGCTGGCTGGGGTCGAGGAACAGCGTTGTAGCCTGTTCATCGGGCAGATAGCTGCAAGCATGCGGTTGAGTGGCATAAAACTTCAGGCGGGCCAGCTCAGTCATGATCGACTCTCAACATCGTTCTTCTTGGGCCTATTGCATGTGCGCTGTGCTGATCAACAAATCAGTAGCGGCTCTTGGAGTGTAAGCCAGGCTGGAAAACTCGCCTAGGCGACCCAGTCTGCTGAGGTGGGCTGATCGAGATGGTTTTTCAGGTACTGGGCAAATTCAGTGCGAGGAATGCTGCGCGCACCCAGGCTGATCAGGTGCTCAGTGGGCATTTGGCAATCAATCAAAACAAAGCCCCATGCGCGCAGGTGTTCGACCAATGTGGCAAATCCGACTTTTGAGGCGTTGTCTGCGCGGCTGAACATGGACTCGCCAAAAAATAGCTGACCCATGGCCAGGCCATAAAGGCCGCCCACCAGCTCCTGCCCGCGCCACACCTCCACCGAATGGGCGATGCCGCGCTTGTGCAGTTCAAGGTAGACATCCTGCATGGGGGTGGTAATCCAGGTTTCAGCGGCATAACTGCGTGGTGCTGCGCAGGCACGAATGACCTCTGTAAAGCACTGATCAAAACTGACCCGGTAGCGCTCTTGGCGCATGACTTTACTCAGGCTGCGCGAAACGTGCAGTTCGCTTGGCAGCAAAACCGTGCGTGGGTCAGGTGACCACCAGAGAATCGGCTGGCCATCTTGGAACCAGGGGAAGCAGCCATGCCGATAGGCCTGTATCAACCGATCGGGGGTTAAGTCGCCGCCAGCAGCCAAAAGACCATTCGGGTCACGCAAGGCGCGTTCGAGCGGGGGGAAATCCAGAGAGTCGCGTTGCAACCACGTCAGCATGGGCAGGGCCGGCAAAGCAGGGGGAGGGGAGGGCGCAGAGAGCCTGCGCCCGGTGTGGCTTAATTGTCGTCGAGGTACTTCTCGACATCCAGCGCCGCCATGCACCCGGCACCCGCCGAGGTAATGGCCTGACGATAAACGTGATCAGCAACGTCTCCGGCCGCGAATACGCCGTCAATGCTGGTGGCGGTGACATTACCTTCGTTGCCACCTTTAATAAGCAGGTAGCCATCACGCATGTCCAATTGACCCTGGAACAGGTCGGTATTGGGCTTGTGACCAATGGCAATGAATACGCCAGCCAACGGCAGATCGTTCACTTCGCCGGTCTGGGTGTTCTTCAGGCGTGCGCCGGTAACGCCGCTGTTGTCGCCCAGTACTTCTTCGAGTTGATGGTTCCAGTGCAGCACCACGTTACCGTTAGCGGCTTTTTCGAAGAGTTTGTCTTGCAGGATCTTTTCCGAGCGCAGTTTGTCGCGGCGATGCACCAAGTGAACTTCTTTGGCAATGTTCGACAGGTACAGCGCTTCTTCAACGGCCGTATTACCGCCGCCGATCACCGCTACGACCTGATTGCGATAGAAAAAGCCATCGCATGTGGCGCAGGCCGATACGCCTTTGCCGGCAAAGGCTTCTTCTGATGGCAGGCCGAGGTATTGAGCTGACGCGCCGGTGGCGATGATCAGCGCGTCGCACGTGTAGGTGCCGCTGTCACCTTTGAGCGTGAATGGGCGCGACTGCAACTCGGCGGTGTGGATATGGTCGTAAACGATCTCTGTTTCAAAGCGCTCGGCATGTTTTTGCATGCGATCCATCAGCGCTGGGCCTGTAAGCCCCTCGACGTCACCCGGCCAGTTATCCACTTCGGTGGTGGTGGTCAGTTGGCCGCCTGGTTGCATGCCAGTGATGATCACGGGCTTGAGGTTGGCGCGGGCGGCGTATACGGCAGCGCTGTAACCGGCAGGGCCGGAGCCCAGGATGATCAAGCGTGAATGCTTGACTTCGCTCATAAAAACACCTCATAAGCCTTTGTCACAAAAGAGAATGCATGCTCCAATTGAGCCGCATGCAAGACAGTGGTGGCTATGCTACACCGAAGCAGGCAAGGAGCGGGAGTCAACCGCCGCAGCTGTTTATGCATACAGGCCTGTCTGGTATCGTGTGGTTAAACCTGTGCAATCGCTGCATATTTTGCCGTTAACCAATTATTCGGCGCCTCTGGCGCAGGAACAGATGCGTTTTGAAGAAATCTAGCCTAACCGTGCAAGCTCCTATCTGGCGTCAGCAACTGCCCTATCGACTCAAAGAAGGCGCATTGATTGGCCTGGGCGCGCTCTGTCTTTATCTGTGGATGGCTCTGCTGACCTACGATGCGGCCGATCCAGGCTGGACGCACACCAGCAACGTGCAGCAAGTTCAGAATGCAGCAGGCCGTGCCGGTGCCTGGTTTGCTGATATTCTGTTTATGGCCTTGGGGTATTTTGCCTACCTGTTTCCGCTGTTGCTCGCGGTTAAGACGTTGCAGGTGTTCCGTGCTCGCCACCAGCCATGGCAATGGAGTGGTTGGCTGTTTTCCTGGCGTTTGATTGGCTTGGTTTTTTTGGTGTTGTCTGGGGCCGCACTGGCGTATATCCACTTTCAGGCCAGCGCCAGCATGCCTGCATCGTCAGGCGGGGCTTTGGGCGAAAGCCTGGGGCAACTTGCCGTCAATGCCCTGAATATTCAGGGCAGTACGTTGCTGTTTATTGCCCTGTTTTTGTTTGGTCTGACAGTGTTTACCGATTTGTCCTGGTTCAAGGTCATGGACCTGACCGGCAAAATCACCCTGGATCTGATCGAGTTGATCCAGGGTCTGGCCAATCGCTGGTGGAATACCCGTGTTGAGCGCAAGCAACTGGTCGCTCAACTGCGTGAAGTGGATGAGCGGGTGAGCGAAGTGGCCGCGCCTATCGAGCTGAACCGTCGCGAACAAGCCAAGGTCAAGGAACGCTTGATCGAGCGCGAGGAGTCTCTCAATAAGCACATGAGTGAACGGGTTAACCGCCCGGCGCCGGTTATTACACCGCCCGCTGCGCCTAAGGCAGCTGAGGCCAGCAAGCGTGTGCAGAAAGAAAAGCAGGTGTCGCTGTTTGTCGACAGCGCCATTGAGGGCACGCTGCCGCCGATTTCCATTCTCGACCCCGCCGAGGTCAAGAAGGTCGCCTATTCCCCTGAATCGCTTGCAGGTGTTGGCCACCTGCTTGAGATCAAGTTGAAGGAGTTCGGTGTTGAGGTGTCGGTCGACTCTATCCATCCGGGGCCGGTGATTACCCGTTACGAAATTCAACCGGCTGCTGGCGTCAAAGTCAGCCGCATCTCCAACCTAGCCAAAGACTTGGCGCGCTCTCTGGCCGTGACGAGTGTTCGTGTGGTTGAAGTGATTCCCGGTAAAACCACGGTGGGGATCGAAATCCCTAACGAAGATCGTCAGATCGTGCGTTTTTCCGAGGTGCTGTCCTCGCCGGAGTACGACGAAGCCAAGTCACCAGTGACCCTTGCTCTGGGGCACGATATCGCCGGTAAGCCGATCATCACTGATTTGGCGCGCATGCCGCACCTGCTGGTCGCGGGCACCACAGGCTCAGGTAAGTCGGTGGGTGTTAACGCGATGATTTTGTCGATTTTGTTCAAGTCCACGCCCGAAGAAGCGCGCTTGATCATGATCGACCCGAAGATGCTCGAACTGTCGATCTACGAAGGCATTCCGCACCTGCTGTGTCCGGTGGTGACAGACATGAAGGAGGCCGCCAACGCGTTGCGCTGGTCGGTGGCGGAAATGGAGCGCCGCTACAAACTCATGTCGAAAATGGGTGTGCGTAACCTGGCAGGCTTCAACCGCAAGGTGAAAGATGCCGAAGAGGCCGGTGAGCCACTTTCTGACCCGCTCTACAAGCGCGAAAGCATGCACGATGAAGCGCCGCTGCTGAAAACCCTGCCCACCATTGTGGTAGTGGTGGATGAGTTTGCCGACATGATGATGATCGTCGGGAAAAAGGTTGAAGAGCTGATTGCGCGCATTGCGCAGAAAGCCCGTGCCGCCGGTATCCATCTGATTCTGGCTACGCAACGCCCGTCGGTGGATGTGATCACCGGTTTGATCAAGGCCAACATTCCTACGCGCATGGCGTTCCAGGTATCGAGCAAGATCGACTCACGCACCATCATTGACCAAGGCGGCGCTGAACAGCTGCTGGGCCATGGCGACATGCTCTATATGCCGCCTGGCACCAGTCTGCCCATTCGTGTGCACGGTGCCTTTGTTTCTGACGAAGAAGTGCATCGCGTCGTTGAAGCTTGGAAACAACGCGGCACGCCTGACTACATTGATGACATCCTTGCCGGTGTTGAGGAGGCCGGAAGCGGCTTTGACGGCGGCAGCGGCGAGGGCGGCAGTGATAACAGTGAAGCTGATCCGTTGTATGACGAGGCGGTTAACTTTGTCCTTGAGAGCCGTCGCGCCTCGATCTCAGCTGTGCAGCGTAAGCTGAAAATTGGCTACAACCGTGCGGCGCGCATGATTGAAGCAATGGAAATGGCGGGTGTGGTGACGTCAATGAACACAAATGGCTCACGCGAGGTCATAGCACCTGGCCCCATGCGTGACTAATCGCCAAGCCTGAACAGATGCTCCCTGAATACCCGAATAGACGAGGAAACCCATGCGCTTGATTCGCATGCTATTGCTGTCCGTACTGAGTGTTACCAGCGTTGCCGTTGCGGCCGATGATGAAGTGGCTGTGCAGCGTTTGACTGAGCTGCTTAATCAGGCTCAAACCATTGAGGCGCGGTTTTCCCAGTTGACGCTGGATGGCAGCGGCACCCAGTTGCAAGAAACTGCCGGTCAGTTGGCTCTTAAGCGTCCCGGCTTGTTTCGCTGGCACACCGACGCACCCATGGAACAGTTGCTGGTTTCCAACGGTGAGAAAGTGTGGCTGTACGACCCTGACTTGCAACAGGTCACTATTCAAACCCTTGATCAACGCCTAACGCACACCCCAGCCCTGTTGCTGTCGGGTGATGTATCGAAGATTCGCGAGAACTTCGAGATCAGCCATAACGAAGGTGGCAGCGTGGTCGACTTCATTCTCAAGCCCAAGTCCAAGGACACCCTGTTTGACAGCCTGCGCCTGTCGTTCCGCAACCAGGTGCTCAACGACATGCAGTTGATCGACAGCATCGGCCAGCGCACGAATATTCTTTTCCTCAATGTGAAAATGAACGAGCCGCAGGACGACGCACAATTTACCTTTGAGATCCCTGCCGGCGCAGATGTGATCCAAGAGTAGCCCCCGACCCGAGGTGTTAACGCGCTGTCATGGATCTGTTTCGTAAGGCCCCCGTTGCCCAACCCCTGGCTGCTCGTTTGCGTGCAGCCAGCCTGGATGAGTACGTCGGTCAGGAGCATCTGCTCGCGCGGGGCAAGCCGCTGCGTGAGGCCTTAGAGCAGGGCGCGCTGCATTCAATGATTTTCTGGGGGCCGCCCGGTGTCGGTAAAACCACCCTGGCGCGATTGCTGGCACAGGTTTCCGACGCGCATTTTGAGACGATTTCCGCTGTGCTCTCTGGGGTCAAGGAAATTCGTCAGGCTGTTGAAGTGGCGCAGCAACATGCTGCGCAATATGGCCGTCAGACCATCCTGTTTGTTGATGAAGTGCACCGCTTCAACAAATCGCAGCAGGATGCTTTTTTGCCCTACGTGGAAGACGGCACGCTGATTTTTATCGGTGCCACCACGGAAAACCCTTCGTTTGAACTGAACAACGCCTTGCTCTCGCGGGCGCGGGTTTACGTGCTCAAAAGCCTGGATGAATGCGCCCTGCGCAAACTGGTTGAGCGTGCTTTGAGCGATCCCAAGGGGTTGGGTGAGCGGCGTCTGAGCCTTCCGGAAGAGAGTTTTAAAATCCTTCAGGCTGCAGCCGATGGAGATGGTCGGCGCTTACTCAATTTTCTGGAAAACGCCGCCGATTTGGCCGAGGACGGCAGCGCCATTGGCACCGAGTTGCTGCTGGACCTGCTCGGCGACACGCGCCGGCGTTTCGATAAAGGCGGCGAAGCCTTTTACGATCAGATATCGGCCCTGCATAAGTCCGTGCGCGGCTCCAGCCCGGACGGGGCGCTGTATTGGTTTGCGCGCATGCTCGATGGTGGTTGTGATCCCTTGTACATCGCCCGCCGCGTGGTGCGCATGGCCAGTGAAGACATCGGCAATGCCGATCCGCGTGCACTCACCCTGTGCCTCAACGCCTGGGATGTGCAAGAGCGTCTGGGCAGCCCTGAGGGTGAGTTGGCCGTGGCTCAGGCGATTGTCTATCTGGCTTGCGCGCCGAAAAGTAATGCAGTTTACACCGGCTTTAAAGCGGCCATGCGTGACGCCGCTGAGCATGGCTCGCAAGAGGTGCCGCTGCACCTGCGCAACGCGCCGACCAAGCTGATGAAAGAGCTGGGCTATGGCGATGAATACCGCTATGCCCATGACGAGCCCGACGCTTACGCTGCTGGCGAAGATTACTTTCCGCAAGCGTTCGAGCCGCGCGCGTATTACCAGCCTGTGCCGCGCGGTCTTGAGCTCAAAATCCGCGACAAGCTGCAGCATCTAAAAAATCAGGATCGCAACAGCCCTCGGCAGCGGAGAAAACCATGATTCGTATGGCGTTGGCCGTTGCGCTTGGCGGTGCTGTCGGATCTGTTCTGCGTTTTGTTACCGCCAGTTGGGTGGTGGCCCAGTGGCCTCGGCATTTCTACTTGGGCACCTTCACCGTCAACATCATTGGCTGCTTGCTGATCGGCCTGTTGTCCGGTTTGTTCCTGCTGCGCAGCGATTTGCCCGTTGAGCTGCGGGGCGGCCTGATTATTGGCTTGCTCGGCGGCTTCACCACGTTTTCCTCATTCAGCCTTGAACTTCTCAAGCTGTTTGAAAGCGGTCGCCACAATGAGGCGTTCGCCTACCTGTTGTGCAGCCTTGTCGGTGGTGTGTTGGCCGTGTGGGCCGGTTTTGCCCTGGCGCGCCTGTATCAGTGAGTGGGGCAGGTGGCCCCATCCCCGTTAAAGCCTTAAACTGCGCGGCATTGCGCGCCATGGCTGCGGCCATGCAACCCTTAGTGATGTATTGAGACCAGAACATGCTCGACTCCAAACTCATCCGTACCCAACTCCAAGATGTGGCCGAGCGCTTGGCCACCCGCGGCTTTGTCCTTGATGTGGCGCGTTTTGAAGCGCTTGAGGCGCAGCGCAAAACCGTACAAACCCGCACCGAACAACTGCAGGCCGAGCGCAACAGCCGCTCCAAGTCGATTGGCCAAGCCAAGCAGCGCGGCGAAGACATTGCGCCGCTGCTGGCTGAAGTGGATCAGATGGGCAGCGATCTTGAGCAAGGCAAGCGCGAACTGGACAGTATCCAGAACGAGCTGGATAACCTGCTGCTGAACATCCCCAACCTGCCGCACGAGTCTGTGCCGGTTGGCGCCGATGAAGAAGGCAACGTGGAAGTGTCTCGCTGGGGCACACCGTCTACCTTTGATTTCCCGATTCAGGATCACGTCGCACTGGGCGAACAGCATGGCTGGCTGGATTTCGAGACCGCCGCCAAGCTGTCCGGCGCACGTTTTGCCGTGCTGCGTGGGCCGATTGCCCGCCTGCATCGCGCCCTGGCGCAATTTATGATCAACCTGCACACCAGCGAGCATGGCTACGAAGAGGCTTACACGCCGTATTTGGTGCAGGCCCCAGCACTGCAAGGCACCGGCCAACTGCCTAAGTTTGAGGAAGACCTGTTCAAGATCAGCCGCGAAGGCGAAGCCGATCTGTACCTGATTCCGACTGCCGAAGTGTCGCTGACCAATATCGTCGCGGGCGAGATTCTGGATGCCAAGCAACTGCCGCTGAAATTGGTGGCGCATACCCCATGCTTCCGCAGCGAGGCCGGTGCGTCGGGTCGCGATACGCGCGGCATGATCCGCCAGCATCAGTTCGACAAAGTTGAGATGGTGCAGATTGTCGAGCCGAGCCAGTCCTTCGAGGCACTGGAAAGCCTGACTGCTAACGCAGAGCGCGTGTTGCAGTTGCTTGAACTGCCTTATCGCAAACTGGCGCTGTGCACGGGCGACATGGGTTTTGGCGCGGTGAAAACCTACGATTTGGAAGTGTGGGTGCCGAGCCAGGACAAATACCGCGAGATTTCTTCGTGCTCCAACTGCGGCGACTTCCAGGCGCGCCGTATGCAGGCACGCTACCGTAACCCGGAAACCGGCAAGCCCGAACTGGTGCACACCCTCAATGGCTCCGGCCTGGCGGTTGGTCGCACCTTGGTGGCGGTGCTGGAGAACTACCAGCAAGCCGATGGGCGCATTCGCGTGCCTGAGGTGCTGAAGCCCTACATGGGCGGTATCGAGTTCATCTGATCCTGTGTCATGGAGCCTCAAACGGGATAACCCGTTTGCGGCTCGTCGCTTATTGCTGAAGGCTGCTTTATGGACTTTTTACCCCTGTTTCACAAACTGCAGGACCGTCACGTGCTGGTGGTTGGTGGCGGTGAAATCGCCCTGCGCAAATCGCGCCTGCTCAGTGAGGCGGGGGCGCGTTTAAGGGTGGTCGCGCCAGATATTCGCGCTGAATTGATCGAGATGGCCAAGGCCAATCAAGGTGAGGTGCTGCTGCGCGACTATCAGCCTGCTGATTTGCAGGGTGTGGTTTTGGTGATTGCCGCCACCGATGACGAACCGTTGAACGCGGTGATTTCGCAGCAAGCCCAGGCTTTGTTTATCCCGGTCAATGTGGTCGATGCGCCGAAGCTGTGCAGCGTAATCTTCCCGGCCATTGTCGACCGCTCGCCACTGATTGTCGCGGTTACCAGCGGCGGTGATGCGCCTGTGCTCGCGCGGCTGATTCGCGCCAAGATCGAAACCTGGATTCCGGCTACTTGCGGGCAATTGGCCGGCTTGGCCAAGCGTTTCCGCGCGCAGGTTAAAGCGCTGTTCCCGGATGTGCAGCAACGTCGGGTGTTCTGGGAAGACGTGTTTCAGGGCCAAGTGGCCGAGAGCGTGTTCGCCGGTAAACAGCAGGAGGCGCAGCGCCTGTTGGAGGAGAAAATCGCCGGAATTGCCCCGCGTATGCTCGGTGAGGTTTACCTAGTGGGTGCTGGGCCAGGCGATCCGGACTTGCTGACTTTTCGCGCTTTGCGTTTGATGCAACAGGCCGATGTGGTGCTGTACGATCGCCTGGTGGCACCTGCCATTATCGACTTGTGCCGACGCGATGCCGAGCGAATTTACGTCGGCAAACAACGCGCCGATCACGCTCTACCACAAGATCAGATCAACCAGCGGCTGGTCACACTTGCCCTAGAAGGCAAGCGCGTGCTGCGTCTTAAAGGTGGTGATCCGTTTATTTTTGGCCGTGGCGGTGAAGAAATCGAAGAGCTGGCCGCCCATGGCATCCCGTTCCAAGTGGTGCCGGGCATCACAGCAGCGTCCGGTTGCGCGGCCTACGCGGGCATTCCGCTGACCCACCGTGATCATGCGCAGTCAGTGCGTTTTGTCACCGGGCACTTAAAAGATGGCAGCACCAACCTGCCGTGGACGGAGTTGACCTCTAGCAGTCAAACCATAGTGTTCTACATGGGCTTGGTCGGTTTGCCGATGATCTGTGAGCAGTTGATTGCTCACGGGCGCGCCGCCACTACGCCGGCGGCGCTTATCCAGCAAGGCACCACACAAAACCAACGCGTGATCACCGGCACGCTGGCCGATCTCGCGGCGCGGGTGGCGGAGCATGAAGTGCGTGCGCCGACCCTGGTGATTGTCGGCGAAGTGGTGCAGTTAAGGGAAAAACTGGCCTGGTTCGAAGGCGCTCAAGCCCGCGCCACCTGATGGCGTGAGGCCCAGAGCGCTTCGGCGCGACTGATGGCCGTGTCGCGCGGTTCACCCAAACCGCGCAAGGCCAAGGCCATGGTGCTGATAATCGCCAGTTGCCCGTAGGCATCGCTCGCTTCACCCTGCCAGCAGGCCAGTAGATGCTCCGGCATCAGGCTGGCCGGTTTGACGTGGCGCATGGCCGCTAACGCTGGCCACTCTTCGTCCCAGTTAACCCCGTTGGCCGTGCCATACAGGTGGCTGCTGGCATCCGGGTTGATTTCGATTTCACCGCCTTCGCCTTTGATCACCACCGCCGTATCGCCCAGCAGTTGGCTGGCTTCACGGTGTACCGCCTGATAGCCGGGATGAAAGATGCTTTGCAGGCCGCAGCGCGCGTTGAGTGGGTTGAGGATGCGCGCCAGGGAATGAATCGGTGAGCGCAGGCCGAGGATGTTGCGCAGGTCAATCATGTGCTGCAACGGGGGCATCCAGTCACCCAGCGGGATAAAGGCCAGCTGCTGTTGGTCCATCGCCTTTTCAACCTGCTGCCAATCGCGGCACAGCGGGATATCCAGCGTCTCCAGCAACTGCTCGCTGTACAGACGCCCGGCGGTGTGAGCGCCGCCACCGTGCAGCAAAATGCGCAGGCCACTGTTCGCCAGCGCTTTAGCCGCCAATAAAAACCAGGGTAAGTGACGCTTTTTTCCGGCGTAGCTGGGCCAGTCAAGATCCACGGCAATGGCTGGTGTTTGCAGGCGCGCACGCACGGCCTCGGTAAAGCCGGCCATTTCTTCAGCGCTTTCCTCCTTGTGCCGCAGCAGCATGAGGAACGCCCCCAACTGGCTTTCTTCAACCTTTCCGTCAAGCAACATGCCCATGGCGTCGCGCGCTTCTTCGCGGGTCAGGTTACGTGCACCACGCTTGCCCTTGCCAAGAATGCGCACGAATTGAGCAAAGGGGTGTTCCGGCGGGGTTACCAGGTTCATAGGCAGTTAGTCGGCTTGGGCAGGCCCGCCAGCTTGGCGGAGAGTTTGGCGGGAGCGCCGTTGAACAGTCGGTTGAGGTGCAGGCTGTTGCCTTTTTCGCTGCCCAACTTGCTGGCAACGAATTTGATCAGCGGGCGATTGGCCGGTGAAAGCTGAAACTCGGCATAAAAGTCGCGTATGAGCCAGAGAATCTCCCAGTGCGCATTCGTCAGCTCAATGCCTTCACGTTCTGCCAGCGCGGCGGCAGCGGCCTCGGACCAATCGGCGAGTTCAATCAGGTAGCCGTCTTTGTCGACTGGCAGTTGGCGATCATCGAGTTGCAGGCTGCTCATAACCAGGTGTTGACCTTGTCATACTGGCAGCTGAGCGCCACAAAGCCTGGGTAGTCAATTAGGTTCAGGCGTTCAGGTGGCGTCAGGTGACGCGCCTGCACATCCTCGTCCAGGGCATACAAGCTAATCGCCTCAGGCATCAGCTCTAGGGCTTGGCGCTGCGCAGTGCCAGCCTGTAAGGCGTAGACCGCATCGCCACACAGCAAAAGCGCGTCGCGGCTGCCTAAAAGGCGTAGGCAACTGCTCAAACGGTTGTCGCTAAAGGGTGAGTGAGACAGTACATGCAAGGTCGACATTAGAGGGTAATCACCTGGTCGTAGCGGTCGATCAAGGCACTGAGCTGAGTGTCATCCAGGCACTCGGCAGCCAGCGACAGTGGTTGCTCGTGCAAACCGCGCTCTTCCAGGCTGCGCGCCGATACATACAGTGCCTCCACACCAAACATGGGTAACGCCTTGAGGTTGGCGCTTAGGTCTTTTTGTTGCAGTTGAGCCGGTTGCTGGGCGTGGCTTAATTGGAACACGCCATCGTCAAGAAACAACAAACCGATAGGCAGATCGAAGGCGCCGCCGGCCAAGGCGATGTCCAGCGCTTCGCGAGCGCTGGGGCCTGACCAAGGCGATTGACGGCTGATAATCAGCAATGACTGACTCATCTTATGGCCCTCCAAAGCAGATCAAACGGTCGGCCATTTGCACTGCCTCATGCAACTGGCCTAACCCGGACAGCTCCCAGGGGGCTTGCACATTGGCTGCGGTACGGGCGTAACGCTCGGCTTCTTCACCATTGAGCACGCCACGGCGCAACGCAGCAGCAATGCACACCACGCCATCGAGTTGATGGGTTTGCACAAACTCACGCCATTCACGCGGTACGTCGAGTTCATCCTGCGCGTTGACCACATTGCCGGATGCACTGTGTACGCCGTCTTGATAAAAAAACAGTCGAACGATTTCATGCCCGCCCGCGATGGCTGCCTGGGCAAAACGCAGAGCGCGGCGCGAGGAGGGCGCATGCGGAGGGGAGAACAGGGCGATGGTGAACTTCATGGTTAACCCGGCCAAACAGAATGCCGGAATGATAAAGCCTGAACCGCGAAGATGCGCGCCGCAGTGCTAAAAATCTCGCGGGTATACATACAAAAGCCCGCGCACTGAGGCGCGGGCTTGGTGAACAAACAAGCGGCTTAGGACAGGAAACCGCCGTCGACGTTCAGCGCGACGCCTGTGGTGTAGCTGGACGCATCGCTGGCCAGATACAGCACGGTGCCGGCCATTTCGCTTGGGTCTGCAACGCGTTTGAGTGGGATGCGTTGCAGGGCGATTTTCAGGATGGCGTCGTTTTTGGTCAGTGCCGAGGCGAACTTGGTGTCGGTCAGGCCTGGCAGCAGGGCGTTGCAACGAATGCCGAACTGCGCGCACTCCTTGGCAAACACCTTGGTCATGCTGATCACGGCGGCTTTGGTCACCGAGTAAATGCCCTGGAACTCGCCTGGGCTTACGCCATTGATCGAGGCCACGTTGATGATCGAGCCACCGCCGTTGGCTTTCATCAGCTTGCCGCCTTCGATGGACATGAAGTAATAACCACGGATATTCACATCCACGGTTTTCTGGAAGGCGCTTAGATCAGTGTCCAGCACGTTGCAGAACTGCGGATTGGTGGCGGCGTTGTTAACCAGGATGTCGAGGCGACCGAACTGCTCGCGAATCATCGCAAAGACGTTGCTGATCTGCTCCATTTCACCGATATGGCAGGCCACAGCGGTGGCTTTACCGCCGTCGGCAATAATCGCGTCAGCCACTTTTTGGCAATCGTCGATCTTGCGGCTGGAGACGATCACATGCGCGCCTTGCTGAGCCAGCAATTTGGCGATGGCCTCACCAATGCCACGGCTGGCACCGGATACAAAAGCAATTTTGCCGTCGAGGTCGAACAGATGGGTCTTGGACATTGAGTTTTCCTTTGTTGTGAGGCCTGTCCGGCCGTTTACAGCTGCGATTTATTGATCACTTGTAGGCTCATTTGTTCGAGCAGTTTGTTCATGTGCACAAACTGGGCGAAGCGCTTGTCCTGGGTCTGACCATGGAAGTAGCGGTAGTAAATCTGTTGCACGATGCCCGCCAAGCGGAACAGGCCGTAGGTGTAGTAGAAATCGATGCTTTTGATTTCGATACCGGCACGTTCGGCGTAATAGTCTGCAAACTGCTGACGCGTGAGCATGCCCGGCGCGTTACTCGGCTGGCGGCGCATAAGCTGAACCGGAGCCGGGTCTGCAGCTTCAATCCAGTAGGCCAGGGTATTGCCTAAATCCATTAGCGGATCGCCAAGGGTGGTCAGCTCCCAATCCAGAACGCCGATGATTTGCATCGGGTTGTTTGGATTGAGGATGACGTTGTCGAAGCGGTAGTCGTTGTGCACGATGCTTGGCTTGTGGTGATCGGCCGGCATCTTGTCGCGCAGCCAGGCTTTAACGGGCTCCCACAGTGGCGCGTCAGGGGTAAGCGCCTTCTCGTAGCGATCACTCCAGCCGCTGATCTGGCGCTGCACGTAGCCCTCAGGCTTGCCCAGATCGCCCAGGCCGACGGCCTTGTAGTCGACGTTGTGCAACTCGACCATTTTGTCGATAAAACTCTTGCACAGCTCGCGGGTTTGCTCGGCGCTGAAGTTCAGCTCGGCGGGCATATCCGAACGCAAGATAATGCCGTTGACCCGCTCCATCACGTAAAACTCGGCACCGATCACCGATTCATCGGTGCAATGCACATAAGCCTTTGGGCAGTAGGGGAAGCCGGCGTTGAGTTGATTGAGGATGCGGTATTCGCGGCCCATGTCATGTGCCGATTTGGCTTTGTGGCCAAAAGGCGGGCGGCGCAAAACAAACTCTTTATCAGGGTATTCCAGCAGGTATGTCAGGTTAGACGCGCCGCCTGGAAACTGGCTGATACGCGGCTCGCCTGTCAGGCCAGGGATATGCGCCTTAAGGTACTGGTCGATGACCGTGGCGTTGAGTTCTTCGCCGTCACGGATGCGGGTTGACTGGTCAGTAAGCGCCATGTTTATCCCTTCTGCTTATGATAGGTGCCTGAGACTATTGGTTAATCTAATGCTGCTGCTGGCTGCGAACAAGCTTTGCGCGCCTTAATAGGCCAGCGTGTTGCTGCTTAATCAAGCGGCCTGATTGACATGGTTATAAAGGCTGCGGGCATAAAAAAACCGAAGTCAGAGACTTCGGTTTTTCGAGTAGCAATAACGCCTGCTTGGCTTAAACCGGGAACAGTTCGCCCAGTTTCATGGCCAGCATCATGTCGCCTTCGGCGCGCAGTTTGCCGGACATGAATGCTTGCATGCCGTCGGTTTCGCCGCTGGTGATGCCTTTCAGGGTTTCGGTGTCCATGATCAGGGTCACGTTAGCGTTGGCGTTTTCGCCTTGCTCAACGGTGCAGCTGCCGTCTTTGACGATCAGAGCGTAGTTCTCGCCGTCTTCGATGTTGAATTGGAATACCAGGTCGAGGCCTGCAGCAGCGCTGGCGTTGAACTTGGAGTGCATGGTTTGGACGATGTCTGCAACGCTCATGATGTTTTCCTTTTTCTTGGGGGTTACTAGCACCCAATGGGTGCAGTGGGCCGGACTCAGCGATAAGTGATGAGTTCCGGCGCCTTCAACAGCTGCAAATGCACATGGCTATTGAAGGAAGCCAGGCTCACCTGTGTGCCACGAAACTTCAGGCAGCTCAGTGAGGTGTTAACAATTTGCCAGTTGAGCTCGAAGGCCCGCGCTGGCGCGATACCGGTGATCAGGTGCAGCAGGGCAGTAATCGTACCGCCTGAGGTGAATACTGCGATGTTCTGTTTGTTGTCAGCCTGTTGCAAGAGTCGTTCAAGCCCGCCTTGTACCTGCTCAACAAAGCCTTGCCAGCTTTGCAGGCCAGGCGTGTCGTACTCGCCGGTCAACCAACGGCCAATCAGCTTGGCAAACAGACGCTGAAACTCGGCACGATGCTGCGCGGCGTTACGCAAAATGTTCAGCGCTTCGGGCTCTTCTGGAAGCATGTCAGGCAGCAGCGCGCGAATCACAGCGTCCGCATCAAATTCATTAAATGCCGGATCTATTTCAATTACTGGAGCGTTCTGATCATCACCCAACAGCTGTTGCAATGTGGCATTGGCGGTGTGTTGTTGACGGCGCAAGTCACCGCTGATGCTGCGATCAATACGCACACCAAGGTTCGCCAAATGCCCGCCCAATACTTCTGCCTGACGAATACCGATGGGCGATAACACATCGTAATCGTCAGCGCCGAAAGAGGCTTGGCCATGTCTAATCAGGTAGATGTTGCCCACGTCCGATCAGTTCCAGTGCGGTGAAAGTCTCGCGAGGGTATGAGGAAGCTCAGAGGCTGTCAACGTAAAAACATACGCTTGTTTGAATTGCATGTGCGTGCTGAATGCCGAGCTTAAGCTGGCTGGTCGTCCACCCGGTGCCTCGGTATGCTGGAGGCCAAACAGCGTGACCGACCTATGGCCGCTGCTCATTCAACAAGGAGGATTCGGTGGAGTTTTTTGCAGAGTACGCAGGCTTTCTGGCCAAAACAGTCACCCTGGTCGTGGCCATCCTTGTGGTGCTGTCGGCCATTGCGGCACTGCGCAGCAAGGGACGGCAGAGCACAGGCCAGTTGCAGGTGAGCAAACTCAATGACTTCTTCAATCAACTGCAACAGCGTGTAGAGCAGGCGGTTCTCGACAAAGCTCAACTGAAGGCGATCGCCAAGGCTCAAGCCAAGACCGCCAAACAGGAGAAAAAGAGCGGCACGCAGAAACCTCGGGTTTACGTGTTGGACTTTGACGGTGACATCAAAGCATCCGCCACTGACAGCCTGCGCCACGAAATCACTGCTTTACTGAGTATGGCCACCGCGCAGGATGAAGTGGTGCTGCGCTTGGAAAGTGGCGGCGGCATGGTGCACAGCTATGGCTTGGCATCCTCGCAGTTGGCACGTATTCGTCAAGCGGGCATACCGCTGACCATTTGTATCGACAAGGTTGCAGCCAGCGGCGGCTATATGATGGCGTGCATCGGCGAGAAAATTATCAGTGCGCCGTTCGCTATCCTTGGTTCTATCGGTGTTGTGGCGCAGTTACCCAATGTGCATCGGTTACTAAAAAAGCATGACATCGATTTTGAAGTGCTGACGGCAGGTGAGTACAAACGCACCCTGACGGTGTTTGGTGAGAACACCGAGAAAGGCCGGGAAAAGTTCCAGCAGGACTTGGAAATCACCCATGAATTGTTCAAAGGCTTTGTCGCGCGCTACAGGCCGCAACTGGATATTGATCAAGTCGCCACTGGTGAGGTTTGGCTGGGCATGGCGGCCTTGGAAAAGCAGTTGGTGGATGAGCTTAAAACCAGCGATGAATACCTGGCGCAACGCGCCAAAGATGCTGATTTGTTCCATTTGCATTTTGCCGAGAAGAAAACCCTGCAGGAGCGTGTTGGGCTGGCGGGCAGTGTGGCGCTGGATCGCTTTGCGCTTAACTGGCTTAGCCGCTTGAATCAGCAGCGTTTTTGGTAATTGGCCCGTCACACAGAGGATGAAGATGAGCACGTTCAACGCATTACAGGCCCGAGAAACGGCTACCGGTGAATTTGAGCAGGTCATTGTGCAGCGTGAGATCGGTGAATTACCGGCTGGCGAACTGCTGGTTCGCGTTAAATATTCCTCACTGAATTACAAAGACGCACTGTCTGCCAGTGGCAACCGAGGCGTTACCAAGAGCTTTCCCCACACGCCGGGTATTGATGCTGCGGGCATTGTCGAAGCTTCCAGCGTGGCTGAGTTCGTTGTGGGCGATGAAGTCATCATCACCGGCTACGACCTGGGCATGAACACGGCCGGTGGTTTTGGCCAGTACATTCGTATCCCGGCCAGTTGGGCCTTGAAACGCCCGCAAGGGTTGAGCCTGCGTGAAGCTATGGTGCTTGGCACGGCAGGGCTTACCGCTGCCCTGTGCGTGGACAAACTGGAGCAAAGCGGGCTAACCCCGGACGCCGGTGTTGTGCTGGTCACCGGCGCAACAGGCGGGGTTGGCAGTGTGGCGGTCGCCTTGCTTGCATCGCTTGGATACCGCGTGGCGGCGTCTACCGGCAAAGCTGAACAGGAGGATTACCTTAAGTCGCTGGGCGCTGAGCAGGTTGTGTTGCGCGCTGATCTGCAAGCGGGCACCGATAAACCGATGCTCAAAGAGCAATGGGCGGGTGCTGTGGATTGTGTGGGCGGGGACATCCTGTTCAATGTGGTCAAGTCACTGCGCTACGGTGCCAGTGTCGCGTGCTGCGGGCTGACGGCGGGCGTGGCATTCAAGGGCAATGTGCTGCCGTTTATCCTGCGTGGGGTGAATCTGCTGGGCGTCGACTCGGTCGAATTGCCGTTGGTGGTCAAAGCGTCCATGTGGGATCGCTTGTCCTTGCAATGGAAGGTCAACCTAGAAACTTTGGTGAGTGAAGTCACCCTTGAGCAACTACCTGCCGCCATTGCGCAGGTGCTGGCTGGCAAACAGGTTGGGCGAGTGCTGGTCAATTTGGCTTAAGCGCAGCACACAAACGATAAGGCCACCTACGCGGTGGCCTTTTTTTATAGCGCTAAGCTGCTTGCTACAGCAGGTTGATCAGGCGCGGCGGCGGAACAGCGGCAGTGGCTGGTCCGTTGAGGCTTGGTATACCTCGCTGAACTCCTCAAAGGCTTTCAGGGCGTCGAGCGGATCTTTGTCTTCACGCAGGGCGAAGGCATCAAAGCCCACGCGCTGGTAGGAGAACAGTTGGTCGCGCAGCACATCGCCAATGGCGCGTACTTCACCCTTGTAGCCGTAGCGGTTACGCAGCAAGTAAGCCGTGGAGCAGTGGCGGCCATCAGTGAAGGCCGGGAAGTTCAGCGCAATCACCTGGAAGTTATCCAGCTGATCGGCGATCTCTTCGATTTCTTCACCGGCATCCAGCCACACGCCGATGCCGCCATCCCGGGCCTTGAGCGCGGTGCTGTGATCGACCCACAAAGCCAGCGGCACAATCAGATCATCGCAATTGGAAATGCCGTCCAGCGTGGCGTCTTTGGGCAGCAGATGCCAGCTTTCATCAACCAGCTGGCCGTTTTTAATGATTCGCTGCATAGACACGCTCCTTGAACGGGTCGACACCAACACGGCGGAAGGTATCGAGGAAACTCTCTTCTTCGTTGCGGCGCTCGACATAGACCTTGATGATCTTGTCGATCACATCGGCCATGTCGGCTTCAGCAAAGGATGGGCCAAGGATCTGCGCCAAGCTGGCATCACGGCCAGCGCTGCCGCCAAGCGACACCTGATAGAACTCCTGACCTTTCTTATCCACACCCAGAATGCCGATATGGCCGACGTGGTGGTGGCCGCAGGCGTTCATGCAGCCGGAAATGTTCAGGTCGATATTGCCGATGTCGAAGAGGTAGTCCAGGTCGTCGAAACGGCGCTGAATGGCTTCGGCAATTGGAATCGATTTGGCGTTGGCCAGGGAGCAGAAGTCGCCGCCCGGGCAGCAGATGATATCGGTCAGCAGGCCGACGTTCGGCGTGGCAAAGCCATGCTCGCGCAGCTCGCCCCACAGGCTGAACAACTGCGCCTGCTCGACATCCGCCAAAATGATGTTCTGGTTGTGACTGTTGCGCACCTCAGCAAAGCTGTAGCGCTCGGCCAGATCAGCGATGGCATCAAACTGCTTGTCTGTCACATCACCGGGTGCAACACCGGTTGGTTTGAGTGACAGGGTTACAGCCACATAGCCTGGCTTCTTGTGCGCGAAGGTGTTGCGTTGGCGCCAGCGGGCAAAGCCCGGGTGTTCGGCATCCAACGCAGCGAGAGCCGCGTCTTGGTCGTCCAGAGCTTTGTAATCGGGGTCGATAAAGTGCGCCTTAACGCGCGCCACTTCGGCCTCGGTCAGTGTGGTTGGACCATCCTTGAGGTGCGCCCATTCAGCATGCACGCGCTCGGCAAACACCTGAGGGGTCAGTGCTTTGACCAAAATCTTGATACGTGCCTTGTACTTGTTATCACGGCGGCCGTAGCGGTTGTACACACGCAGGATGGCGTCCAGATAGCTGATCAGGTGCTGCCAAGGCAGGAATTCGTTGATGAAGCTGCCCACGATTGGCGTACGGCCCAGGCCGCCACCAACGGAAACACGGAAGCCCAACTCGCCGGCATCGTTCTGGACAGCTTCCAGGCCGATGTCGTGCACTTCAATGGCTGCACGGTCGCCGACGGCACCGTTGACGGCAATCTTGAACTTGCGCGGCAGGTGGGTGAATTCGGGGTGGAAGGTCGACCACTGGCGAATGATTTCGCACCAAGGACGAGGATCGATGATTTCATCTTTGGCCACACCGGCGAATTGATCGGTGGTGGTGTTGCGAATGCAGTTGCCGCTGGTCTGAATGGCGTGCATCTGCACGGTCGCCAGCTCGGCCAGAATCTCCGGTACGTCTTCCAGGTCCGGCCAGTTGAACTGCACGTTCTGCCGCGTGCTGATGTGCGCGTAACCCTTATCGTAGTCACGGGCGATTTTGGCCATCATGCGCACTTGTGCTGATGACATCAGGCCATAGGGCACGGCCACACGCAGCATGGGCGCAAAGCGTTGGACGTAGAGGCCATTTTGCAAGCGCAGTGGGCGGAATTCTTCGCCGCTCAGCTCGCCAGCCAGATAACGGCGGGTTTGATCGCGGAACTGCTTGACGCGGTCCTCGACGATTTGTTGGTCGTACTGGTCATATACGTACATATGGTGTCCTGTTATCAGGCTTTTAGAACCTATTGACGATGCGCTGCGCCTTTTTCGGGCTATTTCTCGCCACCTCGTCAACCGGTTCAGACAGCTAATCAGCGCGCACGGCCGCGCACCCCTGGCGGAGGCCGAGGAAGATACCAGTTCATGGATATGCGCAAAAGTGATGTTTGAGTATATGGAAAGAACTTAAAGCGATAAGCCTGCTTGCCAAAATAGCTTGCTGGCTTGAGCAAGCGCAGGCTGTGGTCTTAACTGCTGAGTGCGACTCACCCGAAAACAGAACAAGAGGGCATGTCCATGAGCGAACACAGTGAAACAGAAGGGGCTGACAGTGCGGCAGATGCCAAGGCCATTTTTGCCTTGATCCTCATCTGCGTTGTAACAGCAGTTTTTTGGGTCAGCCAACAGTAGGCGCGGCGTAACACGATCAAGAGCGGGCATCGGGTAGCCGATGCCCGCTTTTTTATTGTTCAGCAAAAGTGCTCACTGGCAACTCAGGCTATCGGCTTGGCGATAAAGCATCAGCAGTTTGCGCGTGATGGTGCTCTGAATATCGTCACGCTCGAACGCTGACAAACGATCAAGGCGAGCGATTTGTAGGCGGTGTAAATGCAGATAAGGCATTTGCTGGTCGAATTCGCGCAAGTCGCCTTTGATCAAGATAGGCAGAAACAGATCGCCGGCTTTTTTCTGGTTACTGATGATCTGCGCCAATGCCGGTTTAAACGCCATGGTTTTGGGGGCTGGGCCACCTTCCTTAATCATGGAGGTCAGCAGCAAACCGGGTTTATGCAGCACTACGCCAGGGAGTACGCACAACCCGGTGCGGCGAATCGCCTGTGGCTCGATACCGTGCAGGGTGTCGTGGAAGGCATAAGGGTTAGGCAAAACCACCATTTTGCGGCCCATGTCAGACGGAAAGTGCAGGTCATAGTTGGTGTAAAGCTGGCGTGTTGACTCGGAGTAAACACACAGGCGATTTTCGAACAGCTTGATAAAGCGTTCGGCCAACTCCCGTCGGGCGATGCTGTCCAGATCCCAGATCAGGTCTTGATTCTGCGGCCTGCTCAGATCGATTTCCTGGTGTTCCATACTGCTCATCGGCGTTTATACCTTGAACTGTCTTAAGAGGCGGTTGAGTTGCTCGGCCAGTTGTCCCAATTGCTTGCCCGCTGCACTGGACTGTTGTGCAGCCAGGGCACTCTCCTGAGCCAGGCTGGCGGCCTGGGTGACATTCTGGTTGATGTCTTCAACAACATGCGACTGTTGCAGCGTGGCACTGGCGATTGAAGCATTCAAGCTGTTGAGGTTGCGCAGGCCGCTGGCTATTTGCGTCAAGCTGGTGCCAGCCTGGCTGGCCTGCTCAATGGTTAGTTGCGACGCTTTGCTGCTGTCGTTAATGACTTTAACGGCTGCTTCGGAGTTACCTTGCAGGCGCTCAATCATCACTTGAATTTCTGCTGTGGATTTTTGTGTGCGCTGCGCGAGCAGGCGCACCTCGTCGGCGACCACCGCAAATCCACGCCCTTGCTCACCGGCTCGGGCGGCCTCGATGGCGGCGTTGAGTGCCAACAAGTTGGTTTGTTCGGCGATTGAGCGAATCACCTCAAGCACGCTGCCGATCTGCGTGCTTTCCTGGGCCAGGTCCTGAATGACGCTCACGGCCTGGTTGATGGTGGCCGAGAGGTCGCTGATCTGGCGCAAGCTGATTTCAATATTCTGTTGCCCATGGCGGGCCTGATCTTCGGCGGCCTGGACCTCGCTGGCGGCGTTTTCAGCATTCTTCGCCACGTCCTGCACGCCGTAGGTGACTTCATTGATGGCGGTGGCCACCAGCTCCATCTGCTGCGATTGCTGTTCACTGTGTTGTTGCGCCTGCCCAGCAATCTGGCTGAGGTCACGGGCAGCGGTGTCGAGCTCGCCGGCAGACTGAAGCGACTGGCTGATCACCTTGCGCAGTTTGTCAGTAAAGATATTGAAGTGGCGCGACAACGCTGAGAGCTCATCATTGCCATGGGTATCGAGGTTGCGCGTCAGGTCACCATCGCCGCTGGCAATGTTGGCCATCGCTTCAACCGCCTGCTGCAGCGGTTGGGTGATGCTGCGCACGATCAGCACCACTAACACGGCCATCAACGCGGTAATCAGTAAACCAATCAACACGGCGCTGATCGCCTGCTGCTGAAACTCGTCGGCGACATCATCGACATAAACCCCAGAGCCGATGATCCAGCCCCAGGGTTGGAACAGTTGCACATAAGAGACTTTCGGCACTGGCTCATCAGAGCCAGGCTTAGGCCAGCGGTAATCCACCTGTCCAGCACCCTGGCGCTTGCTGATGGCGACCATCTCATTAAACAAAGCCTTGCCGTCCGGATCTTTAAAGCCCGACAGGTTTTGCCCCTCAAGTTTTGGATTGGCGGGATGCATGATCATTACGGGAGTTTGATCATTGATCCAAAAATACTCTTGGCCGTCGTAACGCAGTTTGCGAATTGTCGCGGCGGCCTGCTGTTGGGCTTGTTCACGGGTGAGGGTGCCTGCCCGCTCCAATTCGTGAAAGTGCTCCAGAATGCCGGCCGCACTTTGCACCACATGCTGGGTCTTCTCGCTTTTACCGGCCTGTAAGTCTGTGTGAATCTGCTTGAGTAACAGCACGCCTTGAATCACCAGCATTGCAATGGCAACGCAGAGAATGAGCCAGAGACGGCGATTGATTGGCAAGCTACGTAAGCTGTTCATGGGTGAGCACTTCCCGAATTTGTGTGATTCATACTGGGATGTCACTTGAGTGCCGCAGATCACATGCGGCGTTTGGTCAATGAGTGCATGACTAATACCGTAAACAGTAGGTCAATTGACGCCCTGAGCAGGCTCTTTGTGGCGCTTTATCGGCCAGCAATGCCCCTTATTCAGGCTGAACTGCTGCTTGCCCTCGCGCCACTGCAATGCCAACTCTGCTAGCATCGCCAGTCGCCCTGCATAAGTCACTGATTTAAGGGTTTTCTAAGTTCTAACCGAAGTTGTGTCTGGCCGCGTTGCCACACCTCATGCGAGCACTTGGAGAGAGTGCCGTGTGTCGGTTCATTTGATTGCTAGGAGTGTGAAATGGATCTTTGGGTTGCCTTCCAGGCTTTTATTCTGGGTGTGGTCGAGGGGCTGACCGAGTTTTTGCCGATCTCCAGCACCGGGCACCAGATTATCGTCGCCGACCTGATCGGTTTTGGCGGTGAGCGGGCAATGGCCTTCAATATCATTATTCAATTGGGTGCGATTTTGGCGGTGGTGTGGGAATACCGGCGAAAGGTGCTGAGCATCGTTGTTAACGTGCACAAAGAGCCGCAAGCGCAGCGTTTCACGGCCAATTTGCTGATCGCCTTCCTACCCGCCGTGGCGCTGGGCGTCTTATTTGCCGACTTGATTCATCACTACTTGTTCAACCCCATCACCGTCGCCGTTGCGCTGGTTGTTGGGGGTGTGATCATGCTGTGGGCGGAGCGCCGTCAGCACAGCATTGAAGCTGAAACTGTCGATGACATGACCTGGAAGCACGCCCTGAAGATTGGCTTTGCCCAATGCCTGGCCATGATCCCCGGCACCTCGCGCTCAGGGGCCACCATTATTGGTGGGCTGTTGTTTGGCTTGTCACGTAAAGCAGCCACCGAGTTTTCGTTCTTCTTGGCCATGCCGACCATGGTTGGGGCGGCGGTTTACTCAGGTTACAAGTACCGCGACTACTTCCAGGCGGACGACTTTGCGGTTTTTGCCATTGGCTTTGTCACCTCCTTTATCTTCGCCATGATTGCCGTGCGGGCGTTGCTCAAGTTTATTGCCAACCACAGCTATGCCGTTTTTGCCTGGTATCGCATCGGCTTCGGCTTGCTGATTCTGGCGACCTGGCAGCTGCAGTGGATCGACTGGAGCACCGCGCAAGGCTGATTGTTGGCCGTGTATTCGGCGGATCAATACAGCACGCGCCTGCCCAGCGTTTTTGCCATAGTGGCCTCAGTTAATGGAGGTGCACATGGATCAGCTTGAACACGTCATGCTTGAGGTCAACGGCATTGACCTCAGTCTTTACTGCGCCGGCCCCGAGGCGGGGCGGCCTGTTTGGCTGTTGCATGGCTTCCCCGAATGCTGGCATTCCTGGCGCCAGCAGATTGCGCCGCTTGCCGCCGCAGGTTACCGGGTTTTAGTGCCGGAAATGCGCGGCTACGGGCAAACCAGCGCACCGCGCGATCCAGCGGCCTACGACGTTATTACCCTGTGTGGGGACATTCAGGCAGCCATGGATCAACTGGGGCACACGCAGGTGTGTGTGGTGGGGCATGACTGGGGTGCACCAATAGCCTGGCATTTGGCCCTGCTGGAGCCACAGCGGGTGCGGGCGGTGGTGGGCATGGCTGTGCCCTTTGGCGGCCGCCCGAAACAACCGGCCACGGCCATCATGGCCCAGCTGTATGCTGAGCGCTTCCATTACATCCTGCATTTTCAGCAGCCCGGTGTGGCCGAAGCTGAAATGGATGCAGACATGTCGCGCACCTTACGCATGATGATGCACAACACTGTTGGCGCTGATGGAAAATTGACCCACCCTGCCGATTGAAATTTGACCCAGGGCGGATTGCTGATTTTGTTACCAGCAACTGTGGATAAGTCTACC
>LNDO01000056.1 GCA_001465025.1 Pseudomonas sp. Ga0074129
CGAAGATCAATTTACGCCCACGCAAACGCCTGGGCTGGAAGACACCGTACGAAGTGTATGCAGGGGTGAGCGTTGCACTTATGGGTTGAATTCAGGCCGTTTTTACCAGCAGATTGTCTTCGCTAACGTCTTGCGGGTTGGCGTCACCACGGCCGTTGCCGATGCCGCCATTACCGCTGTGCGTGGCCACTTCGTGCCCGCCACGATGGCTCAATTGCAGCAGGCCATCCACCGGCCCGGTGCGCCCAACCAGGGTTGCGCTTTTCAGCCAGCTTTTGTCTGAACTGTCGTAACCGGTTTTCAGGCGGGCATAGGTATCGTCGCCTTCATCCAGATAGTCGGCTGCGTCTTTGGTGATAAAGCTGACCACGCCGCCGATGGCATCGCTGCCGTAGAGCGACGAGGCTGGGCCACGAATGATTTCAACTTGTTTCACCGTGTCCAGATCAATGTAGTTGCGACGGGCATTCTGGAATGGGCCAAAGGCAAATTCCCCGGGCACGCTGGTGCCATCCACTTGCGTCAACACGCGGTTACCGCCGATGCCACGAATGTTGAAACCGCTCAGGCCAAAGCGGCTGCCGGTGCCGCTGACGGTGACACCTGGTTCGTAGCGCACCAGGTCTTTGATGTCTTTGATGTTGTTCTGATCAATGTCGCGCTCGGTCTGCACCGAAACGGTGTTGGGCACCTGGTCGAGCGTTTGCTCGGTACGCGTGGCGGTCACGGTAATGGTGTCGAACTGCGTTGGTGTTTTATCGGCGGCGAGTGCCAGCGAAGGGCTGAGCAGCAGCAGGGCAAGCAAGGGGCGACGGGCAAATGGAGGACTTCTGTACATGGGGACTCCAGGGACGTTGCGGGTGGTTTCTGTGACCACCAAGTTGGCATCGGCGGCAAACCTAAACGAGATTGACATGAGAATGCAAATAATTATCAAATAGATTCATCGTTGTTTGGTTTGAGTGCATTCATGCTGCGTGTATCGCTTTTTTTGCTGCTTTCGCTGGCGCTGCATGCCGCCGGTTGGCTGCTGCATGGCACGCATCCACGTTCGCCTGCGGCAATGCCGGTCAGTGAAGCGCCACAGGTGTTGCGCCTGTCCGCCGTATTGCAGTCAGTCGCGCCTGCTCCCGTCCCGAGCGAGCCTGTGCAGTTGCAGTCGCTGCCCAAACCGCAGCCCGCTGTTGCGACTAAACCGCCGGTTGCCGCGCGTCCGTTGGTGACGCCAAAACCCCGTAACCCGGAGCCGGTGGTGAGTCCGCCCAAGCCCTCTGCGCCACCGACCGTATCGGCCCCGGCTCAGGCTGCACCTGCGGCGGCGAAGGTCGTTGCCGCGGCAGCTGTTGAGCGCGAACCGGCCAAACCGGCTGCGCCGTCAGCGCCTGTGGAGGTGCTTAGCAGCCAACCGAGCTTTCTCGAACCGCCACGCCAGCCGAGTTATCCCTCCCAGGCCCGCCGTCGTAATCAACAGGGCGTGGTGCTGGTTGAAGTGCGACTCGACGCGCGCGGCCAACAACGCAGCGTCAATGTGCTGCGCTCGTCCGGTGTGGACAGCCTCGACCGCGCCGCGCTTGAGGCCGTTGCCAAATGGCGTTTTCTCCCAGAGACAACCGGCGGGCAGGCCGTGCCCAGTCGCGTGCAAATACCTATTCAGTTCGCTTTGACGGCGAGCCGTTAATTAACCCGTGAGGAGTTTTTGATGAATACACAAACCCAGTCCGCCGCAACCCCGAATGATCTGTACCTGGCCTGGCAGGTGCTGCGCAGCGAGCAGCCGCGTTTGCGCGCCCGTGACGCCGCCGAGCGTTTGGCGGTGAGTGAGGCGGAGTTGGTCGCAAGCCGTATTGGCGTCGATACCCTGCGTCTGCAACCGGATTGGGCGCAGTTGCTGCCTGCTCTCGGCGAGCTGGGTTATGTGATGGCGCTGACCCGCAACGAGCATTGCGTGCACGAGCGCAAAGGCTATTACCGCGAGGTCACGGTGATGGCCAACGGGCAGATGGGGTTGGTGGTGTCGGCCGATATCGATCTGCGTTTATTCCTCGCCGGTTGGGCCAGTGTGTTCGCCATTGAGGAACAAACGGGCAAAGGCGTGCAGCGCAGCATTCAGGTATTCGATCGCCAGGGCGTTGCGGTGCATAAAGTGTTTCTCACCGAGGATAGCCAACTGGATGCTTGGGCACCCTTGTTGGAGCGCATGCGTATGGTCGAACAGAGCGCCGATCTGGAGCTGCGCCCACTGCCGCAGGCCGAATCCGTTCAGCCGGACGCGTTGGTGGATGTGAACAGCCTGCGTGTGGGCTGGTCGACCTTGAAAGACACCCACCATTTCTTCGCTTTGCTGAAAAAGCACGGCACAACCCGCACGCAGGCACTGCGTTTGGCTGGGCGTGAGTGGGCCGAGCCGCTGGCGGTGAGCGAACTGCCGACCTTGCTGGAGCAAGCCGGTGCCCGTGAAGTGCCGATCATGGTGTTCGTCGGTAACCGTCACTGCATTCAGATTCATACCGGTCCGGTCAGCAACCTGCGCTGGATGGACACTTGGTTCAACGTGCTGGATGCCGAGTTCAATTTGCACCTGCAAACCAAGGGTGTGACCGAGCTGTGGCGCGTACGCAAACCCAGCACCGATGGCGTGATCACCAGTTGGGAAGCCTTTGACGCTGAAGGTGAGCTGGTCGTGCAGCTGTTTGGCGCACGCAAACCGGGCATCCCTGAGCGTGAAGATTGGCGCGATCTGGCCGAAAGCGCGCCAGCACTGGAGGGCTGACATGAGCCAGTGGTGGAGTGCGATGGGGCCACTGGGCTGGCCGCTGGCGCTATGTTCCTTGTTGGCACTGGCGCTGATTCTGGAGCGGTTGTGGCTGTTTATCGGCTTGCAACCGCTCAGTCAGGCAGCAGCACGTGCGGCGGTCAGCGCCTGCCGCACCTGTGACCGTGAACAGTGCCAAGGGCGTGCACATGGCTGGCGCTATGGCCTGGCGCTGCTGCTCAAGCACAGCGCCTTGCCAGCGCTGCAGCGTGAAGAGCTGCTCGGCTGCTGGCTGCTGGAAGAACGACAGCGCCTGCACCGGCAACTGCGGTTGTTGCAGTTGATTGGCATGCTGGCACCAATGCTCGGCCTGCTCGGTACGGTGTTGGGCATGCTGGAAATGTTCTCCTCCATCGCCGGGCAAAATACCGCCGTGACCCCGGCACTGCTGGCCGATGGCCTGTGGCAGGCGCTTTACACCACGGTCTGGGGGCTGCTGATTGCCATTCCGGCGTTGGCGGCCGGGCAGGGCTTTGCGCTCTGGGCGGAACGCTACCTTGAAGGTGTGCAGGCGCTGCTTAATCGCTGCCAGTTGGCCCTTGATGGTTTGGATATCGAGCTGCAAGGCGATCAACGCGCGGCACGTTGGGTGCTGTCGTGATTCGCTTGCCCGCCGCCTCCAGCTCACAAAGCAACCTGCTGCCGGATCTGACGCCGCTGCTTGATGTGATTTTCATTGTGCTGGTGTTCTTTATGCTCACCGCGCAAACGCCGCTGCTGGAGTTGCCCTTGCAGCTGCCGCAGAGCGATGAAGCGCTGCCAGCCGCGAGCGCCGGTAAAAGTGAGCGTTTGCAGATACAGCTTACAGCCGACGGTCATTGGCATTTCAACGGTGTGCAGCAGGCCGATTTCCCAGCGTTACGCGCTGAGCTGAAACAGGCCTTTACGGCCAACAGCAACGCCAGCCTGGACCTCGCGCTGGATCGTCAGGCACCGCTGACGGCATTTCTCGACCTGATGGCCTTGCTGCAGCAGCAGGGCATTCAGGACAGTCGTATTCTTCTTGAGGCCCATCATGAATCGCCTTAGTGCTTTGCTCGCCCTGTGGGTGAGTCTGTGTTCGTCTGCTTCCGTCCTGGCCGCCGAGCCATTGCCACAACGCTGGATCAGTTCCGGCGGTTCGCTCAGTGAATGGGTGGTGGTGCTGGGCGGGGAGAAGCATCTGGTCGGTGTGGACAGCACCAGCCAACACCCCGTCTCACTGCGTGAGTTGCCCAGCATCGGTTATCAACGTCAATTGGCTGCAGAGGGCATGCTGGCGCTGCGCCCGGAAGTGCTGATCGGCAGCGAGGAAATGGGCCCGCCGCCTGTGCTGGCGCAGTTGCGCGGTGCCGGTGTGCAGGTGGAAATGCTCTCATCCACGCCGGACCTGGACAGCCTACAGCGCAATCTGCAGCGCCTGGGCGCGCTATTGGGTGAGCCGCAGCGCGCCGATCAGGCATTTGCCGCTTATCAGCATCGGCTCCAGCAGCAGGCCGACTGGTTGCAAGCGGCGCAACGTCAGCAGCCCGCTCCGGGTGTGCTGTTGCTGCTCGGCCATGCCGGCGGTAGCCCTTTGGCGGGCGGCAAGGCGAGCGCCGCTGATTGGCTGATTGAACATGCTGGTGGGCGCAACCTGGCCAGCCATACGGGTTATAAAACCTTGTCGACCGAAGCCCTGTTGGCGCTGGACCCTGAGGTGGTGATCATCGCTGACCGCAGCCTGGCCGGTGATGCAGCACGGGATGCTCTGTTGAAACAGAACCCGGCATTGGCCGCCACCCGCGCCGCACGCAATCAGCGTTTGGTTATGCTCGATCCAACCTTATTGGTCGGTGGTTTAGGGCCGCGTTTGCCGGATGGGCTGGCGGCCTTGTCCGCAGCCTTTTATCCTGCCAGCCAACCCCTGATCGCTAACGCTAAGCAAACGCCATGAATCCTGTTGTTCGTCCGCGCTCACTGTTTATTGCACTGAGCCTGCTGCTGGTGCTTGCGCTCTGGTTGTCACTGGCCCTGGGGCCGGTCAGCTTGCCCTTGCTCGATACGCTGCAGGCCGCGTTGCGCCTGCTCGGCTTGCCTGTGGCCAGTGAGGGTTTGGAGCAGGCTGAACTGATCCTCGGGCAGATCCGCCTTCCGCGCACTCTGCTGGGCTTGCTGGTCGGTGCGGTGTTGGCTCTGTGCGGCGTGGCTATGCAGGGGCTGTTTCGTAATCCATTGGCTGATCCCGGCCTGATCGGTGTTTCCAGTGGCGCTGCGCTGGGCGCGGCCATCGCGATTGTTGGCGGTGCGGCCATGGGCGGTTTGCCGGAGGTGTTTGCGCCTTATCTGCTCTCGCTCTTTGCCTTTATTGGCGGGCTGGGGGTGACCGCGCTGGTTTACCGTCTGGGGCGGCGCGACGGGGAAACCAATGTGGCCACCATGTTGCTCGCCGGTATCGCCCTAACGGCGCTGGCCGGTGCGGCCATTGGTCTGTTCACCTATTTGGCCGATGACGCCACCTTACGCACCCTGACGTTCTGGAACTTGGGCAGCCTCAATGGGGCCAGTTACAGCCGCTTATGGCCGCTGTTGCTGGTTACTGTGGTGGTGGTGCTGTGGTTGCCGCGCCGGGCCAAGGCCTTGAATGCCTTGCTGCTGGGCGAGTCGGAAGCGCGTCACTTGGGGTTTGCGGTGGAGCGGGTCAAGGCTGAGCTGGTGTTCTGCACGGCACTGGGTGTCGGCGCGGCGGTGGCTGCCGCCGGGATGATCGGCTTTATCGGGCTGGTGGTGCCGCATTTGGTGCGGTTGCTGGTGGGGCCCGATCACCGCGTTCTACTTCCGGCGTCAGCCTTGGCCGGAGCGAGCTTGCTGCTGCTGGCTGATCTGGCGGCGCGATTGGTGCTGGCTCCAGCCGAGTTGCCGATTGGTATCGTCACGGCGCTGATAGGTGCGCCGTTCTTCCTTTACTTGCTGTTGCGGGGGCGTACCTGATGCTGCGCGCAGAGAATCTGGCGGTACAGCGCGGCCCGTGCACGGTATTGGCCGACATCAATCTGGAGTTGCGCCCCGGCGAAGTACTGGGCGTGCTGGGGCCTAACGGCGCGGGCAAAAGCACCTTGCTGGGCGCGTTGTGCGGTGAGTTACAGCCGAGTCATGGCGATATCTGGCTGGATCAGCGCCGCTTGCAAGACTGGCCCGGTAGCGAGCGCGCTCAACGGTTAGCCGTATTGCCGCAAACCTCAACGCTTAATTTTTCCTTTCGCGTGGAAGAGGTG
This sequence comes from Pseudomonas sp. Ga0074129, assembly GCA_001465025.1. Taxonomy (GTDB): domain Bacteria; phylum Pseudomonadota; class Gammaproteobacteria; order Pseudomonadales; family Pseudomonadaceae; genus Aquipseudomonas. Next base: position 6,046 of record LNDO01000056.1, read on the forward strand.
GTGGGCATGGGCCGTTTACCCCATGCCAGCGGCCGTGTACGCGATGCGCAGATCATCAAGCAAGCACTCGAAGCGGCCGACGCTCTGCACTTGGCTGGTCGCAGTTACTTGGCTTTATCCGGTGGCGAACGTCAGCGTGTGCACCTGGCGCGCGTATTGGCGCAGCTGTGGCCCGGTGGGGAAGGGCAGGTGCTACTGCTGGATGAACCCACGTCCATGCTTGATCCATTGCACCAACACACCACCCTACAGGCCACCCGCGCGGTGGTTGAGCAGGGCGCTGCGGTGCTGGTGATTCTGCATGACCTCAACCTGGCGGCTCGCTACTGTGATCGGCTGCTGCTGCTGGAGCGTGGCAGACCCCATGCCTTGGGCACCCCGCAAGAAGTCTTGCGCGCCGAGCCGCTGCAGGCAGTATTTGGCCTTGAAGTGCTGGTGCAGCAACATCCTGAACGCGGCCACCCGTTGATTGTGGCGCGTTAACCCTTCTTACTTAATGCCCCCTGGTGTTTGATCCTTTCAGGCATTTTCGGGGCCTTAGATGTCAGCGGCCAACCCATTAGCGTCCCCCAGCCGCCTTGAATGTCATCATTCATCCGCTGATGCTGGCGCTGCCTGCTCTTGGGCAGGTTTGAGCTGTTGGCATCGATTTATTCTGAGGACATCGTTATGCGTATCGCTCTGTTAGGGAAACTCTGAAAAAGACTTCCTGATTTTGGCAAAATACCCGGATTCCACCCGCTGAGTTTTCCGATGAAGCAGATGACCTTCGCCGACGCC